>JBBAWG010000073.1:2131-5036 GCA_040397305.1 Methylacidiphilales bacterium | reverse complement strand
ATCCCCGAATCCCCCCGTCACGATTCCTATCTTCCGGCAAATCCTCGGCCCACCCTCGATGACCTTGACCCGGCCCCCAAGCCCTTCGAAGCTCTCCCCCCGACTCCGTCGGGGCCGGGAGCGAAGTAGGGCCACCTTTCCACCACCCAGGGTTCTGCATCTTTTTACCAGAACACTCCTTGTCCAAGTGCCGCCTTCCACCTTCCACCCGATCGCCCGTCCCATCGCCTCACCGAACGGCTTCCGCTTAGCCCGATCCAACCCCAAAACCCTCAGGAGCCCTGTCGAATTTCCAATCTCCGGATGCGCATCCAAAGGCAGATGCGAGGAATAGATCGCCACGCCCAGGCGCTTCGCCTCCCGGATCCGTCTCGCCCGGATCTTCCGGTCCAACGGCGAATCGCCCCAAAAAATTCCATGGTGCACCACCAGAAAATCGACCCTCTCCCTCCCCGCCCGCCGGATCGATGCCAGATCCGCATCTACAGCCCAGCCGATTTTCTTCACCGACCGGCCGTGCGTCACCTGCAGACCATTCCTTGCCCCCGGATAGTCCCGGAACTTTTTGGTTTCCAGGATACGGTCGCAGATCCGGGCCAACTCGCGTGGGTTCACAAAACTTTTATATCCCAATAGCTCCGGGAAAGAAACAGGTGGGGCGGGCTGTCCCAGCCCGCCTCGCTGAAGATCTCATCCAGAAAGTTGCAATGAGGCGACCAAGGGCTTGGTCGCCCTACCAAATTCCACGTTTGAACTCTGGGCATCGATGCATAGTCGAACGAACTACGTGTCCGAATGATTCCCCATCCCACCATCATCCGCACGGATTCAAGGTTCCTGATCGTCGACAAACCTGCCGGCTGGCTCGTCCATCCCACTCGGCCGGATGGAACCTTTACTTTGATCGACTGGCTCCGCGAACAGCACCCCGGCGAATTCCTCTCCCTCGTGAGTCGCCTCGACCGGGAAACCTCTGGTCTCCTTCTCGTCGCCCGAGGCAAAGAACACGCCTCACTTTTAGGCAAAATGCAGCAACGCCGGGAAATTCACAAAAGCTACCTCGCCATCGTCCATGGCCGACCCCCCGCATCGGGGGTCATCGACCAACCCTTAGACCGGCTCGGCAAACATCAACCCAGCCGGATCTATATCCGCCAGGCCGTGGTGCCAGGCACCTATCCCGCCACGACTGAATTCAATACCCTCAGCACCGGCAACCACCCCGAACATGGGGAAATCACCCTCGTGGAGGCCTCCCCTAAAACCGGTCGACTCCACCAGATCAGGGCCCACTTCGACCACCTTGGCCATCCTGTACTTAACGACAAGATTTACGGCAAAAATGATGATTATTTTATAAACTATATCGATAAAGATAATAAAAATAGACTAAATTTAGCAAGGCACAGTCTACATTCTTTCAAATTAGCCTTTCGTTTGGAGTCGGAACCTTTTGAAACGGAAATCGGGATGCCGGATGACATGAGCAAAATTTGGGCAGCGGTTTCGAAGTCAGCGCCCCTCGGTGAATGATCGGTGGGAAGGTTTACCAAAGATTACCCCCCGACCTATCGCCATCCCTTTGCGAAGCGCACCGATCACTTAAGCAGGGCCAACCCTTCAATGAACGAGATGGACTTCCAACCCCACCGCAACTGGCACACTTAGATTGAATCCCTGGAAACCGCCTCAATTTCCGGCCTTATCCTCGTCCTTCCACCTAGTCCAAAATCCTCCATCCTTACGGCATGGCTTTGCGAGCGTTGGAACCCCTTGAGCAGTTCGCCACGGACGTCATCCTCGACCGGGCCGCCGGCCGCCGGGCGGCTCTCCTCAAACCCATCCTTCTTGGCCTCGCCACCATCTACGCCGGGATCATGCGGGCCCGGGCCCAGTTCTATCACGACGCCGTCCTCCGCCGTTACTCCGTCGGCGCCCTCGTCATCAGCGTCGGCAACCTCACCGTCGGTGGCACCGGAAAAACCCCCGTTGTTGAAAAGCTCGCCCGCTCCCTCCAGGAAGCCGGTCGTCGCGTGGCCATCCTTAGCCGCGGCTACAAATCCGTCCCCAAACCCCTCCTCACCCGACTCGCCGACCGCTTCCTCCCCGGCCGTACTCCCTCGCCTCCCCGCATCGTCTCAGACGGAAAATCCGTCCTGCTCGACTCCGCCCAGGCCGGCGACGAACCCTTCATGCTCGCCCGCAACCTTCCGGGCGTCGCCGTTCTCGTCGACTCAGACCGCGTCAAATCCGCCCGCCACGCCATCCGCCACTACCGCGCCGACACCCTCCTCCTCGACGACGGTTACCAGTACCTCCGCCTTGGCGACCGCTTCAACCTTCTCCTCGTCGATCGCCAAAATCCCTTTGGGAACCGGCATGTTCTTCCCCGCGGTGTTCTCCGCGAGCCGCCCGACGCCCTCAAACGGGCCGATCTCATCCTCCTCACCAAGTGCCAAAGCAAGGACCAGGCCGCTTTGGAAAAACAGATCCGGCGCCACAACCGCCACGCCCGCATCCTTCCCTGTGCCCACCACCCGCTCCATCTGGAAGATATGATCACGGGAGAAACCAAGCCCCTCTCGTTCCTTCGCGGACTACGTGTGGGCGCCGTCGCCGGCATCGCCGTGCCGGAAAGTTTCCTCGAGGGCTTGGTCAAGCTGGGCGCCGAGATCGTCTACCAGCGCTCCTTTGCCGACCACCATCGCTTCACCGTGGCCGAGGTGGAAAACGCCCTCACCCGGACCCGTGCCCGCCGTGGCCTCGCGCTCATCACCACCGAGAAGGACTCCGTCCGCTTCCCGCCCTTCACCCCGCGCGACATCCCCGTGCTCTTCCTGCGCGTGGAGATCAACCTCCTCGATGACGGTTCCCGCTTCGAAGACGCCGTCCGCGATGCCATCGG
>JBBAWG010000073.1:0-2031 GCA_040397305.1 Methylacidiphilales bacterium | reverse complement strand
GCCGTCGCCTCACCGGGGCCCGGCCCCATTTCCACCCAAAACGGCTTCGCCAAATCGAACCCCGCCTTCACCAGGTACTCCTGCCCCAGCCGGATCGTCTTTTTGCTCCCCATCCACTGGTGTTCCCAGTCGTACTCAACTTTGATCTTCTTCTCCGCGACCACGATCTCCGTTCGCGCCGAGGTCTGTCCCCACGTGACCTTCGTCCCTTCCCGCACCTCCGGCCTTACATGGAGCAGATCCACAAACACCTCCGTAATACCCTCCCTTACCCCTTGCGCGGTTCGTGCCGCCATCCGCCCCGGCAGATCCAGACACGCCCGCACCCCAATCCCCACCATGATGACCAACCCCAGGAACAGCGCGACCGCGCCCAGCCCCTTTTTCAAACTAAAACCTTAACCCTCCATCGGTGACGGCCCCATGCGAGGCGTCCTGCGCAAGAAAAGCGAACTTCGCCAACACCCCCCGCGTGTATTTCGGCTTCGGCCGCTTCCACGCCTTCGCCCGGCGCTTCAGCTCCGCGGCCGGCACGAGCAGGCTCATCTCCTTCGCCTTCGCATCGATCACGATCCGGTCCCCGCTCTTCACCAGAGCCAACGGTCCGCCGTCGTACGCCTCCGGCGTGATGTGACCCACCACAAAGCCGTGCGTCCCGCCGGAAAACCGCCCGTCTGTGATCAGCGCCACGTCTTTACCCAGCCCCTCTCCCATGATCGCGCTCGTCGGTGCCAGCATCTCCCGCATCCCCGGCCCCCCGCGCGGCCCCTCGTACCGGATCACCACCACATCCCCTTTCACAATCTTGCCCGCCAAAATTGCCTCCATCGCTTCCTCTTCCGCCCCGTACACCTTGGCTGTGCCCTCGAACCGCTCTCCCTCCTTGCCGCTGATCTTCGCCACCGCCCCACCCGGGGCCAAATTTCCCCGCAGAATCACCAAATGCCCCGTCTTCTTGATGGGATCGCTGAACGGCCGGATGATCTCCTGCCCGGCAGGATAATCCGCGCAGTTCCGCAAATTCTCCTCCACCGTCCTGCCCGTCACCGTCCGACAGTCTCCGTGGAGCAGCCCCTTCTCTAGCAACCGCTTCATCAGCGGCACCAGCCCGCCGATCTTTACCAGTTCCGCCATCACAAACCGTCCGCTCGGCTTTAAATCCGCCAACACCGGCACCCGCTTGCCGATCTTGTTAAAGTCCTCGATCTCCAGCTTGATCCCGGCTGTGTGGGCAATGGCCAGGAAGTGCAGGACCGCGTTGGTCGAGCCTCCCAGCGCCGTAATCACCGTGATCGCGTTCTCCATCGCCTTGCGCGTGACGATATCCCGCGGCCGCAGCCCCAGCTCCAGCACCGCATAGGCTGCCCGACCGGCCGCCTTGGAGTCCGCCCTCTTCTCCGGCGATACCGCCGCCATGGCCGAGCTGTTCGGCAGGCTCAATCCCATCGCCTCGATCGCGCAGGCCATCGTGTTGGCCGTGTACATTCCACCGCACGAACCCGGCCCCGGAATCGCACACCGCTCGATCTGGCCCAGTTGCTCGTCGTTGATCTTCCCCTTCGCCCGTTGCCCCACCGCCTCAAAGACGCTTACGATGTCCAAATTCTTATTGTAGAGGCAGCCCGGCAGGATCGTACCCCCGTAGACAAAGACCGAGGGCCGGTTCAACCGCAGCATCGCCATGACGCAGGCGGGCATGTTTTTGTCGCAACCGCCCAGCGTCACTAGCGCGTCAAACCCCTCGCAACCCGCCACCGTCTCGATCGAGTCCGCAATCACCTCCCGCGAAACCAACGAGTACTTCATCCCCTCCGTCCCCATGGAGATGCCGTCGGAGATCGTAATGGTGTTGAAAATGACCGCCTTGCCGCCGGCCTCATTGGCACCCTCAGCCGCCTCCCGGGCCAACTCGTCGATGTGCATGTTGCAGGGCGTCACCTGGCTCCAGGTGGAGGCGATCCCGATCTGCGGCTTGCGGAAATCGTCCGGCTGGAACCCAACCGCGTGGAGCATGGCCCGGCTCGGCGCCCG
>JBBAWG010000072.1:0-5648 GCA_040397305.1 Methylacidiphilales bacterium | reverse complement strand
CGTCGGCCTTATAGCCCGCCACAACCACATTCGAGGTCACCAGGGCGGCGGTGCTGCCACCCGGTTGATCTTGGAGGCTGGCGTTGTCCCCGGCCAAAGGCTCGGCCGGAGTCACCGGATCCGTGGTTTCATCGGATTTATCCCAAGTGCCGTTCCCGTTGCTATCCACGTACTGGATCATTTTCAGGGAGAAAAGATTGTTGGTCCCACTCTTGAACTGCCAACCGAACCGATCCGACGCCGGTACGGCCGGATCGTTCGAGCTTTCGATGTTCTGCTTCCAGGTAAAGACCAGACGGTCGCTGGTGCCGGGATCAAACTGGTATTTCATGCGGTAAACCGGAGTGCCGGTGATCCAACCCCCAATGGAGGCCGCGATTCCGCCGTCGGCATCCGGACGGAACCCGTTGGCGTAGGTGTCATCGGGATCAACATAGGGATCCTCCGAAGTCCAGCCGTTGGCGCCCTCCAGAAGATCGGATGTGGTGAATCCCTCAAAATTCTGGCTGTCCGTCACGCCGTAGACCGGCTGCGCGACGCTATTAACCATGATCGAGACGTCGTTGGTGGCCGTGTTGTAGCTGGCCGTGTCCGTCGGCGTGAAAACAACCGGGTAGCTACTGATCCCGATTTTATTGGGTACGGTCGCCGGTGCGGCAAAGGCAAAGCTGCCAGCCGGAGTGCTGGCCCCGTCGCTAAGGGTAGCCGCACTCAAGGCCTGACCATAGTTGATTTGCGAAGCGGTCGGCCACGCCGTGATGACCGGATCCGCCTTCGGAGTGGTCACAGTTTGAACTGCAGAATTTCCACTAGTGCTGGTGGGGCTGGTCGCCCGGATCCGATAGCTGTACGTGGTCACCGGCGATGCGCCGGTGACGGCCAAGCTGCTTCCGCTGCCAGCATCCACGTTTTCATATCCTGCAAGGAAGACACCCGTGGTGTTCATGGTGTGGGAACCAAGGCCCGTCGCGATGTCGACATTGCTTTGGGTCCATTCGGTGGGAAGAGCATCAAACGCGGTCGCCGGGCTAACCGTGATTCCTGCCGTGACGGCGGCATTTCGTGTCAGCGTTTTGTCAACCGTGTTGAAGGATCCGGAAGTCCAACCGGCTCCCGGATCAAATCCGATGGTGCCGAACACATCGACCAGGGCCGCGGTGGACTTTTTCCAAATCCCCAAGGCATCGTCCCCGTTAAAGTTGATGGTGCTGCTGGGGTATGCCGTCACGCCCGCAGGCAAAGTCAACGCCGCACTGGAGTTTTTCAGGACGAGACAAGCCCCGTGGGCCAGTGTGGTCGGTCCACCCGATAAGGCACTAAGCAGCTGGGTACCGGTCGGGGTAACAGAACCGTTTCCATAGAGCCTTAATTCATAATCGCTCAAATCAACGGTGCGCCCGGTGCCGTTGTAAATCTCCACATACTTGTTGTTGGAAGTACCCTCAATGTATTCGCTGATGATCAGATCGGTTGCCCAAACCCCGGTGTAGACGTCGGCACGATAATCGGTGGCACCGATGACTGCCGACCAGTTCAGGGTAAATCCGGCGTCCGAAACACCCGTGGGGCTGCCCGTGACCGGAGGAGGCAGATGCAGGGTGGTGACACTATTCGTCGGAGAGTCCGCGCTGACACTGCCAGTGCCGTTCACAGCCCGGGCCCTGACAAAATAAGTCGAATTCGGCGCCAGCCCTGTCACCGCTTGATTGGTGCCACTAACGGAAAGGGCGTTGTAACCCGTGATCATGGAGGTGAACAGATTGTCGGAGGCAACATCCAGCTGATAGGAAACGGCGCTAGCGACCGCAGCCCAGCTGGCCGAAAAGCTGCTGATCGTGGCCGAGGATAATGAGACGGAAGCGGGCGCGGCCAGGGCGAGAACAGCCTGCAAGGAGGGCGCCGAGGAAGTCAGAAATCTGATTTGCGAGCCGCTATTGTTATACGGGAAAATTGCGAACGTGTAGCTGGTACCTGCCACAAATCCTGTGAAGGACGAATAGGTTGTGGAGCTGCCAGGCGTAACTTTGACTTGGGCGACTCCATCGGAAAGGCTCAGGTCATCTGCCGAGTCGGCGCCATCGACCGGATTCGCAACCGTCGTGCTGCTCACCTTGATCAGATAACCATCCGGGGCAGGACTTGCCGCAGTCCAGACGAGAGGAATATTCGCGGTGGTGACCACGCCGGTGCCAAATCCAGTGACGTGGGCCGTGGGCGCGACTTTGTAGACTGCTCCCGAAACGGCGAGATTCACATCCGTGGCGCCGGTGCTGGCCAACACGACATTGCCAGAGGGCGAACCAGCCGATGCGGAGGCAGCAATTCGAATGTACAGAGTCCCGCCAGCACTAGGTAGAGAGGTCGAAGTCCCCCAAGTCGAATCATCTGCAGAGACCTCAAAGTTTGTGGGCGCTGTGGCAGAAATGCTTTCGGTCAAGGCAGACCCAGTGATTGCAACTGAAGTCGATGAGGATGCAGTGCCGGTAAAAGAGCTTAAGCTAGTAGCACTAGCGGCAGTGATCGTGGGAGTGGAGGCAGACGAGGTGGTTAGGTTTCCTGTCAATTCTGTCATGTTGTGCATCGCCCCAGAGGTGTTGTACTCATAGACCGCAAAGTGATAAGTCGTGCTGTCGTTAAGACCGGCGAGATTTACTGAAGTGCCGGTGCCCTTGTAGACCACCCAGTTACCCGTACCGATCTGGGTACCGCTGCCGAAAGTAGCGTTAGCGGTATAGTTCGTTCCGTCAGTTGGATCTTGGTTTACCGCCCCGTTCGCTCTGGCCACCACCAACACCCCACCTGTACCGTTGCCTCGTGTCCAACCCACCGTTGCACCCGAGGAGGTGATGTTTGAGGAAGTAAAACTTGTAGCCTGCGTGCTAGGCGCCGTTGCCGCAGGTGCAGAAACAACCACGTTGTCGATACCTAGCGCTTGAGCGAAGCTTGTCGTGGTCCCGGAGGCGCAAGAGTATCTCCATGCTAAATAGAAGTCACCGTTCGTAGGGATTTCGGATGCGGGTGTGAAAACCTTGCTTGAAATGGCGACCGTGGCACCTGGTGCAGTTGTGTAGCCAGAGACAGCGGCGTCAGCCGAAATGGCGGTGGTGAAATTCGCGCCGCAAGCTGTCCATGTCGTTCCGTCCGTTGAATAAAAAAGCTCGATTGAAAAGGAGGTCGTTCCAGCACGGTATTGTTCGACATCGCAGGAAATAGTGAGTGAAGAAATTGAAGTGGGGCCTGTATTTCGATAATATGCATAGACAAAGACTGATTTGGAAGCTGAGCCAGAAGATAGGCCGCCTAATGCAGATTCCGAGGTGCTATTATTTGCGTTATATCGATATATTCCATTGCCAGCAGAGCTGGACATAGAATTGCCCGCAGCCAATTCGACGGCAGAAACGGCGGAAGAATACGCTGTGGGTGTTGTTCGGGCAGTACTGCTTTTGGCTGCTTTCCAATTGGTCGGCAATGGTGCGGTAGTCAATGCGCCTAGGGAATTAAAATTCTCCGACGCACTGTTACCAGAACTGATCGAGATTTGCCCCCAACCCGTCGCAGCGAAAATCACGAGCACGGCGCTGAGCGCTACAAACTTCCCTCCATGACTAACGCCTAAACGGCGAATCCCCTTCCCCAAACAAAAAGCGCGAAATGGATTCATCATTTCTTAGGAGTGTTAGAAAGGGAAATGGCCCTTCGCGTTCAAAGGAATTTATTTGTTACTGATCAGGGTGACGGTGGAGTTGGTGGAGGTGGAACTGGAAGTCGTCGTGGTGGTTTTTTTCACCCGCTGGGCATGCACACTGGCGATCCCAAAAAACAGACCTATCGCAACGAGGAGAAAGAGAGACAGGCTTTTTGTCATAATCTCATCCTAACCACTTCTGGTAATATTTCAAGGGCGTATTTGTGACAAATCTGTTTCGGAATCAATAACTTATGCAATAAGTTGGTTATTAGCAATTTGCCTATATTTTTTAAGTTGTATATTCCCTAAATAGTTGATGAACAAACCTTTCTTTTCTTTCGATCCCGATCTTAAGCTCCCTCTACCTATTCATATCCCTCGTGCTGAAGGAGTTGGGTTTCATCGCCTCCCCCTAGAACCAACTTTTCCACCCATTGCCTTCTGATTGGCCAAACGCCCCACCTGATTCGATTCTAGAGCCTCCCGGGCAATCCTTGGCCGTGATGCCCAACAGCCCCTCATCCAAACTTACAATTCCAACTATGTCCCTAAAATACTCAGCGGCTCGGACTGACCAACACCGAAGCCTGGCCACGGATGAATCCGCGGGTTCCGGACAGCGGGATACTCACGCTGGTCTGCTCGTAATCGGCATTCACGCTGGTCGTTGGGCCGGCCGTCAGGAGAGTACCGGCGCTGAATGCCTGCGAAAGGTTGCTGCTCGAACGGAACTCGTACGTGGCATCCGAGGCCAGTTTCCGCTTCTTAAACGTCACCACGTAGTTGGAACCGCTCGTCACGGCCGTGAACACCTCGGAATTCCGGACCGTCGGATCGGTTCCAAAAGCAAACTCGAGGGCGTTGTTAAACCCGTCCCCGTCGGGATCAAGATTTTGCGTGCGACTGGTCAGCCCATAAGCATCGGCCCATGTGTCCCAAGGCGTGTCCGGGGTTAGCACCGAGAAGGTTTGGCTCTCATCGGAAGCCGGTTCGTAATTGTTGTCGCCTGCCTGGCTGGCCGTAATCGTGACTAAGCCCACCCCTACATAGTTCAGAGTCGTTCCGGTGACGGTCGCCACATGGGTATCAGATGATGTGTAACCAACGGCCAGCCCAGAATCGCTCGTCGCGGTTAGGGTCAAGCTTCCACCCACGATACCGTTGGCCAAGGGCGGGAACGTAAGGGTCTGGGACGCTTTCGTTACGACAAGAATCACCGTGTTGGTTGAGGGCGAAACATAGTTGTTGCTGTCCGTGGCCGAAAAGACTGCGGTTAAAGTGTTGGTGCCGGCATTGAGAACCGCCCCGTTGGTCGGACTGTAGGTGAAGGTCCCAGCTACCGGACTCGTGGCATTCAACTGGGCCGAGGAAAGTGCCGTCCCATAGGTGATCGCCGCCGGATTCGTCCAAGTGACGCCAGGCAAAGCCTTGCTAATGACAAAATCGTTCGTGGCAGAGCCGGAATAATTGGGGTCCGCGCTGGTCACCACCAGCTGGTAGTTCCCTGCATCCGTGGGGGCGTTGGTTGCCGAAAAGGAAGGACTGGATCCCGTGTAGAGGTAAGCAAAACTACCGACTCCGGACGCCGAAGCAGTGTGACTCTTGGCAGATCCATCATAAACCAGACTGGCGGGCGGCGTGAAGGTGACCAAAGGAAGCGGAGCCGCGGTGATCGTGAAGTTGGCCCCGGTGTAGTTCAGGTTGTAGTTGGACCCCGCATCCAGGGATCCCTGCTGAATGGCATAACTGCCCACATTTTCACCGGTGACCCGCTCCAGGCTTCCGGAGAGGGCATCGGATCCAACCAAGCCGCTGCTGTTGTAGGTCAAAACAGGATCACTGTTGCCAAACACCTTGGTTTTAACCTGCGCGGTGACCGTCAGCGTCTTCTTGCTGATCTCTGCCGAGGCGCTGATCGGCATTCCGGTCAGAAGATAGTTGGGGGCCGCCGTGCCCG
>JBBAWG010000071.1:4005-5905 GCA_040397305.1 Methylacidiphilales bacterium | reverse complement strand
TTCCAGGCGTTGGGGAAGTCGCGGCACTGTTGAGGTTTGACCGGTTGAATCCGGCAGTCTTGGCCGTCCAGAAAGATGCAAGCTCCATCCGCCTGATCGATTAGGGATAGGCCGCGGCGATCGGATCTCAGCCGGGTGTACTGCTGGATAAAATCATCCTCTTCCAGGCCAAGGTGCCGGGAAATGGCGTTGATCTCCTTTTCGGAAACCTTCACGTCCCCCGGCCAGCGGCAACAGTTGGTGCAGCGCTCGCAGAGGTATTTGGGGGGTTTTTTCATGAGAGGAAGATTAAGATGAAGATGAAGCGGAAGGTTGGGGAAGGAACTTGAGGGCGAGGAGGACGAGGGCGGTGGCCAGGTAGGCGGCGGCGAAGGAGGGGGCGACCCACCATCCGGCCAGCGCTTGGGCCCCGGTGGAGGTGATGGCCACGCCGTGAATCAGACCGGTTAGGGAAAGAGCCGCGCTTACCAGGGCAATGCCGGCAGCAGCGAGGAAACGATGGTCGATCACAAAGGCCACCATGGCGGTCAGGAGAATGCTGGAGAGAAGAAACCCTTGGCCGAGGGCGAACAAACCGGAAAGCACCAGATCCCCTCCCGTTTTGGCGGCCACCGCATCCAAGGGCACGCCGCTCGCCCGCACCACCGTTTCCACGATGAGTCCCGCCCAACCGGCCAGGCAGGGGATCAGGCCCACGGCCACCGCCACCGCGTGTTTGGTGGGCGTGTCGGAAAAGGCCTGGCCTGTGATCACGACCCCGATCCAAAGGAGAATCCCGAGGGTGACTTCCAGAGGGACGACTTGGAGCACGGTGCCGGTCAGGCCCAACAGACATAGGAGCGTGATCAGGATGCCGTTGAGCCCGGAGTAGCCGACCCTCGCTCCCATCCGTTTCCAGCCAGGGTGACCGATGTAGATGGTGGTGGGGAAGGGGCTGCCCAGGAAGGCGGCCAGAAGGGTGGATAGACCGTTGACGGAAAGAGAAGAGCGAGTGGCGTAGCGGTCGCCAGCCGCCTCGGCACTTTCCAAATTTTGCAGCGAGCCGATGACATTGAAGAGGGCCATGGGGAAGATAACAGAAAAGAAGGCGCCCACGCCCTCGCGCTGCAGAAACGAGACCAGTTTGTCGAACGCGGGAAGGGGAAGATAGAAACCCGCCGCCGAGGCTGGCGCCGGAGTTTCAGCCGCCGCCAGGCCGAGGCCCTTGAGAATCCAGGCAACGGCGGCACCCAGCAGGATGGCGGCCAGGCCCGTGGGGAGGTGACCAGGCAGGCGGATTTTGCCGGCGTAGACAAAAACCACCAAGAGCATGGGAAGGAGGGCGATGGCAGGGGCGGCGTAGATTTTGAAAACAAACGGCATGGCGATGAAGGTGAGGGCGATGCCGGCGAGCGGGGCGAGCAGGGAGGCGCGGGGCAGCCAGCGCCGCAGGGGATCGGTGACAAACGCTCCGAGAAATTCCAACACTCCTCCCGCCGCGCAGGCGAAGATGCCGGCGGCCCAGACGAGGTCGGGGTCCTGGGTCTTTTGCCAGAGAGGACCCATGATTAGAAAAATGTAGGCCATCAGGCTGACGGTGTTGATGCCGAAGGGCAGGGCGGTGACGTCGTCGCGGCCTGTCCGGCTGGCCAGCCGGTGGGCCTGCCAGGAGTAAAAAAGATTACCGAGGAGGATAGAGAGAGCGGCGGCCGGCAAGATGCGGGAGACGACGATCTCCACCGGGATGCCGCAGACGGGAGGAACGAGGGAGAGGATGAGGAGGAGCTGAAGGAGATTGTCGATGAAGAGGCCGACGAAGCCGTCCAAGTCTCCACGTACGAACCAGCGGGCTTTCACGGACTTAGATTAAGATGACCCTGCTTCGCGACAAAACCCTTTCGGGCGGGTCGCTTCGCAGGGC
>JBBAWG010000071.1:0-3905 GCA_040397305.1 Methylacidiphilales bacterium | reverse complement strand
CCCTGCTTCGCGACAAAACCCTTTCGGGCGGGTCGCTTCGCAGGGCAGGGGGAGCGGAAACTCGCCTGCGGACACCGGTCGGGATAGGTTGATTTTTTATGGCAACGGCATGGAAAGATGCGGTGGAGCAGGCGGTGAAGGCTGGGCAGCTCTCCCAGGATTCGGCGGAGAATATCCGGCGGCTGGTGGCCTCGTCTGCCTCCCAGCCGGTGGTGGAGGCGAGCCTCGGGGAGTTGGTGGGGGCAGGGGAGTGGGCGGAGCTGAACGACCGGTTTTTCCGGACGCTGGCGTTTGGCACGGGGGGATTGCGGGGCCGGACGATCGGCAAGGTGGTGACCCAGGCGGAGCAAGGAAAGCCGACGGCACTGGGTCGGCCGGAGTTTCCGGCGGTGGGCACCAACTGTATGAACTACGGAAACGTCGCCCGGGCCACGCAGGGACTGGTGAACTACCTCAAGAAGAACTTTTCCGGGCACGCGCCCTCGGTGGTCTTTTCCCATGATACCCGCCACTTCTCCCGGGAGTTTGCGGAGCTGTCCGCCCGCACGGTCGCGGCGGCCGGTGGCACGGCCTATCTCTTTGCGGAGGACCGGTCCACGCCCGAGCTATCCTTCGCGGTTCGCCACCTGGGGGCACAGGCGGGGGTGGAGATCACCGCCAGCCACAACCCGCCCCATGACAACGGCTATAAGGTCTATTTCTCCGACGGGGCTCAGATCGTGGAGCCGCACGCCTCCGGGATTATTCGGGAGGTGGAGGCGGTGAAAGATGTGGTGACCGATCCCCAACCCAAGGGCGGAGGCAAAGTGGTGATTGTTGGGAAAGAGGTGGATGAAGCCTACCTCGAGGCCCTGAAGGAACTGGTGATCGAGGATGAGTTGCTGAAGAAGGAGGGGGCAAAGCTAAAAGTGGTTTTTTCTCCGCTGCACGGCACGGGGATCCGGATCGTGCCGGCGATGTTGAAGTCGGCCGGAGTGTCGGCCTCCATCGTGCCCTCGCAGGAGAAGGGGGATGGCAGGTTTCCGACCGTGAAGTCGCCCAACCCGGAGAACGGCGAGGCGCTGGCGCTGGGGATCGAGCAGGCGAAGAAGGAGAAGGCGGATTTCGTGGTGGCGACCGATCCGGATGCTGACCGGATGGGCGTGGCCCTCCGCAACTCGGCCGGGGAGTACGAGCTGATCACCGGAAACCAGATCGGCTCGTTGATGGCGGCGTACCGGATTGACCGAATGAAGGCCAAGGGCTGGATCCGGCCGGGAGAGGAGAAGAGCTGCTGCCTGATCAAGACGTTCGTGACGACGGACCTGCAGAAAGAGATGGCAACGGCGGCGGGGATGAAGTGCGTCGACACCTTGACCGGTTTCAAATACATCGGTGAAAAGCTTGGACTCTATGAGCAGCAGGCGGGCGGCCGCGGGAAAATGGGTGCGGAGGAGTGGAGAAGGAGGCGGATCGAAAAGAGCACTTTTTTCGTGTTTGGGGGAGAGGAAAGCTACGGCTACAGCGGTGGCGACTACGTGCGGGACAAGGACGCGAACGGGGCAGTGCTGATGTTCGTGGAGGCGGCGGCGTGGGCGAAGTCGCAGGGTCGGGATCTTTTGCAGGAACTGGACGGAATTTACCGGAAGCACGGGCTGTACCTCGAAAAGTTGGGCAACCTAGAGATGCCGGGGGCGGAAGGGGCAAAACAAATCGCTCGGGCGGTGGCAAGTTACCAGGGTCAGCCCCCCAAGGAGTGGGGAGGAAGAAAGGTCGTCGGGGTGCAGGATTATGAAAAGGGCAACCACCGGGACGTGGATGGGAAGGAGATTCCGAAGGAGCGGATGCTGATGTTCGACCTGGGCGAGGGGTTCCGCGTGGCGGTGCGGGCCTCCGGGACCGAG
This sequence comes from Methylacidiphilales bacterium, assembly GCA_040397305.1. GTDB lineage: Bacteria > Verrucomicrobiota > Verrucomicrobiia > Methylacidiphilales > Verrucolacustridaceae > Verrucolacustris. The sequence goes on along the minus strand of JBBAWG010000071.1, from coordinate 2,022 downwards.
CCCAAGATGAAGATCTACTTTTTCGGGAAACGAAAAGTGGGAGCGGGCGATGATTTGACCAAGGCCAAAAAGGAGCTGGCCGGGGAGCTGGAAAAACTTTGGGAATGGACGCGGCAGGATGCGGTCCGGCGAGCCCAGGCTGCTTGAAACCCAAGCTTCGTTGGTTCCTGCTGGGACTGGGCGTTGCTGGGGCGGCGGCCTGCCTGCTGGTGGACGGGGCGTGGGACACGAACCGGAGGATGGCCGCGGCCCTGCTGGTGGTGGCGGCGACGTTTTGGTTCACCGAGGTGGTGCCGCCGTTTGCGACCGCCTTCCTGGTTATATTTTTGGGATCCATCTTTCTCGCGCGGCCGCTGGGGGATGCGGAGCTGTTTCTCCGACCGGTCGCCAGTCCGGTCATCGCCCTGTTTTTCGGCGGTTTGGTGCTGGCGCTGGCCCTGGCCAAGCGGGGGCTGGACCGCCGGATGGCCGCGGTGGTCCTTTCTCGATGGGGCAAAAACTCCACCGGTTTGCTCTGGGCGGTGCTGGGATTTACCGGGCTGACCTCCATGTTTCTCTCCAACACGGCCACCACGGCGCTGCTGATGACGATGCTGGCGCCGTGGCTGGATGCGCCGGGGCACGACCCCAACCAGAAGCGGCGGTTGGGTTTGGCGGTGGCGATGGCGGCCAGTATCGGTGGCATGGCCACAGTCATCGGCACACCGACCAATGCCGTGGCCGCCGGGTATCTTTCGGTGAATCACCATCCGGTCACGTTTGTCGGCTGGATGGCATGGGGATTTCCACTGGTCCTGGTGCTGCTGGGGGTGACGGGCTGGATGTTGGGGCGTGGGATACCCGTGGCGCCCGAGGCCGGACCGGTGTTGGCCGCGCCGCGGGAGGCCCTCAACCGCGGCGACTGGTGGGTGGTGGGAACGGGCGCAGTGACGGTGGCCTTGTGGATAACCGACTGGTGGCATGGGTTGCCGGCAGCGTACGTGGCCCTGATTCCGGTCACGGTTTTCTTTGTCTCCGGGATCCTGACGGCAGGCGATCTGCGGAAACTGGACTGGGACGTGCTGCTGTTGATTGCGGGAGGATTTGCCTTGGGCTCAGCCTTGGAGAAAAGCGGACTGGCCGGGGACGTGGCGCAGGTTTTATCGCACGGAGACCAGGCGTGGCAGGTGGCACTGTCGCTGGGGGGGTTGGCTCTGTTCCTCTCTGTCTTCATGTCGAACACGGCAGCGGCCAGCCTGTTGGTGCCGATTGCCGGATCGGTTGGAGTCATGGATCAGACCCATGCGGTGCTATTGACCGCTTTCTGCTGTTCGCTGGGGATGAGTCTGCCGGTGAGCACACCGCCGAACGCGCTGATGCACTCCCGGGGCTGGGTACAGACGCGCGACCTGATGATCTACGGAACCCTCATCTCGCTGATCGCCCTGGGCGTGATGGTGGCAGTGGCTGCGGTGCTGGGGCGGTAGTTGAGCCCGCGAACTCCGGGCGATAAACTTATCTCCATGGCCTATCCGGCAAAGCTGCAGGAAATCGTCTCGCTGTTTGAACATCTGCCCGATGAGGAGAAGCGGGAGAGCCTGATCTCCTACAGCCTGACGGCGAAGAACGCCGAGCCCAAGGAGGGCGAGAAGTTTGATCTGGAGGACGTACGGAAGGATGAGGAGTGTGCGGATACGGTGGGGGTATTTCTGAAAATGGACGGGGAAGGGAAGGCCCACTTCCGAATGACACTCGGACCGCAGGTGCAGACGCTGACCAAGGCAATGACGGCGATCCTGTGCAAGGGATTGGACGGGGTGGCGCCGAAGGAGGTTTTGGATCTGGAGAGTGATTTTGTGCCGAAGATTGTGGGGGCGCAGCTGGTCCGGGTTCGGAGTCAGACCACCTATTACATCCTCTCGCGATTGAAGGGCATTTGTAAGGTATGGTTGGACAGACAGCGCGCGAAAAACAGTTAGGAACCGACGGGTTGGTGGAAGGGGGCAGGCGGGAGGAGTTCGTTTAAGATTAAGTTTAAGTTGA
>JBBAWG010000070.1:3696-5983 GCA_040397305.1 Methylacidiphilales bacterium | reverse complement strand
TTTGTTCCTTTGAGCGGATCAACACCACCCGGGTAGGCTGAAAGTTCCACGAGCTAGGCGCCTCGCGCATGAGATCGAGGAGCTCCTGGAGGATGGGCTCCGGAATCGGATCCGGCTTGAAGGATTTAATGCTGCGGCGGTGACGGATGGCTTCGGCTGCAGTCAGGTCGGATTTGCTCATCCGAGCACCCTAACAGCAGGGGAGGGGGAGGGAAAGTTAGCAGGGACGGCCCTGAGGGCAGGCTACCTAGACCTACCTGCCGGCCGTAAAAAGATCTTCGATCGTCTGAATTTCGCCGTGTTCCGACTGGATGGACCAAAGTTTGGCATAAAGGCCTTTGCCGCGAAGCAGGGAGTCGTGATTGCCAAGCTCGGCAATACGGCCTTGATCCACCACGGCGATGGCGTCCGCCTTGCGAACCGTCGAGAGCCGGTGGGCAATGATCAGGCTGGTCCGACCCGCCAGCAAATGCTCCAAAGCCAGTTGAATCTCCTTCTCGGTGGCCGTATCGACGCTGGCGGTCGCCTCATCGAGAATCAGCACCGGCGGATCCTTGAGCAGGGCACGGGCTATCGAGAGCCGCTGCCGCTCGCCGGCACTGAGCCGAACCCCACGCTCGCCGACCTTGGAGTTCCAGCCGTCGGGCAAAGCTTTCACAAAATCCCAGGCACAGGCGGCTTTAAGGACACGCTCGATTTCGCCATCTGTGGCGGCAGGCCGGCCCAGTTCGAGATTTTCACGGACGGAAGCCTGAAACAAAAATGGTTCCTGGGTCACCACCCCAACCTCCCGGCGAACCTCCTCTAGGGGGATGTTTCGCAGGGAGACCCCGTCCACCAGAACCTCGCCGGCGGTCGGGTCGTGAAACCGCGCGACGAGGGAAGCGAGGGTGGTCTTGCCGGCTCCGGTAGGCCCCACCAAGGCGAGGGAAGAGCCCCGGGGTACGGTGAGATTGATTCCATGCAAAACCTCGCGTCCGCTCCGGTAGGAAAATTGGATATTTTCGAACCGGACTTCCCGAGCAGATCCTTGCCTTGGCGGCAAAGGTTTCAGCGGGAGGGCAGGGGTGTGGCCGGGCTCAGGCTCAGCATCCAAAATGGCAAAAACCCGCTCCCCAGCGGCGCGCCCAGCCTGAATCAGCTGATTCAGGCTATGGAGCCGCGTGACGGGCTCATAAAACATTCCGACATACAAAAGAAAGGCGACCAGCTCGCCGATGGCCATTCGTTGCTCGAGAACCGCCCGACCGCCGAACCAAAGAACGAGGCAGCTCCCAACCGCGGCGACAAAGGTCATCGTGGGATTGTAAAAGGCCCATGCCCGCATGATTTTCAGGGAGGCCGCGCGGACTTCCTGGGCGGCGCCATCGAAGCGCTCGGCCCCTTCGCGCAGCCAGCCATAGGTCTTGATCTGCCGGATGCCTTGGAGATGGTCCATCAAGAGGGAGTTGAGGGCGGAGGCCGCCTTACGCTGAACCCGGTATCGCGGATGAGCGGTGATGGTGTACCAAAGCGCCCCAGTAGCCAGGAGAGGAATCGGGGCCAAAGACCAAGCGGCCAGGTGGGGATCGAGCCGGAAAAGGATGATGCCGACACCCACAATTTGGATCAGGGCGACCAGGCCCTGTTCGATGCCGTCGATGAGCATGCGCTCCATGTTCATGACGTCCTCGCTGACGCGCGTGAGAAGATCGCCGCTGGAGCGATGGTCGTACCAGGAAACGGGGAGCCTTTGGAAAGCGGCGTAAAGATCGCGCCGAAGGTCTAGAATGACCCGCTGTTCAAAGAGGTTGTTAAGCAGAATGCGAAGCGAATTGAGTCCGTCCCGGCCGAGGAACACCAAAGCCAGCACCCCGATCAGCCAGGGGAGACGGTCTCCCTGGCCCTTGGCAATCACGTCGTCGATCAGGTAACCGGTGAGCCGAGGATAAACAAGGCCGAGAAGAGTGGAGATTAAGGCGGCCACCAATGTGCCCACCGCAAAACCAGGATATTTTCTGAGGTAAGCGGCGATGCGAAGGGCGACAGGCATAAACTCCAAGAATACATTTTTTGGTAAGGACGCATATCCTTACCTGCTGCTCTCATGTCTTATTCGGACGCGTGGGCCACGCGTCAGATTTGGGTTTTGTTTTTTTAAATGACGGATGACCGAGGCGGACGCCTCCGCGAGGCGTCCCTACCGAAGCATGGATTTGAAGGCTAGGGCAGACAGTCCCTAACCATGTTTGTGTCCCTACGATCTAAGCTTTGGTAGGGACGGGTCGCCGACCCGTCCGTGTCCAAC
>JBBAWG010000070.1:0-3596 GCA_040397305.1 Methylacidiphilales bacterium | reverse complement strand
GTCAAATCCCGATTTTGACCGGACGCCTCAGCGAGGCGTCCCTACCGAAGCATGGATTTGAAGGCTGGGGCAGACCGTCCCTAACCATGTTTGTGTCCCTACAATCTAGGCTTTGGTAGGGACGGGTCGCCGACCCGTCCGTGTCCAACGTCAAATCCCGATTTTGACCGGACGCCTCAGCGAGGCGTCCCTACCGAAGCATGGGTACGAAGGCCAGGGCGAGGGGGTCCCTACCGAGGTAAAATTCAGGAAGCGGCGGCTAGGCCAAGGGTCCTGAGCAGCGCCCGGTCGTCAGACTCCTCGGGATTGGGAGCGGTGAGAAGCTTGTCCCCAAAAAAAATGGAGTTCGCCCCGGCGAAGAAGCAAAGGGCTTGGGCTTCACGGGTCAGGGCGGTGCGCCCGGCGCTCAAGCGAACACGAGCGCGCGGGAGGGCGATCCGGGTCGTGGCGATCAGTCGAACAAGCTCGAAAACATCAATTGGCTTCTGGCCGGCGAGGGGGGTTCCTTCCTGGGGCATGAGGCAGTTGATCGGAACGCTTTCGGGCGCAGGGTCGAAACCACAGAGGACTTCCAGCATTTTCAGCCGGTCGTCCTCGTTTTCCCCCATGCCAAGAATTCCCCCACAGCAGACGGCCATGCCGGCTTTTTGGACCGAGCGAATGGTGCGGAGTCGATCGTCGAACGAATGGGTGGTGACGATATTCCGGTAATGCTCAGGCGAGGTGTCGAGATTGTGGTTATAAGCCGTGACCCCGGCCTCCTTCAGTTGAGAGGCGGCTTCGTCGGACAGTTGCCCCAGGGTGACACAGACCTCCATGCCCAGCTTTTTCACGTCCCTCACAATTTCGAGAACGGACTCAAATTTCGCCTCGCCCTCCCGGACTCCTTTCCAAGCGGCCCCCATGCAGAACCGTCCAGCCCCGGCGGCCTTGGCTTGACGCGCTTCATCCAAAACGGCCTGGCGGTCCATCAGGCGTTCCGCCTTCACCCCAGTGTCGTATCGTGAGCTTTGGGCGCAGTAGGCACAGTCCTCACTGCATCCCCCGGTCTTGATGCTCAGGAGGCGGCAGAGCTGAACGCCCTCCTTTTCGCCCCAGTGGGCGCGGTGGGTTTCACGCGCCTGTTCCAGGAGATCAAAGAGGGGCTGCCGATATACACCAGAAAGCTCGGGAAAGGATTTGGGTGCCGTACTCCGCAATAACATGGGTTCAAGCGTGGCAAGGGCAGGGGAGGAGGTCAAAAACCGTTTGCACGCCTCCGGCAGAGGAGGAGACTTTCCTTATGAATAAAAACCTCCTTGGTCTATGGGTCGGCCTCTTTTCCTTTTGCCTGCTGGGCGCCCCCCTCCGGGCAGACTATTTCGGCAAAATTGAGTCCCGTCTTTTTCAGGTTGAGGATGGAAAAAGGAAGGATTTTAAAAAGCCGGCGAAAAGCCCCCAGTACACCGCCCTTTACTACTCCGCCCACTGGTGCCCGCCCTGCCGGGCTTTCACTCCGAAGCTCGTCGCCTGGTACAAGGAGTTCAAGGCCAAGCACGACAATTTCGAACTGGTCTTCGTCAGCTCCGACAAAAGCGAGGAGGCGCAAATCGACTACATGAAGGAGGCGGGGATGCCTTGGCCTGCCGCCAAGCTCGCCAGCAAGAGTGACCCAAATTTCAAAAAGTACGCTGCCAGCGGCATTCCTTACCTTGTCCTGATTGATGAAAACGGCAAAGACCTCACCGGAAAGGAAGGGAACGACTGGCAGCCCCCCACCGAGGTCCTCAAGAAGATCGAGGAGCTGGTCAAATAGTGGGGGTAGGCAGGCTCTGCTTTCTGGTTTTGCTGGCCGCCTCCCAAGCAGGGCTGGCAGAGAGTTACGACGAGTACGTGGCCCGACATCAACGGACCCAAAAGATGATGAACCCGCTCAACGTGCCGGTGGCCAATGTCATGAACGATGCCTGGAATGAAAGGCCCGAGTACGCGAACCCCAACGACAAACCCGCCCCCAAAAAGGGTCCGAGCGTTTTTTATATCAAGTCCTCCCGGGACGGGTACGGCCAGCTGACCTATCCATTCCGAAACAAATAGACGGACCCCCGCAGGGTTTTCGATCGCCCGGCCCGAGCTCTTACAGCCCCAGATAGTTCCGCACGGTCCGGAATTCCCCGAACTCTCGCAGAGCCCTGATCAAGGTTTGCATCCTTTCGATCCGGCGCTGTCTGGAACGGCGGCGGATCCAAAAGGGGATTTCCTTTTCGGGCAGGTCCGAAAGCTCCCAAGGATGAAAGTAAAGGGAGAGAACACCGTCCCACGCCAGCAGCATGCGGCAGGCAAATATGTACAAGGGTAGGGGAAGAATGTGGAAGCTGGCCCAGAATAGTGGGAATCGGACCAGCGGAAGAACCGATGCCGGCACTTCCCAAAGGGCTCCTTCCCGGTGGGGCTTCCTCTTAGCACCCCATCTGCAGTACCGCCCGGGCACAATGGCAGGATTAGAGGAAGAGTCGTACCGATAGCCAGCTGCGGCCACTTCCTCCAAAGGAACCGGCCTTAAACGTGGAGAGCGGAAGCCAAGAATCTCCCTGCCGCTGATTTGGGAAAGAAGGGCGCGACTTTCCAGCAGTCGCAGATCGGCACCCCGTTGATGGGTCCAGCCATGAGATGCGATCTCGTGGCCCAGAGCCTGCGTTGCGTTTACAAGGGAAGGAGACGCTTCGGCCATGCGTGCCGTGACGAAAACGGTGCCGGGAACGTTCCATCGGGCAGAGGTTTCAAGCCAGCTCCGCCATATTTCCATTCCGGTCGCCAAACCTCCGTCCGGCAGGGGGGGGGCACCGAAATCTGCCGCCACGTCATACTCCTCCACGTCCCACGTGAGGAGGATGGTACGTTTCATGGATGGTGATATTGCCCGGTCCAGGACCAAAGACGAATCCGCAAAAAGTCCAACAAGCAGAGCACCGAATCGAAACTGAGTTTTACCTTCGAAGTCTTATAACTGTGCGTCGCCGCCACCTGCACGGGAATCTGGCCCACTTTCAGGCCCAGCTTACGGGCGAGGTAAAGAAGTTCGGCGTCAAAAGCAAAACCATCCACTTTTTGCCGGAGAAAGAGCTCCCGGGCTGCCCGGCGCTGAAATCCTTTGCATCCAGCTTGGGTGTCCGGGTAGTTGAATCCAAACCATCTGCAGGCCAGGCGATTAAAGCCCCAGCCCAAAAACGCCCGCCTCGCTGGAATCGAGCCTTCCGCCTGGGGAGCCATGGAGCGGGATCCGATGACCACGTCATGCTTTTTCAGGGCGGAAAGCATCGGCTTGAGATGCCTGAGAGAGTAGGCCAAGTCTCCGTCCATAAAAACCAGCAGATCCTGTTTGGCCCCCGCGAACGCCAATCGTACGGCCCGACCTTTCCCGCCATTCTCGTGGAGTCCCATGACCGTGACACGTTTTAATCCTCGCAACCTCCCCCGAAAAATTTCTGCGGTCCCGTCGGAAGATCCGTCATCCACCACGATGACCGAGGCGTTCCGGTTTTTGGCGAGGAAGGGACGGATCGCCCGGCAAACCCTGACCGCTTCCGGCCCCTCGTTGAACACCGGAAGCACAAGCA
>JBBAWG010000069.1:2248-6029 GCA_040397305.1 Methylacidiphilales bacterium | reverse complement strand
TCTTGCCGCCCTTCTTGTCTTTGTCGACCATCTCGAATTCGGCATCGATCACGTCGCTCCCGCCCTTTTCCGGGCGGGTGCCGCGACCGGCCGCATCCGCGGTTCCCGGTTCTGAAGTTGTTTCCTGACCCCCGGCCGCCTTGTCGGAGGCCTGCCGGTAAAGATCCGAGCTCGCTGCCTGGACGATGGAGTTAAGCTTCTCCGAGGTGCTCGCGATGGCGGCCTCGTCATCCTTCTTCACCGCCTCCTTCACCGCGGCCGCCGCGTCCTCAATCTCCTTCTTCTTCTTGGCGTCCAGCTTGTCGCCCATCTCCTTGATCATTTTCTCCGCGGCAAAGGCCGTGTTTTCAGCCTGGTTGCGCTTCTCGATCTTCTCCTTGGCCTTGAGATCCTCCGCCTCGTGCTCCTTGGCCTCCCGGGTCAGCTTCTCCACCTCGTCCTTGGAGAGACCGCTCGAACCCGTGATGGAAATCTTCTGCTCCTTGCCCGAACCCAGATCCTTGGCCGAGACCTGCAGGATGCCGTTCGCGTCGATATCGAAGGTCACCTCGATCTGCGGCGTGCCGCGCGGCGCGGGCGGAATCCCGTCGAGATGGAAGGTGCCCAGCCGCTTGTTGTCCCTCGACAGCGGTCGCTCACCTTGGAGCACGACAATCTCCACGCCCGGCTGGTTGTCCGAGTAGGTGCTGAAAATATTGGTCTTCTTGGTCGGCACGGTGGTGTTGCGCGGAATCATCGGGGTGGCCACGCCGCCGGCCGTCTCGATGGCCAGCGTCAACGGGGTCACGTCGAGCAGGAGCACGTCCTGCACGTCGCCCTTGAGCACCCCGCCCTGAATCGCGGCACCCACCGCCACGACTTCGTCCGGGTTCACACCCTTGTGGGGCTCTTTGCCGATGAGTTGCCGGGCCGTCTCAATGATCGAAGGCATCCGGGTCATTCCACCGACCAGCACCAGTTCGTCGATCGCCTTGGAGCTGAGTCCAGCGTCCTTGAGACAGGCGTTGACCGGTCCGATCGTCCGCTCGCGCAGTTTGTCGGTCAGCTGCTCCAGCTTGGCGCGGGTCAGCTTCTTCTGGACATGCTTCGGCCCGGAAGCGTCGGCTGTGATGAAAGGCAGGTTGATCTCGTACTCTTGCGAGGAGGAAAGGGCGATCTTGGCCTTCTCCGCCTCTTCCTTGATCCGCTGCAGGGCGTCGGGCTGGCCGTGCAGATCGATGCCCGAATCAGCCTTAAACTCGGCGATGATCCAATCCATCACCGCCATATCCCAGTCATCGCCGCCCAAATGGGTGTCACCATTGGTGGCCTTCACCTCAAACAGGCCGTCGCCGATATCAAGAACCGAGATGTCGAAAGTGCCGCCGCCCAAATCGTACACAGCGATTTTCTCGTCCTTCTTCTTTTCCAGCCCGTAGGCCAGCGAGGCAGCTGTGGGCTCGTTGATGATCCGCAACACTTCCAGTCCGGCGATCTTGCCGGCGTCCTTGGTCGCCTGGCGCTGGCTGTCGTTGAAATAGGCCGGCACCGTGATGACCGCCTGGGTGATTTTTTCGCCCAGCTTGGCCTCGGCGTCAGCTTTCAGCTTGGCCAGGATGAAGGAGGATACTTCCTCCGGGGAAAAGGTCTTCTTCTCTCCTTTGACTTCCACTTCGACGGCTGCGTCGCCGTTTTTGGCCGCCACCACTTTGTAAGGGAGGCGCTTGGTCTCGTCCTGCACCTCGGCAAACTTCCGGCCGATCAGCCGCTTCACCGAGAAAACCGTATTCTTGGGATTCGTCACCGCCTGACGCTTGGCCGCCTGGCCCACCAGACGCTCGCCGTTCTTGGTGAAAGCCACAATGGAGGGAGTCGTGCGCGCACCTTCGGAATTTTCCAGAACCACCGGCTGGCCGGCCTCCATTACCGCCATGCAGGAGTTCGTCGTACCCAAATCGATTCCTAATATTTTTGCCATAGAACCCCTTTTGATGCAGGCCTTATGCCAACATTAATCTATTTTAAGTCGTTGATTTGTAGCTGTTTTGTTATTAAAACAATTAGATTTTAGTGTCATTTTGTCTCACTTTACTGCCATCTTGTCTCTCGGGAGTATCATGGGGTCGGAGGCGGCTACCGAAGCTAAGAAATTGGCTTAGTGGTTTAGAAAACCTTTGGATAAATAAGCCGATGGCCTCCCCCGTCTACCGCCTCCCACCTTTCCAGGTCGACAAGGTGATGCTGGCCACCGCCGAGACCATCGATTGGGGGCTGAAACTCCTCAACATCCCTCCCCTCTGGCTCGAAACCAAGGGCGAGGGCATCAAGGTGGCCGTCCTGGATACCGGCATCGCCTTGGAACACCCCGACCTGAAGCCTGCCCTATTGGAAGCCCGTGACTTCACCCGCAGCCCCTCCGGCCCCAACGACGTCCAGGGTCACGGCACACACGTGGCCGGCATCGTCGCCGCTCGCCGCAATGCCCACGGTATTGTCGGAGTCGCACCCATGGCCAAAATTTTTTCCGCCAAAGTTCTGAATGATGAAGGCGCCGGAAGCAGCGAGGACATCGTCGCCGGAATCCGCTGGGCAGTGGAGGCAGGGGCCGATGTCCTTTCCCTCAGCCTCGGCTCCCCCGCTCCGGATGAGGACATCCATCTGGCTCTGGTCTCGGCCATCAACCAAGGAAGGTTTGTGATCACGGCAGCGGGCAACGAGGGGCCGGATCTGGACACGGTGGGCTATCCGGCCGGATATCCCGAGATGGTGGCCGTGGGCTCGATCGACCGCCGTCAGCGGCTGTCCCGTTTCTCCTCCCGGGGTCGGCAGGTGGATGTGGTCGCCCCGGGCGACGAAATCACCTCCTGCTACCCGCCCCGGGGCTTTGCCACGCTAAGCGGCACCTCCATGGCCACGCCATTTGTGTCCGGCGTGGTGGCGCTCATGCTTTCCAAACACCGTAAGCACGGAGGAAAAACCCCGGTCCGAAATCAGCGGGATCTCATCGAGCACCTCTGCAAAACCTCGGCCGATGCCGGCCCGGCAGGGATCGATCCGCTCTATGGATGCGGGATCTTGGATCCGGCAAAATTGATCAGGGGGTAAGGCTTGGTGGGGCGGTCTCTACGCAGGTGGCCGCCATGGAATGCCGCATTTTGGAACTTGGATTGCGGACGGGTCAGCGACCCGTCCCTACCAAAACCTTGTGCCTTCACTTTTTAAGCCTTGGTAGGGACGCCTCGCCGAGGCGTCCGGGCAAAAATCGATATTCCGATGTCGAAATCGGACGCGTGGGCCACGCGTCCCTACCCAAAATTTATCCCTGCTGCGCTGGCTGCTGCAGCTGCACCCCTTGCAGCGGAATTCTCGAAACAATTTTCCCGTCGTAGATCACATCAAACGAGTACTGCCCGGGGGTGGGTAGGCGTAGACCAGCGATGTTGAAGATGAAGTTCTGGCTCCAGAAAAAGGCCGTGGCGGGAGGCTCGGCCATATTGAACTCAATCTTCGGCCCACCCTGGGGCAACACCTGCTTGCCGTCCTGATCGATAAAGGAGATCTGAATGACGTGCTTGCCTTCATCACCAGTCCGAAACAGGAGCCGGAGGGCAATCGAGCAGTGGGGATGGATCGCTGGGTACTGCCGGGCGCAGATCGTATCGAAGGAACCAAGGACACAGAGCTTCCCCTGGTAATCACTGGCCGAATCAGCGATTAGGGCGGTTAAAACCTCCATCGAATAACCCTATCCGAATAACTGGCGGTTGGGTAGGGCGGGCTGTCCCAGCCCGCCTCATTGAGG
>JBBAWG010000069.1:0-2148 GCA_040397305.1 Methylacidiphilales bacterium | reverse complement strand
GGATTGGATTTTCAAGGTTCCTCGAGGCGGGTTGGGGGCAATCCGCCCTACCTACTCATAAATTTCAACCTCCCTTCATCTTCATCTTCATCTTAATCTGCACAGATGGCATCGCCCTTTCTGATGTTCATCATGGCCGGGGGGTCGGGGGAGCGGTTCTGGCCCCTGAGCCGCAAGGCCAAACCCAAGCATCTGCTCAAGCTGGTCTCCTCCCATACCTTGCTGGAAGAGACCGTGCTCCGGCTGAAACCACTGGCCAAGAGACCTTCCGACCTCCTGATCCTGACCAACCACGAACAGGTTCCTGGCGTCCGCAAAGCCCTGCCCCGTTTCCCCAAAGCCTCCCTCATCCCCGAACCCGCCAAGCGGGACACCGCACCCGCCGCCGCCTTGGCCACCGCCTTGGCTCTGCGGAAGAATCCTGACGCGGTTCTGGCCCTTCTCCCCGCCGATGCCGTTATCGGGAAACACCCTATTTTTCGGTCTCAGCTAGCCGCAGCGGCCCGGTCGGCGGTCGCCTCCTCCTCCTTTGTCACCCTAGGCATCAAGCCCTCCTACCCAGCCACAGGCTTTGGCTACCTGCACTTGGGCCAAAAAACCTTGGGTAATCTCAAGGGCGGGCCGTTTCTCAAGGTGAAGCGCTTCGTGGAGAAGCCCTCTTTGTCCAAGGCCAAAGGTTATCTGCGGTCGGGACAGTATGCCTGGAATGCGGGGATCTTTGTCTGGAAAGCCTCCACCTTTCTGACCGAGGCCCGGAGACAGCAGCCGGCCCTGGCGAAGTTCATCGAAAGGTTTCCGAAAAAGGGGTCCTACGCCGCCTACCTTCGCCGGGAGTTTCCCAAGTTGCCCAAAATCTCCGTGGACTACGCCATCATGGAGGGAGCGCGGTCGGTCCTGGCCCTGCGGGCAGCGTTTCCTTGGGACGATGTGGGATCGTGGACAGCCCTCCCGGGTCATCTTCCCACGGACAAGCACGGTAACACTTTCCGCGGTCCGGTCCTTTCCATGGAATGCAAAAATACCCTGGCCCTCGCGGAAGGCGGTCGCCCCGTGGCCCTGTTGGGGACAGAAAACCTGGTGGTGGTGGACACAAAGGATGCGCTACTGGTGTGCTCGAGAGACAAGGTGCAGGAGGTCAAACAGCTGATGAAGGTACTTCCAAAAAATGTCCTGTAGGGTCCTCGTTTACGATTACGTTTAGGTTTACGAATTTTTTCAGCCCATGGGCCCGTAAACGTAAACTTAAACGCAAACGGAAAGCATGAACTTCCCCATTCAACCTTGAAGCTTCCGGTTCCCCTCCTCCGCCCCGGGGACCCGTTCCCCGATCCTTCCCATGCCAACCGTGACGGCCTGGTGGCAATTACCCAGGATCTCACGGCGGAGCGTCTTCTCGAGGCCTACCCAAAAGGCATCTTTCCTTGGACCGAAAATCCTGTCACCTGGTGGTCACCGGACCCGCGGGGAATCCTGCCTTTGGACCAGCTCCATGTGCCCCAGCGGCTCGAGCGGACCATTCGGAGCGACAAGTTCCAATTCACCTTCAACCAAGCCTTTGAGGAGGTGATTCACGGCTGCGCCCAGCCAGCCCCAGGACGGGAACAGAGCTGGATCGGGCAGACTTTTATCCGGGCTTACACCGACCTTCACCAGCGTGGGTATGCCAGCTCTTATGAGGCCTGGCTGGGGGGTCGACTCGTCGGCGGTCTGTATGGCGTCAGGATCGGAGATTTTTTTGCCGGGGAGTCGATGTTCAGCCGGATGCGGGATGCATCTTCAGCAGCCCTGGTCTTTGCGGCGAGGACGCTCAGGGAGCAGGGCTGTCAGTTGTTCGACCTTCAGATGGTCACACCCCACACGGCCAGGTTTGGGGCGGTGGAGATTTCGAGGGCGGAATACTTGAAGCGAGTGAGCTCCGCACTTGGGTAGGGCCGCGTGTCCCACGCGTCCGATTTCAACCTTGTTCTTTCAAGGCCCGAGGACCCATGCGGACGCCTCATCGAGGCGTCCCTACCGTATTTTCGGCTGCCCACCCCTTCGGAACCCGAAAAAGCAATGGGCTGACCAAAAGAACAATTAACGGCTTGAACCACACATCCGTGGCCAAATAGACCGTTTTTCCCATCCCGTCACACATCAGGCCGATAC
>JBBAWG010000068.1:0-6034 GCA_040397305.1 Methylacidiphilales bacterium | reverse complement strand
CCATCCACAAACTCCACCTTCTTCAACCCCTGCCTCAGCGCCGCCGCCGCCGACCGGCACTTCGGAATCATTCCCCCACTGATCACCCCTTCTTTTTCCAACCCTTCCAACTCCCCCGCCCGAATCTCCTCAATCAACGACTTGGGATCTTTCACGTTTTTCATCAAGCCCGGGACGTCCGATAAAAAGATCATCTGCTCCGCCTGCAACGCTCCCGCCAAGGCGGCCGCCGCCACATCCGCATTCAGGTTCATCGCACTCCCGTCCTTACCCTGCCCCACCGGACTCACCACCGCCGTCTCTTTGGACTCCAGACACTTTCTCACCTCAGCCACGTCACACTTTTCCACCTCACCCACCCGCCCCAGATCCACACCGCCCGCCTTCGGTGCCTTGTTGGCCTGAAAAACTTTTCTGCCGCTGATCCCCCTCGCCAAGCCGCCCAACCCGTTCAGTTTCGCCACGATTCCCGGGTTCACTTTCCGATCCAACACTTCCTCGACCACCGCCATCGCCGCCTCATCCGTCACCCGAAAGCCTCCGGCAAATACCGCCTTCAATCCTTTCCGCTCCAACTCCGCACTGATCTCCTTTCCGCCCCCGTGCACCAGCACCACGGGAAACCCCTCCTTCGCCAAGCCGGCAATCTCCCGCAGGATCTCCGCCACCTTGGCCGGATCCTCCATGGCGCTGCCGCCGTACTTCACCACGATCACCCCCGCCACCAGACTACTCCCCGAGGTTGATCCGCACGTACTTTTCCGAAAGGTCCGTCGTCAAAATCCGGTACTCCCCCTTGCCCAGATTCAGGTCCACCTGGATCGACACCCGCGCCCTCCGGGCCGCTGCCTTTAACCGACCCGGCGGCGTGGCCGCCGCCACCCCGCCCCGCACCGCCGAGACGCCGTCATAGTGAATATCCACCAGTTCCTCCCGCATCCGCGCTCCGCACGCCCCAATCGCCCCCATGATCCGTCCCCAGTTCGGATCGCCACCGGCCCACGACGTCTTGACCAGCGGCGACCGTACAATTGCCTCTGCCATCCTCCGCGCATCCTGCTCGGTCGCGGCCCCGCACACCCGCAACTCGATCAACCGCGTCTTCCCCTCCCCGTCCTCCACGATCTTTTTGGCCATCTCCAGCATCAGCTGCTTGAGGGCGTTGGAAAATTTGCCCAGATCGGGATCGTAGCTTTTCAGCGGGGTGTTGCCGGCCGCCCCGTTGGCCAACACCAGCACCGTGTCATTCGTGCTCATGTCCCCGTCCACGCTGATCCGGTTGAAACTGTGCTCCACCGCATCCGCCGTCAGCCGCACCAGGGTCCGCTTGTCCACCGCCGCATCCGTCGTTACCACGCAAAGCATCGTCGCCATGTTGGGATGAATCATCCCCGCCCCCTTGGCCATCGCCCCGATCGTCAGCCTCCGGCCGGCGATCGTCAGCCGCAACGCCGCCTCCTTCCGCCGGGTGTCGGACGTCATGATCGCCCGGGCCGCCGCCGTGCCGCCGTTGGGCTTCACCTTGCCCGCCATCGACCGGATTCCCCGCAGCACCTTCCGGATCGGCAGGAGCCGGCCAATCCGGCCCGTGGAGCAGACCAACACCTGGTGTGGCCGGCATTTTAAAACATTCGCGGTTTCCACCGTCATCCGCTTCGCGTCGGCGATTCCCCGCACGCCCGTGCAGGCGTTGGCGTTGCCGCTGTTGAGAATCACGGCCCGGATCGGGCCATTTTTGATATGCGCCTGGCAGACCCGCACCGGGCCCGCCTTCACCTGATTCGTTGTGAAGGCTCCCGCCGCCTCCGCCGGCTTGGCCGACACCACCAGCGCCATGTCCTTCTCCCGGCCCGGCTTGATCCCGGCATGGTGCCCCGCCGCCAGAAAACCCTTGGGAGACGTCACGGTGCCCTTCCGCAGCCAGACCAACTGGCTCACCACTCGAGTCCCTCCCCTTCCGGAAAACCGTGCCGCAGGTTGAAACACTGCACGGCCTGGCCCGCCGCCCCCTTGCCTAGGTTATCGATGGCCACGACCACCAACGCCCGCCCGGTCCACTCATCCACCCGCACCGCCAGCTCCGCCCCGTGCCGACCCATCACCCGCTTCGTCTCCGGCAACGAATCCTCTCCCAACACCCGCACCGCCGAGGCCTTTTCATAAAACATCTCATACTCCTTCTGGAGCTCGGCCTGCTTTGTTCCCTTTTTCAGCGGGAAGGAGATGGAGGTCAGCATGCCCCGGTTCAGCGGAGCCAGATGGGGCACAAACGCCACCTTCACACCCGCCCCCGCCACCGCCGACAACTCCTGCTCAATCTCCGGCCGGTGCCGGTGGTTCGGCACGCTGTAGGCCCGTAGGTTCTCGTTGCACTCCGCAAAGAGATAGCTCGTCTCCACTTTTTTGCCGGCGCCGGAGACGCCACTCATGGAGGAGATCACGATCCCTTCGCCCGCCACCCGGCCGGCCTGCAGCGCCGGGGCCAAGCCCAGGATCGCGGTCGTCGGATAACAGCCCGGGCACGCCACCAGATCCGCCCTTTTGATTTTCTCCCGGTGAATCTCCGGTAGCCCATACACGGCCTCGCTCAGCCGCGACGGGGCCGGATGAGCCGCCCCATACGTCTTTTCGTAAACCTTTGCATCCTTCAGCCGGAAATCGGCGCTCAGGTCGAACACCCGCTTCCCCGCGGCCCGCAGCTCGTTGCCGATTTCCGCCGAAACCCCGTGGGGCAGGGCGAGGAACACCACGTCCGCCTTCTTGGCTACTTCCTGCGCCGAAAGATCCTCAAACCGGATCGCCCCGGCCGCGCCGGCCACCGCCAGCGTCTCCTGCAGGGTCTTGCCCTTGAGTTGCCGCGAAGTCACCGCGGCCACCTTCATACCAGGGTGCCGCACGCAGATGCGCACGAGCTCCTCCCCGGTGTAACCGGATGCACCAACGATCGCGATGGAAAGGGGGGCACTCATGGAAACGGCACATTAAGGCCGTAGGAAAGGAATTTTTCCACTCCCAACCGGCCAAAAAACGCCGGTCGGTGAACAACTCAAACGATCAGCGTTTCGAGAACTGGAAGCGTTTGCGGGCGCCGGGCTGGCCGGACTTCTTCCGCTCGCGTTTGCGGGGATCCCGCGTGAGCAGGCCCGCCTTCTTGAGAGAACCCCGTTGCTCGGGCAGAGCCCGGTTGAGGGCCCGCGCGATGGCCAGACGGGCCGCGCCCGCTTGACCGCTCATGCCTCCGCCCCGCGTGAAGATCCGGACGTCAAACTTCTTGTCTTCCTTGATCGTCACCAGCGGCTTCAGCAACTCGATTCGGGCCGCCGGCACCGGGAAATACTCGTCGAGAGGCCGGCCGTTCACGGTCACCTGTCCGGTGCCCCGCACGATCGTCGCCTGCGCAACGGAGGTCTTCCTCCGTCCGATCCCGTGATTGCCTTCGTTGGCCATAAAGAATCGTCCGCCTTAGCGGATCTTCACCGCCTCCGGCTGCTGGGCGACGTGCGGATGCTCCGCCCCGCCATACACGAAAAGCTTTTTGAGGACCGTCCGGCCCAGCCGATTGTGCGGCACCATCCCCTTGACCGCTGATTCGATCAGCAACTCCGGCCGCCGCCCCCGCCGGGCCTTAACCGATTCCGACTTGTGCCCACCGATGTACCCGGAGAAGGACATATAGCTCTTGGCCGTTTCCTTCTTCCCGGTGAAGACAGCCTTGGCGGCGTTAATCACCACGACATGGTCCCCCGTGTCGACATGAGGGGTGAAGATGGGCTTGTTCTTGCCCCGCAACAGGTTGGCTACTTTCACGGCCACCCGGCCCACGACCTGATTGTCGGCGTCCACGAGGTACCACTTCCTCGCGACATCCTTGGCCTTGGCGGAAATCGTTCTCATCGAATTGGTAAGCATAAAAAAGCCGACTGAATCCGTCAATCGTGAATTCAAGCTTGGTCGACCCCTTTTGACAAAAGGGGCAAGCCACGAAGCCCCCTTGCACTTCCCGCCTTCCACCTTCCACCAAACGAACCCCAAATTACTCACCCTCCGTGCCTCGAGTCTCTTGCCCCTTCGTCTCCAAGTCTTAACCTTCCAGCTCCATGTCTTACCTTGTCCTCGCCCGTAAATACCGCCCCCGCACCTTCGCGGAACTCGTCGGGCAGGAACACGTCGTCAAAACCCTCTCTAACGCCATCGCTGAGGGCCGCCTTGCCCATGCCTTCCTCTTTGTCGGTCCCCGCGGCATCGGCAAAACTTCCACCGCCCGCATCCTCGCCAAAGCCCTCAACTGCTCGAAGGGCCCGCGGATCGACTTCGACCCCGACGAAGACATCTGCAAGGAGATCGCCGAAGGCCGCAGTCTCGACGTCCTCGAGATCGACGGCGCCTCCAACCGCGGCATCAACGAGATCAAGGATCTCCGCGACAGTGTTCCCTACGCCCCCGCCCGCGGAAAATTCAAAATCTACATCATCGACGAAGTTCACATGCTCACCGGCGAGGCTTTCAACGCTCTCCTCAAAACGCTGGAGGAGCCCCCCGCCCACGTGAAGTTCATCTTCGCCACCACCGAGGTCCAGAAACTCCCCGCCACCATCCTCTCCCGTTGCCAGCGGTTCGATCTCCGCCGCATCCCCGACCCCGTCGTCGCCGCCCATCTCCGCAAAATCGCCGATGCCGAAAAGATCAAGATCACCGACGAGGCTCTTGTCCTCATCGCCCGCCAGGCCGAGGGCGGACTCCGCGACGCTGAATCCGCCCTCGAACAGCTCGTTAGCTTTGCCGGCAAATCCATCACCCTCGATCACGTCTTGGAAGTCTTCGGCCTCGCCGGCCCCATCGAGACCCGCGCCCTAGCCTCCGCCATCCTCGCGGGCGATTCTGAGGGCGCCCTCGCCAAAATCCACGAGTTCAAGGCACGCCACCGCGATCCCCTGCGCGTCGCCCATGACCTCGCCCGCCACTTCCGCAACCTTCTCCTCCTGCAGATCGCTCCCGCCGAGGCCGAGGCGGAACTCGGCAAGGCGGAGAAACAGGCCCTCCAGTCTCTCGGCGATCCGCCCGACAAGGCCCACCTCCTCTCGTTGCTCGAACAGCTCCTCGAATCCGAAGGTCAACTCCGCTACTCCCTCGCCAAGGATGTGGCCCTGGAGATTCTCGTCCTCCGCCTCTGCGAACAGCGCGAGCGAGTCAGCCTCGAGACCATTTTGAAAAAGCTGGCCGTGCCCGGCGCGGAAACGCGCGCCGAAGCCGCCGCCTCACGCCCCGCTCCCGCGCCTGTTGCCGCACCCAAACCTGCCGCCGTCCCGGCCCCCTCCGCCGCCCGCACGCCTTTTGCCAAGGGTCCGGCCCCGGCTCCCGCTTCCTCCACCGCTTCCAGCAAAGAGACCTTCCTCAACGATCCCGCCATCAAGGCCGCGCTGAAGGAGTTCGACGCCCGGATCGTCGACCAGGGCTGATCCGGACCGCCCCGGATGGCCGACTACCCTCCCGCCGCCCTCCGCCTCGTCGCCGCCCTGCGGAAACTTCCCGGTATCGGCCCCCGCTCCGCCGAACGTCTCGCCCTCCACCTTCTCGCCGCCCCGCCCGCCGCCTCGGAGGACCTCGCCCACGCGGTGCAAGAGGCCAAGGCCCAGGTCAAAGCCTGCCCGGAATGCGGTTTTTTTAGTGAAGAGGGGCTATGCGAGATCTGCCGAGATAAAAACCGGAACTCCACCCTGCTCTGCGTCGTCGAACACGCGCCCGATGTCCTCAACTTCGAGCGCTCCGGTGCCTTCAAAGGCCGTTACCACGTCCTCGGCGGTCTCCTTTCTCCTTTGGATGGGATCGGACCGGACGAGCTGAAAATTCCCGGACTCCTCAAGCGGACGAAACAAAACCAGGTAACCGAAGTCATCCTTGGATTTGGGACCGACGCCCGGGGTGAAACCACCGCCTTATTCTTGGCCAAGGAACTCTCCGCCCTCGGCGTGAAAATCACCCGCCTCGCCACCGGTGTCGCCGCCGGTTCCGGCCTCGAATTCGTCGACTCCATCAC
>JBBAWG010000067.1:3326-6382 GCA_040397305.1 Methylacidiphilales bacterium | reverse complement strand
GGTGGTGGAGTACGAGAAGCAGAAACCGATCCTGACGGTGGAGGAGGCGATCCGGTCCGACAGCTTCCATACCCCGCCCAACTTCATGCGCCGGGGGGATGTGGGCAAGGGCTTGAAAGCAGCCCCCAAGACGATGAAGGGCACCTTCAGCTTTGGCGGGCAGGAGCACTTCTATCTGGAGATGAATGCGGCTTTCGCCGAGCCCGGGGAGGACGGCACGGTTCAGATCGCCTCCTCCACCCAGCATCCGACCGAGGTGCAGCAGTGCGTCAGCCATATCCTCCACATTCCGGCCCACAAGGTGGTGGTGACCGTGCCGCGGATGGGCGGGGGATTTGGCGGCAAGGAGACCCAGGCGGCCGGTCCGGCGGCCTTGGCGGCGCTGGCGGCGGTGAAGACCGGCCGGCCCGTCCGGGTCAGGTTTAACCGCGATCAGGACATGATGTTCACCGGGAAGCGGCATCCGTTCCTGGCGAAGTTCGAGGTGGGGTACGACCAGGAAGGGGTCCTTCAGGCCATGAAGCTGGAGCTCTTTTCGGACGGAGGCTGGTCGCTCGACCTCTCCACCCCGGTGACCGACCGGGCGATGTTCCACTCCAACAACTGCTACTTCATCCGGGACGTGGAGGTGAGCGGCCGGGTGGCGAAGACGAATCTGGTTTCCAACACCGCCTTTCGCGGTTTTGGCGGGCCGCAGGGAATGTTGGTGATCGAAGAGATCATGGACCGGATTGCGCGATCGCTAAGGCTTTCGCCCGAGATCGTGCGGGAGCGGAACTTCTACCGCGGTTCCGGCGAGAGCATGACCACCCATTACGGCCAGGTGGTGGAGGACGACCGGGTACAGCGGATCTGGAAGCAGTTGCAGGCTGATGCCGAGGTGTCCAAGCGCCGGAAAGAGGTGGCGGCTTGGAATGCCAAGAACCCGATGCACAAAAGAGGAATCGGGATGACGCCGGTGATGTTCGGGATTTCCTTTACGCTGACGATGTACAACCAAGCCGGGGCGCTGGTGCACATCTACAAGGACGGGTCGGTACAGGTGAACCACGGGGGGACGGAGATGGGGCAGGGGATCCACACCAACATCCGCACGATTGCCTGTCATGAGCTGGGACTGCCGGCGGAGCAGGTACGCGTGATGACTACCTCAACGGACAAGGTGCCCAACACTTCGGCCACAGCGGCTTCCTCGGGCACCGACCTGAACGGGGCCGCGGTCCGGAACGCTTTGGATATTTTAAAGGAGAGAATGAGGCCGGTGGCGGCGGGGCTTCTGAAGTTGGATGATCCTAAGAAAATTGAGTTTCGGGACGGCAAGGTGGGGGCCGGATCGAACTGGGTGGAGTTCGACAAGGTGGCGGCGGCGGCCATTGCCCAACGGGTTTCGCTTTCGGCCACCGGGTACTACCGGACCCCGGAAATTCACTGGGACCGGGCCAAGGGATTTGGGCGGCCGTTCTACTACTTTGCGGTGGGGGCGGCGGTGACTGAGGTGGAGGTGGATGGCTTCACCGGGTTCACGCGGGTGCGGCGGGTGGACATCCTTCATGACGTGGGCAAGTCGATCAACGAGGGGGTGAACCGGGGGCAGATTGAGGGCGGCTTTGTGCAGGGCATGGGCTGGCTGACCACCGAGCAGCTGGTTTGGAATGCGGAGGGGCGGTTGATGACGCATTCGCCCGACACCTACAAGATCCCGGCGATTGGGGATGTGCCAAGGGATTTTCGGGTGAAGTTTTACGATGGGCCGACCGGGCCAACGGCGGCGGTAAAGGGCTCTAAGGCGGTAGGGGAACCTCCGCTGATGCTGGCGGTCAGCGTGCGGGAGGCGATCAAGGACGCGGTGGCAGGTTTTGGCGGCGAAGGTCCGGTGGATCTGGCGTCACCCAGCACCGGCGAAGCGGTCTTCATGGCGATTCAGAAGCGAACCGCCCCCCGAAAGTAATCAAAGATTCGGCTCGGCCGACCAGATCCGTTCCCAAGTAGCGGAGAGGAGACCGGAGCGGGAGAGCATGCGTAGGCGTTGGGCGGGGATGGGGTGCCAGTGGGGGTTGCCGTATTGGGCGACGGCGTGACGAAAGACATAGTTGTCTCCCGCGCCCATCCGGAGATCGGTGATCACGAGAGTTCCGTCCAGCACGTCGGCACTGACAAAGCCGTTGGCGAACCACTGAAGGCGGCCGGCTGCCGAAATATCAGCGGAGGCGGCAGCCATGGCCTGGTCGTCGGACGGATGAAAGGTGAACCGGATTGGGCCGTCCTCGGCCACCAGCGAGTCGAAGCCCTCGAAGTATCCGTTTTCCGTGCGGGCGACCACCCGCCAGAGCAGGGTGTTGAGGGGGGAGGGGGTGATAAACATCCGCGGTGCGGAGAGCCCTTGGGTGGCCAAAGATTGGCGAGCGTTGTGTGCAACTACTCCTTGAGCGAGCCAAGACCAACCGAGATAAAGGGTGCTGACCACCAGGCCAGAAGTGAGAAAGCGGCCGGCGATCTTGGAGGCGGGGCGGATGAGCACCGCGATCAAGCCAGCCAACAGTGGGAGAGTGTAAAGCGGATCGATAATGAAGAGGGTGGCCCAAGCCACGGGAGGAGAGGGGATCGGCCAAAAGAGCTGAGTGCCATAGGCGGTATGGGCATCAAGCAGCGGATGAGTGAGCAGAGCCAGAAGGATGGCGGCCAGCCAGGGGCGCGGATGATCTCGTACTGGTTTCCACCACCGTTGCATGACCAACCAGAGGAGGGTGCCGAATCCGGCGAGGACAAAGAGAGAATGGCTGAAGCCGCGGTGCATGGTGAAGTTCTCGACTGGGCCTCCGTAGTTCAGGAACACATCCAGATCGGGGAGCGTGCCGAGAAAGGCCCCGAGGCCAGCGGCCTTGCGCCGTTGTCCCGGCGGGACTGCGGCAGCGGCGACACAGGCTCCAAGGGTGATTTGGGTCAGGGAATCCATGACTTATCTAAGATAACCCAGCCAGAGCCTGGGAAAAATGAGCTTCGAGGTAGGTGGAAGGTGGAAGGCGGGAGATGAACGTGAATGTGAACGGAGCCGAAAC
>JBBAWG010000067.1:0-3226 GCA_040397305.1 Methylacidiphilales bacterium | reverse complement strand
GGTAGGTGGAAGGTGGAAGGCGGGAGATGAACGTGAATGTGAACGGAGCCGAAACGATTAAGATTAGGGGTGAAACGGGCAGCCGGCAGAAATAGGGTTTGGGGTCAGAGGTCAAAATTCATAACGTTTAGAAGTCTTATGCCTCATATCCACGAGAAGATCGATTTCACGGTCAGCCTTTTCATTGTTCAGGATGGGAAGGTTCTGCTCATTCATCACAAGAAGCTGGATGCGTGGTTGCCGATCGGGGGCCACATCGAGCTGGACGAGGATCCCGAGCAGGCGGCCTACCGGGAGGCGAAGGAGGAGTGTGGGCTGGAGATTGAGCTGATCGGGGAGCGGCCGCCGACCACCGGGCCCGGCACTAAGGCGCTGGTCCGGCCGAGGTTTTTGGATATCCACCGGGTGAGCTCGACCCACGAGCACATCGGGATCATCTATCTGGCCCGGCCGAAATCAGGAAAGGTGACCCTGGCGGCGGGCGAACATCACGACATTCGTTGGTGCAGCCGGAAGGATCTGGAGAGCCTCCAACCTCCCATGAGTGAGGCGGTGAAGTATTACTGTCTTAAGGCGATTGAAGAGATTACCCAAAAGCAAGCAACTGAAGGACAATCACTTACAAAAAATTAATTCTAAGAGTTGGTATGCATATGAGGGGATAGAAAAAAAGAAAAAGCTGTGTAAACTAGTTCCGATGAGTCAAAGGGTCGTATTTTTAGCCTTAGCGCTTTGCTTTGGAATTGTGCTGACTCCGGGCCTATCCCGAGCGGCATTGATTTCGATGTATGAATTCAATGGTTCGACTGCCGATTCCGTCCGGGGCGCCTCCGGCGCCGGGACTTTTGTCGGAACCACCAGTTATGTGCCCGGAAGGATCGGGGATGGCTTGGTTTTCAACGGATCCAGCTATTTGACAGCGCCGGTCGTGGGAGGCGGACTCAGTGCCTTCAGCATCTCCACCTGGGTGAAATTTAACACCACGACCACCTGGGCCACCATTGTCAAAAATTGGGGAGAGTCGTCCCAGGGGGCTTTCCACCTTGGACTGGACAATGCCTCGTCAAAATTCAGCGAATACATCACCAGTACCAGCCCCACCACCATGGTGATGGATTCCGAGACGATCACGACAGGTCAATGGATCCACGTGGTGACCACCTTTAACGGTGCCGCCGGGCGTCATAAAATTTATGTCAATGGGGTCAATAAGGCCACGTCGGCTGCCGCTGGTTCCCTCGTGGCTTTTGGCAGTAAAATGTCCATGGGAGCGAAGCTCAACGATTCCCAAAATGGCGCTGCCGTCATCAACACGGGTTACCTCAATGGGGTGCTCGACGATGTTGGCTTCTACGATGAGGAACTGTCCTCAACCCAGATCAGCACGATTTACAACAACGGGCTGAGCGGGGTCGGAGCCGTGCCCGAGCCGTCCTCCGTTTCTTTGTTGGTGATGGGGTTGGGCGGGTTGGCCGCCTTGCGGCGTTTGAAGAGAGATTAAGGGGCAGGATTAGGATTAGGTGGGGCGGGCTCGATGAGCCCGACTGAATTTAGAATTCCTATTTATCAGCGAGGCGGCCTGCGGAGAGGTCGCCCTACCTAGATCAAAGCACGCGAGGGATCAGGCGCGAGGTGTGTTGGTTTTGTAAATGTTGTCGATCGCCGAGCGGGAGAGAGGCTGGCTTTCGGTCTCCGGAATCATGACCTCCAAGTAACAGCCCCCGTGGTGGTTGCGAGCCTCTTCCAAGGCGGATTCGAGGTCGCCCACGGTTTCGATCCGGGTGCAGAACCAGTCTCGGCAGCCCATGGCGGCCGGGAGGGTGTGGTAGTTCCAGCCAGCCAGGTCGTCATAGACGTGGCCGCGTTCGCTGAGGACATCTTCCACCCCGTAGATGCCGTTGTTGATGACGATGACGATGGGATTGACGCCGTAGCGGCCCATCACCCCGATTTCTGTGGCGGTGAGTTGGTGGGAACCGTCGCCGGTCACCAAGATGGTGCGGCGCTTGGGTTCGGCAATGGCCACGCCGAGGGCGGCGGGGGTGGCCCAACCGATCGAGCCCCAAAGAAGCTGGGATTCATAGCCGACATTCGCGGGCAGCCCCATCTTGGCGAGGTGCAGCATGCAGGTGCCGGTCTCTGATACGACGGTATCGCCCGGGCGCAGGAAACGTTGCAAGCGGGGATAGAAGGTGTCAGAGCTGATTGGATCGTGGGCCGAGCCGCGCAGAGGGAATAGTTGGGGCGACGCACGACGGATGGTCCGGGCCTGGGGGGCCACGCGGGCAAGGGAGCGAAGCACGTCACGAATTTGAACCCCGGTGAAGGTGAGATCGCCGACCTCCACATAGTCCGTCCCGATGGTGATCCTGGGAACCTTGCCCAGACGGTCGGTCCACAGACCCATGTTGAGGTCCTCCCGGATGACTCCGCCGATATCGAGAAGGAGATCGGTGCGCTCCACGGCCGAAGCCACGGAGGCCGGGTAGGAGGACTTGCCGCCGTAGATGCCGAGGCATTGCGGATGGGTCTCATCGAGGAGACCCTTGTCCATATCGGTCAGGGCAAAGGGCAGGCGGGTGCGCTCGAGGAGGGAAAGAAGCTCCGCCTTGGCTTGGTAGCGCCCGACATGGAAGGTGGGGAGGACCACGGCACGGCGGGCTTTTTTCATCCGGGCAACGATGGCTTGGACGGCGGCCCGGAGTTCCGAAGGGCTGCTTTTCCCGCGGGAGATGGAGGCTACCCGGGTTCCTTTGACCGGGGTTTGCCGGATCGGCATCCGGGCAAAATCCTCGGGGATGAGCATGTAGGCGGGCTGGCTGAGGCGGAAGGCCTCGCGGATGAGGCGTTCCAGTTCGGAAACGACGTTATCCGGAGTGAGATGGGCGAAGACACCGGCCGTGGCGGCGGAGATATTGAAAAAATTGTTATAGGTGCCGTCACCCAGGGTGTGATGAGTCACCAGGCGGCGACGCTGGATCCGAGTGGAGGGGGCTCCGACCACATGGAAGACAGGGACCCGGTGGGCTTTGGCGCCCATCACGCCGTTGACGGCGCTGAGTTCACCCACGGCGTAGGTGGTGGTGAGGAGGGCGGCCCCGCGGCGACGGGCATAGCCGTCGGCGGCGTAGGCGGCATTGAGTTCGTTGGAGCAGACGACCCACTTCATGCGGGAGGAAAACTCGATGGCGTCGTCGATCGGGAAGGAGTAGTCCCCGGGGACACC
>JBBAWG010000066.1:2208-6581 GCA_040397305.1 Methylacidiphilales bacterium | reverse complement strand
GTCACGCGCGATGCCGCCACGGGTAAGCTGATCAGCCGCCCCTTCACCATCGAACGCAACTTCATTACCTTCCTGATCGGCGGCGGCGGGCATGCGGAAACCGCCGTGCGGTTGCTGGTGGATGAAAAGGTGGTCCAGACCGCCAGCGGGCCGACCAGCAGCGTCATGCGCGCGGCGGTGTTCGACGTAACCGGTCTCCAAGGCAAGACGGCCAGGCTGGAACTGATCGATCAGGTTTCCAGTGGCTGGGGACATGTCAGCGTGGACCAGATTGAGTTCCGGGACATCGTGACTCCGCTCGAAAAGCAGCGCGACTGGGGGAGCATGGCGTTGGCCGCGATTGGACAGAACCCCGGCCGTGGAAGTGCGGAACTCGCGGTTCCTTCTGAAAAGTCTGTCTTCACCGCGTCCGGGCCCGCGTCAGCCTCCTCGCCTGCTGGGAAGCCGTTGATCGGTGGAGTGACCCAAACGTTGAACCTCGCCCCTGGGGCGACCGGAACTGCGCCTTTTGTGATTACCTGGCATTTCGCCAACACCATCGAAACCGTAAAAGGGGCAGAGACGGGCTTTCAATATGGGCAACGCTTTAAAAATGCGGCGGAAGTGGCCGAAGCAATCGCCAAGCAGGCGGATCGTCTGGATGAGGAGACGCGACGTTGGAACCAGACGTGGTACGACTCGACCCTGCCGTACTGGTTTCTCGAAAGAACCTTCATCCCGCTGGGCTGTTTGGCTTCACCGACCTGCTACCGCTTCGGGGATGGTCGCTTTTACACTTACGAGGGGATTCGCAGTTGCTGGGGCCATCCCAATCACGTCTGGCATTATGCGCAGGCCCACGCGCGTATCTTTCCGGAGCTGGAGCAGGACGTGATCGAGCGGGTTTGGTACGGGTTTGGCTTCAAGCCCGACGGGTCGATGGCCTATCGGGGGGAAATGGGCGGGGACAGTGCGATCGACGGCCATTGCGGCGTGATCCTGGCGGTATTGCGGGCCCACCAAACCAACCCCGACGACCGGATGCTCAAACGCCTCTGGCCCCGCGTGAAAAAGTCGATCGAATACGCCAACTCATGCGACCGGGACGGGGACGGTCTGCTGGACACGCCCATGCTCACCACGCTGGATGAACCGTGGCACGGGGTGATTCCGTGGATCAGCAGCCTTTATATTGCCGCGTTGAAGGCCGGGGAGCAGATGGCAATGGAGATGGGGGAGAAGGAGTTTGCCGCCGATTGCCGCCAACGGGCGGAGAAGGGGCGGGCGGCGATGGATGCCAAGCTGTTCAACGGGGAGTGGTTTATCCAGATCCCCGATCCGGAAAATCCGAAGAAGCTGGGGGCCTACGAGACCGTGCACATCGACCAAGTAATGGGGCAGGGCTGGGCCTGGCAGGTTGGGTTGGGCCGGGTTTTAAACAAAGATACCACTCGCTCCGCCCTGAACTCGATTTGGAGATACAACTTTACCCGTAACCTCGATGCGTTTGACGCCCAGGCCGACCCCAAGGGGCGCCCGTACTACGCGGACGGCGAGGGGGGACTCATCATGACGGCCAATGCCCTGGGCAGGGAGACTCCCTACGGGATTTATTCCGGCTTTGCCTGTTACCTGAATGAGACGATGAACGGCTTCGAATACCAGGCCGCCGCCCACATGATCGCGGAGGGGATGGTGAAAGAGGGCATGGCTGTCATCAAAACCCTGGATGAGCGCTACGACGGAAACAAACGGAACCCGTTTAACGAGGTGGAGTGTGGCGATCATTACGGCCGGTCGATGGCTGGCTACGGCGCCTTCATCGCCATCACGGGCTTTACTTATAGCGGCCCCCAAAAACAGATCGGCTTTGCCCCCAGGGTAAGCCCCGAGAATTTCAAGGCGGCCTTCACCGCCGCCGAAGGCTGGGGGAGTTACCGCCAGAAAATCTCCGGGGATACTCTCGAGGCAGAGCTGGCCGTAAAATATGGAAAAGTTCCGCTCCGCATCATTTCCCTGGCTCCTCCGGGTAGCCAAACACCCAGAAACGTGATGGCCACGCTGGACGGAAAGACCGTGAAAGCCTCCGTTCAGGCAAAAGACGGTTGGGCGGATATTGTGTTTGGATCGGAAGTCAATGTGGGAGCTGGGCAATCGCTGAAAGTCACCCTCTCGGCTGGAAAGTAAAGGTCCAGGCTGGTGCAGGAATCAGGGTGTCCTAGAATAAAATGATGAGAAAAACATCTGCATGGTTCGCGCTCTTTATTTTTTCCGCCATCGGGCCGCACTTCTGCCAGGCCCAGCTGAAGAATAAAGCGGAGGACTTTTCCATTCCCGCCCAATGGGGGCCGGGTTCCTTGGTCATGCAATGGGGGGTAAACCCTGAAACTCTCCGGAGCCGGGGGGAGGGGGGAATGGCCGATAAGGGCGGCAAGCATTTCGGGGTCATTGTCGTGGATGATTGGCAGCCCAGCGGGGAGGATCCGTATCTTCGCAGCATTGTGAGCCGGGTGATGTGGCCCGTGGGAACCGTTACGGAAAAAGACGTGGGTAGAACGGTGACTTTTAGTGGTTTGTTTGGTTGGTACGGTGGCCAACCGGACCGGGCCAAGGATCTCTTTTTGGCCAAGGAGGGCGGATTTTATCTAGGTGACATTCCAGTGCAGGGTCTGAAAGGCATGCAGGATTTTGAGTTCGGCTCCGTCCGGGAAAAGAGTTGGGAGGAGCTGACCGTGAGTTACCGGATTCGGAGGGAGGATGTGGGCAAGGATCTGCAGTTCATGCTGCAACTCCATGCCCGCAAATCCGATCGTGGCCTCCCCACCCTTGCAACCACCGACTGGAAGGTGAAGGTCTCTCCCTAAGGGGGCTTCTCTCTTTTCTCTTTAAAAGTGCCATTTGGCACTTAAACAGTAGGTCTTGGCATCTCCCCCAAGGCTGGTTCAGGACATTTCTGCCAAGGTCTCCCTAAGTGACCTGCTGGGCCTATTCGTCGCCATTTTCGGTTTTTCAGGGCAAGCACTCTTTTGCCGGGAGGCAACTTGCGCCATGTTTTTTCAGCGGCTGGTTTCCCAATCTGCTGGAGGGCGTCGATGAAACTCAGGAACTCTCTTCGGGAGTCGCGTGCCATGCGGGCGGTTAAGCCGAGCCGATCTGGGGATTCCCGTTTACCTGTTCTTCATTGGGCGGATCTGCCCAAAAAGCACGCCCGTCCCTTGGCGGTTGTCCGAGCCACCAACCATCCCGCTTATCCCTGTCATCGGCACGAGTTCTGGGAAATTGTCATCGTCTATCGCGGCTCCGGCCTGATGTCCTTCGGTCGGCGCACCCTGCCGATCCGGGTGGGGGATGTCTTTGTGCTCAGCCGAGGCCAAAGGCACGCCTACCTGGAAACCCGATCCCTGGACGTCATCAATATTGTCTTTGATCCGGCTCACGTGGGCACCGTCCACCCGATCCTGGCGGATTGGATGCGCCATGAGTCCCTCATTTCGGTCGGGCCACGGTGGAAACCCGGTGAGACCGAGGGGGAGTGCCTGCACCTTGGCTCCTCCGACTTCGCCTTGCTGTTGGACAAGATCCGCCGGATGGAAAGCGAACTGGAAAATCAGAAGCCCGAGAGCCGGATCGCGGCCTTGGCCTACTTTCTTCTCATCATCACCATGCTGCGCAGACAGAGCCGGCCGTGGGAGTCTTCGGGGAGTGTGGTCGCCGGTCATCGGGTGAGCCGGGCGCTGGAATTCATCGAGGAACATTTTTCCGATCCGATCACCGTGGAGGACATCGTCAGCCACAGCCAGGTTTCCCGTCGCCATTTCTTCCGGCTTTTTGAGCAGGCGGTGGGGGTGGCCCCGATGGAATATTTAAAAAAGTTACGTTTGCAGAAAGCCGCTTCGATGCTTTTAACCACGAAAGCCTCCGTCACCCAGGTCGCGTTTGCCTGCGGATTTAATGACAGCAACTACTTCAGTTCGTTGTATCACAAGGAGTTCGGCATGTCTCCGAGTCAGTTCAAAAAGGACGGCCAGCAGTCCTAGGAGGTTGGCCTTTTGGGGCTAGCCCTCTGACACTCTTTTAAAGATTTTTGTCACCCTCATTAAGGTGGACTGAATTCGCCTATGTTATGATCTTTATATGCGTGATATAAAAATTGCACTTGAAGCGTTTCGCTTAAATTTCAGGTTCAGCTCAAAGATTCTCTGGCCGATTTTCATTTTCATTGGATCGCTCCTCGAGCATCGGGCTCTTGCGGCCACGATCTCATTTGTCGGAGCGGAGGAAGGATCTGGGGGAAACGGATATGCCCCGCAAAACTGGTCGAATGCTGGTGTCGGCAAGTCTTATGATCTGTCTGGGGAAAGGTATGGAACTGCCGGCTACTACCAGATCCGGCC
>JBBAWG010000066.1:0-2108 GCA_040397305.1 Methylacidiphilales bacterium | reverse complement strand
TACGCGCCGGATTATGTAAGCCTATACAGTTCTTCGACCGGCACTGTGTTCTCGAGCCAGCTGGCTCGAAACGGCTCGATGGACATGGCTTTTTTCGATGTGAGCGCAGCCGCCGGAGAAAGCTTCACGGCGGCGGTTTGGCAGCTGGCCGGCTCGCAAAGTATCGCGCCATTCGGGCTGATCACCTTCGACACGAAAAGTTACGACTTCAACGTCGCCGGCACAAATACCCACACCAATAGCGCAGTGCTCACTGGAGCTGCGGCCGCGTTGAATAAAACCAGCACTGGAACCCTTGTCCTGGCGGGATCTAACTCTTACGCAGGTGTGACCACGATCGGCCAAGGGCGTATTGTCTTGGGCAATGATAACGGCTTGGGGGCCACCAGCGGCGGAACCGTGGTGGCCAGCGGCGCGCAGCTTCGCCTCAACGCAACCAACAACGGGCTTACCGTGGGCAACGAGGCTCTCACCCTTAGCGGGGACGGACTTTCCGGTTCTGCCGGCGGCGCTTTGCGCAATGCGGCAGGTACCAATACGTGGCAGGGCAAGGTCACCTTGGCAGCCGATGCCACGATCGGGACGGCAGCTAACACATCCCTAACGTTGGATGTGGTCTCAGGGAACGCGGTTGAGGCCAGTAACCGTAACCTTACATTGGACGGAGCGGGAACCAGCCGGGTCAACGACGGCATTAGTCTCGGCACGGGCGGCTTGACGAAAATTGGCAGTGGGCGCGCGATCCTCGCAGGCAACAACAGCTACAGTGGTGCCACCGCGGTGAATGTCGGCACCCTTGAGGTTGCCTCTGGCGGATCGATTGCCTCGAGTGCCACCACCGTTAACAGCGGGGGAACCTTGGATGTGCACGGGACGGCGGGGTCCGTGACGGTCAATAGCGGGGGAATCCTGAAGGGGGATGGTACCGTCAGCGCCCTCACGGTCGCCTCTGGCGGCACGTTGGCCCCCGGCAACAGCACGGGCATTCTCAGCACGGGTAGCACGACCTTCCTGGGCAGTGGGAACTACGATTGGGAGATCGATAACTTCACAGGCTCGGTGGGCAGCAGCTGGGACTTCCTGAATATCACCGGCGACCTGACGATTGCGGCCACCTCCGGCAGCCAGTTCATCATCGACGTAATCTCGCTGCTCTCCAGCGGCGATACTACCGGATTGGCCTCGAACTTCAACGATGGCACGAACTACACCTTCGCAATCGCCACGGCCTCCGGAACGATCAACGGGTATGCCGCCAACGCCTTCAGCATTAATACCGCTGCTTTCCAGAACTCCTTCACCGGGAACTGGGGCACCAGTCTGAGCAACGATGGCAAGAGCCTGAATATCACCTACACGGCCGCCACGGCGATTCCGGAACCGAGCAGTCTCAGTCTGATGGTGCTGGGCCTGGCCACGGTGCTCGCCGCGAGACGGCGGCAAAACTGAGAAGTTTCAAGACTTTCAAACCTCCGATCCTTCACGGGTCGGAGGTTTTTGTTTGTGGATCTGTGTGCCAACAGGTGGATTCAGGGAAGTAGGATAATCGAACGATTTTCATATTGTAATTTAAAGCATTGAAATATAAATACTTAGGCCTTTTATTTAACTAATGCAACTTTTTGCAATTTTGGCATTTTTGCGGGCTCCATTGGCACCTTCATTAAGGTGAAAACCAAATTTTGCCATATGTTTATTTCCATGAGGTTCGTTGGATTTTCCGTGCTCCCAATTTTCTTGGTTAATTTCTCCCTCTTTGTTTTGGCCCAGAGAGTTGTGGCTGCCACCATAACCTCTGTAGGGATTGAAGAGGGTAGTGGGGCAAACGGTTATTCGCCCCAGAACTGGTCAAACCCGGGTGTTGCTAAGTCCTATGATCTGGCTGGGGAAAAGTATGGAACTGCCGGCTACTACCAGATCCGGCCCATGGCTTGGGATCCTGGGGACGTCAGCATTGGTGAAGCTGCGGCGGCAGGGAACGACTTAGGGATCACGGCCGGCAGCAGCCCATCGCTTTATTCCGTCCCGGTTTTTCTTGAATCAATCACAGGCGCGGCTGGTACTTATGTGAATTATGGAGGTTATTCCATTACTCGCGGACCGGATGG
>JBBAWG010000065.1:4742-6587 GCA_040397305.1 Methylacidiphilales bacterium | reverse complement strand
GCCGTAGACTCTACGATGGCCTCCGCCGCCTTCGTCGCCCCGACCCGCCGCCTGGACAAGGCGGTGGAGGCTTTTATGGTGTGGCTTTTGCGGATCGGGGGTTGGGCCTCCGTGCTGGTGACCTTCGGCATCATCGTTACTTTGGTCACGGAGTCGGCTCCTTTTTTTGCCAAGGTGCCTTTGATCCGGTTGGTCAAGGACACCATGTGGACGCCGCTCTTTTCCGAACCCCAGTACGGGATCGGGGCGTTGCTGGCTGGCACGCTGGTGACCACCGGGGTGGCCTTGGCCGTGGCCATTCCGCTGGGGACCATCTTGGCCATCTACCTCAGTGAGTTTGCTCCGGCAAAATTTCGCGAGACGGTCAAACCCATGTTGGAGCTGCTCAGCGCGGTACCGACGGTGGTCTATGGCTACTTTGCCCTTCTGGCGCTGACCCCACTTCTCCAGATGATTTATCCGGATCTCCCGCAGTTCTCGATGCTGAGCGCCGGTCTGATCATGGGAATCATGATTGTGCCTTACGTATCCTCCCTGGGGGAGGATGCCATGCGGAGTGTGCCCATGTTGCTGCGTGAGGGGGCCTACGCCCTGGGGGACGGAAAGCTGGGGGTGGCGTTGCGGGTGGTTTTCCCTGGGGCCTTCTCGGGGTTGGCGGCGGCCTATGTTTTGGCGATTTCCCGGGCGGTGGGGGAGACGATGATCGTGGCGATCGCCGCCGGCCTGCAGCCCAAGATGACGATCAACCCGCTGGAGTCGGCGGCCACGGTGACGGCGTTCATTGTCCAAGTGAGTTTGGGGGATCTGCCCCACGGTAGCCTTGGCTACCAATCCATTTTCGTGGCGGGGGCGATGCTATTTCTTTTAACCCTCGGGTTCAATCTGGCGGGACACATCCTTCGCAAGAGGTTTCACCGTGCTTCCTGAAAAACAGCCTCATGCCCTGGAGAACCGGGCGCACCGCCGTCGGGTGGTGGATCGTTGGTTTGGGCGGATCGGTATGGTGCTGACCCTGGCGACACTGGGAATCCTGGCCGTTCTTCTCCTGAATCTGGCCATGAACGGACTGGCGCGCATTGATTGGCAGTTCCTGACCTCCTTCCCGTCCCGGCGGGCGGCAGAAGCCGGCATTCTCTCGGCCTGGGTGGGAACCCTGCTGTTGATGTTGGTGACCGCTTCGATCGCGATTCCTTTTGGTATCGCAGCAGGGATTTACCTGGAGGAGTACGCCCCCAAGAACAAATGGACGGACTTTATCGAGATCAATATTGCAAATCTGGCCGGGGTTCCCTCGATCCTTTACGGCCTGATGGCCCTGGGTCTTTTTGTATACTATTTCCGTTTCGGGCAGAGTATTTTGGCGGGCGGGTTGGCATTAGCCTGTCTGGTGCTGCCGATCGTTATTGTCGCCACGCGGGAATCCCTGCGTTCCATCCCTGCCACGATCCGGGAGGCGGCTTTTGCCCTCGGAGCCACCCGATGGCAGGCAGTCTGGCACCATCTTCTCCCTTATTCCACGGGGGGAATCGCCACGGGAGTGATCCTGGCGATGTCGCGGGCCATCGGGGAGAGCGCCCCCTTAATCACGATCGGGGCCCTGACCTTCATTGCCTTTCTGCCGCCCGCAGCGGTGACCTCCACACCGCCCTTTGTCTCCGCGGAGTGGCTTTTCTCCCCGTTCAGCGCGTTGCCGATCCAGATGTTTAACTGGGTCTCCCGGCCGGGGGAGGAGTTTCATGCCAATGCAGCTGCGGCGGGTTTGGTCCTGATGATTATCACCCTGAGTATGAACGGGGCGGCGATCTTGATCCGGAGTCGTGCCCAGAGGAATATCAAGTGGTGAGT
>JBBAWG010000065.1:0-4642 GCA_040397305.1 Methylacidiphilales bacterium | reverse complement strand
ATCCTCGGTCCCGGCATGGATCCGATCCAGGTCCGGATGCGGTGTGGCATGGTTTTCCAGAAGCCCAATCCTTTTCCGAAGAGCATTTATGAGAACGTGGCGTACGGGCTACGGCTGCAAGGGATGAACCGGAGGCGCGACTTGGATGAACGGGTCGAGAAAGCCTTGCGGGAGGCAGCGTTGTGGGAGGAGGTGAAAAGCCGGTTGCACCAACTGGCGCACAACCTTTCCGGCGGACAGCAGCAGCGGCTCTGCATTGCGCGGGCGATTGCCACGGATCCGGACGTGGTGTTGTTTGATGAGCCGACGAGTGCGTTGGATCCGATCGCCACCTCGAAGATCGAGGAGCTGATCGTGGAGCTGAAGAAGCGGGTGACCGTGATTATCGTGACGCACAACCTGCAGCAGGCGGGCCGGATTTCCAACATGACCGCCTTTATGTACCTTGGGGAGTTGATCGAATTTGGGGAGACCAACCGGGTGTTTACCAATCCGGCCAAACCGCAGACCGAGGACTATATTTCCGGGCGCTTTGGATAAGAGACCGGTCTCCCGTTGACTTTAGGTGAACGAGGCGTAGTTATTACTGCAAATGAGTGATCCGACTTTGGTGCCGCAGGAAGAAAAGCTGGACCGGATTCGCGGATATTTCCGCGGGGAACTCCTGACGCTACGGGAAACCCTCCTGCGGATGGCCAGCTTGGCCCATCAAAACCTCAACACGGCGCTGGAATCCCTCGTGGAACGCAACGCCAAAAAGGCCAAGCAGACAATCGAGGCGGATTTGGAGATGGATCGGTTGGAGGTAGAGATTGACGAAATGGTCGCCAACTTCATGGCCACCCAAGCCCCGATGGCATTGGCCTGCCGGTTGATGCTTTCGGCTTCCAAAATTTCCAATGATCTCGAGCGGATTGCTGATCAGGCCGTGTCGATTGCCCGGCGGAGCCAGATCCTGCTGGATGAACCACCGCTCAAGCCGCTGCTGGACATTCCCCGCATGGGGAAGGAAGTCCTAGCCATGATCCGCGGGGCCACCGATGCGTTTGTGGAAATCACTCCGGAAAAATGCGCGGAGATCATCCAAATGGATGAGCAGGTGGACGAATTGAATCGGCAACTGGAGAGGGAACTCACCAGCTTCATGATCGAGGACCCCAAAACGATCAACCGGGCCCTCAACTTGATGCTGGTGGCGAGGTTTTTTGAGCGGGCCGCCGACCATGCCAAGAATATCGCAGAGCTAGTTTTCTACCTCTACACGGGGAAAGACATCCGGCATGAGGCAGAGCTGACTAAAAACGCCTAGAGTTTTTCGTTTCAGTGGAAAGCGGGAGGTGGAAGGGGGTGTTTAGCCTACTGCTGCTGGATGCTCAGCTTGAGGAACGCGCGGCGGTTGGTGCTGGCGTTGAACTCGTAAGTTTTTTGGGCAAAGCCATCCGGAACCCCGCTGGTGGAGGTGTTGGTGGTGAAACCGGAGGTGGTCCAGTTGGTGGACGAGCCAAGATCGAGGGTGGCCTCAGGATAGATAAGAAGGTTGGTGTCGTTGGTCCTGACCACGGCCGACATGGATAGGGTGGAGCCGGTCAAGGTCGCGACCGGGAGGAGGCTCTGGTCATTTCCATTGGTACCGCCACCTAAGGCATATTCGACCAGGGCGGGAACTCCGTCCCCATCCCCGTCACTGGTGGGAGTGGCGCCTCCAAAAGTTGAGGCAAAGGTGGCAGCCGGAGGAGCGGTAATGGACAAGGTCCCGCTGGCTGAGCCTTGGTAGTTGGAATGGGTGACCGTGGCGGACACAGCATAGGTTCCCACTGCTGAGGGAGCAGTGGCCGACCTATCGTAGGTGACCAAAACAGAAAGACCGGAGGGAGTGGTGGTAGCCGTGACCGGCTTGGTGGATCCGTCATAAATCTGGGAGAGGTTGGAGATCTGGACGGTTGCCGTTGCCTTCGAGATCTCCAAGGTGCCAGAGGCCGAACCGCTGTAGTTGGTGTCGTTGATGGTTCCAACGACCGCATAGGTGCCGGCGTTGGTAGGGGAGCTGGCGGAACCGTCATAGGTGAGGCCGACCGTCAAACCGGCAGGAGTTGTGGAGGCTGTGGCGGACTTGGATGAGGCGTCGTAGGTCTGGCTCAGGTTGCCGAGAGTGATGGTGGCAGAGGATTTGGTAATGGTGAGGGTGTTGGTGGCTGAACCCTCGTAGTTGGGGTCGGTGACCGTCGCCACAACGTTGTAGGTGCCGGCGTTGGTGGGAGCCGAGGAACTGCCGTTGTAGGTGAGGGTGGTCGGTAGTCCGGACGGGGCGGTGGTTACCGTGACCGAGCGGGCGAAGCCGTTGTAAGTCTGGCTGGTACTGCTGAGGGTGACAGTGGCGGCAGCCTTGGGCACGGTGAAGGTGTAGGGGGAGGCTTGGGCGGTGGCTTGGTTGGTGGTTGTGGCGAAGCCGTCGGCGTTGTTCGTGAAGTGCGAGTAGGTGGTGCGGGCCCCGGAATCGAAATCGAGTTGCAGGTAGTATTCGAAGGTGCGGGCCGGAACATTAGACAGGGTGCCTTTCCAGAACTGGTAATCCCCGTTGTTGGTGTGCCATGCCAGCGCGTTGGAGGACCAGGAAACGGCTGAGGAGGT
Source organism: Methylacidiphilales bacterium (assembly GCA_040397305.1). Lineage (GTDB taxonomy): Bacteria > Verrucomicrobiota > Verrucomicrobiia > Methylacidiphilales > Verrucolacustridaceae > Verrucolacustris. The sequence goes on along the minus strand of JBBAWG010000065.1, from coordinate 2,014 downwards.
GCGATAAAAGAGCCAGCCCCCGGTCTGATTGACGAGGCCGTAGGTGTTGACGTCATTGGTGTTATTGAATTTTTTGAGGCCGGTATAAATAGTGACAGTATTGGAAAGGGTGATCGTCGAGGGGATCCGCATGGCGGACGGAATCAATCCCTCCAGATGATCGGGTCGATGCCAAGCCAGAGCCTTGGGGAGGGTGCTGGCGTCAGCAGCCGGCAGGAGTTTGGCGAGGTTGAGGCGACCGCCGGTAACACAGAGCCCGCTGAGAGCGGGAATGATATCGACAGCGTTGGTGTTGACCACGCGGGCCACTCTTTGAGAGACAGTTTCGGTGGGGTATTCGGCGATCAGCAGGGCCAAGGCACCGGAAACAATGGGCGCGGCAAACGATGTTCCGCTGCCGGAGGAGTAGGAGGTATCCGTGCCCGTGCGCGTCGAATAAAGGTTGTCTCCAGGGGCAAACAAATCCACCGCGGTGGCCCCGTAGTTAGAAAAACTGATTTTGTTGTCGTTCCGATCCGTGGCCCCCACGGCAATGATATTGGAGTTGCTGTAGGAGGCTGGGTAAAAAGGAGCAGATCCATTGTTATTGTCTCCGATGTAGTCAGTCCCTCCGTTTCCGGCTGCTGCCACCAAGATAACACCGCTGCTGTTCAGGCGGGTGATGGCATCGATCTCCGTCTGGCTTTGGCCTCCATCCTGGCCAAAACTGGCGTTGATGACCTTGGCTCCACGAAGGCGGGCATAGTCCATGCACAAAACCTCATCAGAAAGTGATCCTGTTCCGTCGATAAAGCGAAGGGCCATGATTTCCACGCCGGACCAGGCCACCCCGGCTAACCCGATACCGTTGTTGCCGACTGCCCCAATCAGGCCTGCACAGTGCGTGCCGTGGCCGTCCGTATCCATCGGATCAGTGTCTGCATCCCAGATGCCGTTACCATTTGCATCCGTATAGCCGTTTTCAAAGATATTGTTGTCTTTGCGGGCGTCATCATCCCGATCGTTCCAATCCTCCGTACCGTTGGCGTCGATTCCGTACACATCATCCACCCAACCGTTAGCGTCGTTATCGATGCCATCGCCGGCGATTTCCCCGGGATTTCGCCACATGTTCGCAGAAAGGTCCTGATGGGTGTAGCGGACACCGCTGTCCAGCACGGCGACGATGACTTTGTTGGTAGTGCCGTAAGCCGCTGAAGTGCGTCGATCCCAAGCTCTGGCGGCTTTGATGTCCCTATCGATCTCGGTGTTGTTGTAGAGATGCCAGCTGGTGAAGTCTGTGACTTTAGGATCATTGGGGAGTCGGGCGGGCCGGACGATGAGATCCGGCTCGGTGTAATCAATCACGGCGCCCGAGGATTTCAGATTTTCCATTCCCTCGGGCACTGCCTCGAGGTTTTGATCCAACTTAAATAGCCAAGTGTTGGGTGCGAAGGGGCGGGATCCGGCTCGACCACCGATTTTCCCAGCCATCGCTTCGGCATCCTGCTGGGTGGCTCCTTCAGGAAGTTTTACAATGATCTGGTCGCCCACCATTTCCTTTCTGTGCAGAACCACCAGATTTCCAGAAGGGTCTTTCTTCATCTCTTCCTCTAGTCGTACAAAGGAATGTTTTCCCGGGGCGGCCCAAGATGAGGCGCGTAACTCGATACCGGACTTTCCGGGGAAGGGTTTGACCGACCAGTCCAAAAGTTTCCAATTCGGTTCCTTGGGATGTGCGACCGGGCGGAACTCCGCAGTTTGGTCAGAACGCAGGCTGTTTTGAGGTAAAGTTACGGAAGACGATGTGGTTGAAGATGCAGAAGCAGTTGAAGTTTCAGACGAGTCCTCATTGGCGGGGGCTATCGCGCTGGCCGAATCTTTCGGAACTGGTTGGGAGAAAAAGACAAAAGATAACACGCAGGCTATTGCCGTCAGGGCCACCAAAACGATGGCAACCGCGCCAAGTCGTGTTTTCATCTATTGCTCAACTACTTAGACAATAAAGCAGGGGTTTTTGTTCATGCAAACTTGG
>JBBAWG010000064.1:0-6605 GCA_040397305.1 Methylacidiphilales bacterium | reverse complement strand
GGAAATCGTCCGGCTGGAACCCAACCGCGTGGAGCATGGCCCGGCTCGGCGCCCGCTCCGGCCCGTCCACCAAAGGCCCCGAAAACTGCCTCATTCCCCCTCCGCTCTTCTTGCCCTTCATCAAGGTGATTGTGCCTTGAAGGATCGTTTTCTCAAGCCAGACCAGTTCCCCCGTTTCAGTTTTTTAGTCGTTTAGTCATTAGTTACGGAGAGGACCCGTAGGTTTTGTAGTTCCCTTCACTACTAAGGACAAAACACCTAATCCCCTGCCTCTTCCCACCTTCCACCCATCAGCCTAGACCCACCCCAACTTCATCTTCCCCGCTTCACTGATCATCGACTGGTTCCACGCCGGCTCCCACACCAACTCCACCTCAGCCTCCTTCACCCCCGGCACCGCCAACACCTTATTTCGCGCATCGGCCTGGATCGTCGGCCCCATTCCGCACCCGGGCGCCGTCAGCGTCATCTTCACCTCCGCTCGACTCCCGCCAGCCGGCAACGGCTTCAGCTCCAGGCTGTACACCAATCCCAGATCCACCACGTTGACCGGGATCTCAGGGTCGTAAACCTCCTTCAGCTTCTCCCAAACCTTCTTTTCATCGGCCGGCTCGTTGGAGTCCGCTGCCGGAGCGGAAGTCTCAACCTTGGCCAGGCCGAGCGCGTCCTGATCCTTCTCCTCGATCCGCGCCAGTCCAAAGGATCCCGCCACGGTATGACTTCCCCCCAACGACTGCGTCAACGTCACCTCGGTATCCGCCGGCAGGCTGAGCGGCGAGCCCGCAGGAATCGCCGTCGCTTTCACCTCCCGCCGCAGCTTGGTCGTGTCGCCGGGTTTCATTCCTTCCTCACTTCAGCTTTTGAAAGAAGAACATCTCGATCTCCCCATGGTGCTTGATCGGTTGTTTGCCCCGGGCTTCCGCTTCGATCCGGTCGCCAAGGAGATCTCGGAAATTCTTCGACAAATTGATCCGGCCGGGTTCGGAGCCCTGCTGAATCCGTGCGGCGATGTTCACCGTGTCGCCCCAGATGTCGTACGCCATCCGCTTCACCCCGACCACCCCCGCCACCAGCGGCCCGCTGTGGATCCCGATCCGGATGTTCCAGTATTTCTTCCCCGCGCCTTCCACTTCCGTCTTCCGCTTCTGCACGAAGGCGAGAATCTCCTGCGCAAACTTCAGCATCTTCACCCCCGCTTCCACGGGATCCCCCTGCAGCCCCGCCACGCAAAGGTAGCCGTCCCCGATCGTCTTCAGCTTTTCCACGCCTTGCCGCGCGCTCAACCCGTCGAACAGGCAGAAGGCCCGGTTCAGCTCCTCGACCAGATCGGCGGGCGAGTAGGTGGCCGCCACCGAGGTGAAATCACTGAAATCGGAAAACAGTACCGTCGCCTTTTCATGTCCCACGGCCTTGACCTTGCCGTTGGCCCGGAGCTCGTCGGCCACTTCCCCGGGGAAGATGTTCTTCAGGAGAAACTCCGAATTCTGCTTTTCGGCGGACAGATCCGTCACCGCTTTTTCCAGCTCCTGACTCTTCTTCTCCAGCGCCTCCTTGGCCTTGAGCGTCTCGATCTGCATCTGGATCTTGTCCAGCAGGGTGAACTCCCGCTCCACCAACTTGCCCAATTGGGCCAACAGCTCGAGATCGTGTTCCTTGAACTCCCTCGCCTCCTTGTCGGCCAGGCAAAGCGTCCCCACCTTGTGACCGGACGGTCCCCGCAGCGGCTGCCCGGCATAAAACCGGATGAACGGCTCTCCCAGCACCATTGGGTTGGCGGCAAAACGGTAATCCTGGAGCGCATCCGGCACCACCATCGCCTTGTCCTCCAGGATCGCGTGACCGCAAAAGGAGACGCTGCGGGAGGTCTCGTTGGCCTCGAGCCCCACTTTCGACTTGAACCACTGCCGATCCTTGTCGATCAGGGAAATGTAGGCGATGGGAACCTTGAACAGCAGCTGGGTGAGCTGAACGATCCGGTCGAAGCGCTCCTCCTGGGGAGAGTCGATCAGCTTGAGATCATCCAGCGCCTTCTGCCGGTCCTCCTCGTTCATGGGAATGGCAGGAATCGAGCAGGCCTGGGCTCCATTCGCGGTCATCTAGTAATCCTATCGCAAAGGCGGGCAGCGCTCCCGCCCCATTTTACTTCGCCAGACCTTGCAGGGCGCGGACGTTGATGGCTTTTTTCAGGCCCTTCACCACCGGCTTCTTGGCTTGGGTCAGCTTGGCCACCCGCACCGTCCGCTTCCGCGCCGCCGCCTTCGCCCTGCCGGTGGGGCGCATCGAGGCAAACTTCTCGGCCACCGCCGCCCGCACCGCCTCACCAATCTTTTTGTCGGGAACCCGCTCGATCAACTCCTCAAAAAACCCGTGGGCCAACAGCTGGGCCCCCGTCCGCGGGTCGATGCCCCGGGCCATCAGGTAAAACAGCTGGTCCTTGTCGATCTGGCCGGTCGTCGCCCCGTGGGTGCAGCGCACATCGTCGTTGAGGATCTCCAACCCGGGCATCGAGTCAGCCTCGGCCTCGGGATTCAACAGCAGGTTCCGGTTGTTCTGATAGGCATCGGTTTTGGCCGCACCGGGCGCGACCCGGATCAGCCCCTTGAAAATCGATTTCGACCGGTCATCCAAGGCATTTTTGTAGAGCAGGTCGCTCCAGGTGTTCGGGACGTCGTGGCACTGCAGGGTGCGCTGATCAAACTCCTGCCGCTCGCTGCCCACGGACAGACCCAGCATCTCACTCCGCGCCCCGCCTCCCACCAGCGTACTCCGGCTCTCCTGCCGAGCATACGCCGCGCCGAGATTCACGAACAGGCTGCGCGCCTCCCCATCCTTCTCCACGCGGGTGGAGTTCAACTGAAAGCTGGTCACCGCACTGCCCCAGCGCTGGAAACAGACGTAATCCACCTTGGCTCCCGGCCCCACCAGCAGGTCGTTCAGGCCACAGGCCAGCCCTCCGCCCTTGGAATCACTCGAGCCTAGGAAATCCACCACCCTCACCTTCGAATTCTCCCCCGCGACGATCAGGGTATGCGGGTAGACCGCCGTCTTGGCCGCGTCGATCCAGTGAAAAGAAACCAAGGGCAAGTCCAACTCGACGTTCTTGGGGACATGGATGAGTACGCCAGCCGAGGCGTGGGCTGCATGCAGGGCCGCAAACTTCTGCGCCCCGAGATCCACCGGATGCGCCATGAAATATTTCTGCAGCAACGCCGGATGTTTCTCAATGGCCGTGGAGAGAGGCTCAAACACCACCCCTTTCCGGGCCAGCTCCTCTGCCCCCTCGATTCGCAACAGCCGGTCGTTGGCGAAGACCGCCCGAGCCGCGGCCGCGAAAGGCGGCTGGCTGCGCGCGAGCAGTTTGGCCTCCGGGGTTTTTCCCTTGGCCCCGGGCTTGAAGTCGTTGAGCCGGATGGCGTCGATCGTGGCAAAGCGCCAGTCCTCGTCTTTCCGCTGGGGCATGGGCAACCCCTCAAAGCGGCGACGCGCCTCTGCACGGCGACTTTCCCACCACGCGGGCAGGGTCGCACCGTTACGACCGGCGGACGGGGACTTCTTCGGCACGCGGATCAGGCTCCGTTGCTTCCGATCGCCTCGACCGGGCAGCCTTCCATCGCCTCCTTGGCCAACTTCTCCTCTTCGGGATTGCTGGGCTGGTGGTAGACGAAGGAGTAGCCGCCGTCGTCGTTACGCTTGAAGCTGGCCGGCGCCGTTTCCCGGCACAGGTCGCAGTCGATGCACTGGTTGTCCACGTAGTAGCCTCCGGTCACGTTTTCCGGATAGCGGTTGGCAATATCGGCCATGGTGTTGTTCTCCTGGTTGATGGATCCGAGGGTTAACCCACCGACCCCTCCATCTCGAGGTCGATGAGTCGTTTGAGTTCGACGCTGTATTCCATCGGAAATTGGCGGACAAGATCGTTGACGAATCCGTTCACGCTCAGACTCATCGCCTGGCCCTCCGACAATCCCCGTTGCTGCATGTAGAAGATCTGCTCCGCGCTCACCTTGGAAACACTGGCCTCATGCTGCACGGAATTCCCCTCCCCGCGGGTGACAATCGCGGGATAGGTGTCGGTCCGGGAATCGGTGTTGATGAGGAGCGCGTCGCACTCCGTGTTGTTCTTGCACCCCTTCAGGTGCCGCGGGATGTGGACGAGGCCCCGGTAGGTGGCCCGGCCATTCCCGATGGAGATGGACTTGGAGATGATGTTGGAAGTCGTCTCGTCAGCCGCGTGGATCATCTTGGCCCCGGTGTCCTGGTGCTGGCCGTTGTTGGCCAGGGCGATGGAAAGAACCTCGCCGCGGGCCTTGCGGCCCTTCAGCACCACGCCCGGATACTTCATCGTGAGGCGGGAGCCGATGTTGCAGTCGATCCACTTGATCTCGGCCTCCTCGTGGGCGATCCCGCGCTTGGTGACGAGGTTGAAGACGTTCGGGCTCCAGTTCTGCACGGTGATGTACTGGATCTTGGCGCCCTTCAGGGCCACCAACTCCACCACCGCGCTGTGCAGGGTGACGGAGTCGAACTTCGGGGCCGTGCAGCCCTCCATGTAGGTCACCTCCGCGCCCTCGTCGACGATGATGAGGGTCCGCTCAAACTGGCCGAAGTTCTCCGCGTTGATCCGGAAGTAAGCCTGCAACGGATGTTTCACCTTCACGCCCTTCGGCACGTAGATGAAGGAACCACCGGAGAAGACCGCGCTGTTCAGGGCGGAGAACTTGTTGTCCGCCGTCGGGATCACCTTACCAAACCACGGACGAAAAATCTCCGGATGCTCCTTGAGCCCCTCGCGGCTGCCCACGAAGATCACCCCCTGCTCCTCCACCGCCTTCTTGATGTTTGAGTAAGCGGCCTCGCTGTCGAACTGCGCCTCCACCCCCGCGAGGAACATCCGTTCCTTTTCCGGGATGCCCAAGCGTTCGAAGGTGCGCTTCACATCGTCCGGCACCTCGTCCCACGAGCGTTTTGGTTTGGCCCCCTTGGAGAGATAGTAGCGGAAGTCGTCAAAGTGGATGTTTTCCAGATCCTTGCTGGCCCAATGAGTGGGTAGCGGTTTCTGCTGAAACACCTTGAGGGCCTTCTTGCGGAACTCACGGACCCAGTCGGGATCCTGCTTGGCATCGCAGATGTAATCGATGGTCTTCTCGGTCAGGCCGGTGCCGGCGTCGAAGGCATAGTCCTCGGGATACGAAAAGTTCCCGATGTCCTGGTCAATGGCCAGATCCGGCTTTTCTTTGAGTTCGGTCTCGCTCATGGCCTCTCCTTTCAGGCGGCGACCAGGTCCTTCTCGACCCAGTCGTAGCCCTTCTTCTCCAATTCGAGCGCCAGCTCCTTGGGACCGCTCTTCACAATCTGGCCGCCGACCATCACGTGGACCACGTCCGGCACGATGTAGTCGAGCAACCGCTGGTAGTGGGTGATCACGAGGATCCCCAGCTTCGGCCCGCGCAGGCTGTTGACGCCGTGGGAGACGATTTTGAGGGCGTCGATGTCCAGACCGGAGTCGGTCTCGTCGAGCACCGCGTATTTCGGCTCCAGCATCGCCATCTGTAGGATTTCGTTCCGCTTCTTCTCGCCGCCGGAGAAGCCGTCGTTGACGGCGCGGGAGGTGAAGGAGCGGTCGATCTTGAGAAGATCCATCTTCGCGTACAGATGGTTGTAATACTCCACTGCATCAATCTCCTCGCCTTCCGGCCGGCGGGCGTTGAGGGCCGCACGAAGGAAGTTGGCGATGGTGACGCCGGGAATTTCGCTCGGATATTGAAAAGCCAGAAACAAGCCGGAGCGGGCGCGCACATCCGGCTCCAGACCCAGGATGCTTTCGCCGTCCAGGAGCACATCGCCACCCGTGACCTCGTAATCGGGATGACCGGCCATGACCTTGGCCAAGGTGCTCTTGCCGGAGCCGTTCTTGCCCATGATCGCATGGACCTGGCCTTTCGGCACGGTGAGGTTGAGGCCGTGGAGGATTTCCGTGCCGCCGATGCCGGCGCGGAGGTTTTTGATTTCGAGCGCGTTTTTCATGAGGAGTTTCCTTTCGAAAGATGGCCCCGGAACACCAGCTCGACAGAGTCGGCCTGATAGGTTCCGGGGAGCACGTCGGTCAGTTTTTCCATCGTGCCGACGGGGACGGGCACGTCGTAAACGCGGCCGGTGTCGCGGCAGTGGAAATGGGCGTGCGGCGCGAGGTTCGGGCAGTAGCGGGTCGGCTCCCGCTCAATGTTCACCTGTTTGACCAGGCCGCTGGAGACGAGTGTCTCGAGGCAGTTGTAGACCGTGGCCATCGAGATGGTGGGCATGCGGGACTTCGTGCGGGCGTAAACTTCATCGGCCGTGGGGTGATCCCGCTGGTCGAGGAGCACGCCGAAGACGGTCTCCCGCTGAGGAGTGGACCGCTGGCCGGCATGGTCCAAAGCCGTGGCTAGCGTCTCTTTATCTTCCTGTCCGAGCCGTTTCATGGGAGCAGAGAAGATGAATTAGAATAATTCTAAGTCAAATCCATCCCACAACATTTTCCGGGTCTGGCCTAGGCCCACCTCCGATACCTATAAAAGCTTTGGTTTATATGATAACGATGTTATATATCATTAATGAGGACGATTATT
>JBBAWG010000063.1:0-6632 GCA_040397305.1 Methylacidiphilales bacterium | reverse complement strand
CCCACCGCCCCGGTCACACCGACGACGGCCACGTTGTACGATTTACCAGCCATCACGCCACAATGCCCTAGATCCTGCCGATTTTAAGCCGGAAGTTAGGTGGCCTACCCGTGCCGAACCTCCCAGACTGCGCGCTCACTTCATCTTCATCTTCATCTTCATCCTCATCCTAATCAAACCCCTCGGTTGACCCCCGAACCTAGGACATCCAAGCTAGCGGGAGTTCTTTCCCTTGGCGGATCCAGGGAAGGCCGTGTGAACCGGCCACAGTTGCGCTGCGGTATCGGGTGACAATTCCCCATGCGAAAGCAGTCAATCCGGAGGTCCCGTTTCAGCGGGGCGGAAGGGTGAAGGCGGGGAGGAGGATCGCAACCCGGAGTCCGAATATCTGCCCGCCCAGGCTCATCGCTCCCCTTTCGCAAGAAAGGGGCCAACCCTCATCGCAAAAATGAAGGGCGAGAGTCCGGATCCCCGCATCCCGTGCGGTCTTTTCTGGCTATCGCCGGAAAGGAAGCCGTGCCAAAGCCCCAAGTGGGAAAGGTGGGACCCGGAAGAGCTCTGCTCCTTCTGGCCTTCACCTTCCTTTCCATTCTCCACGGGGCTCAGTCCAGGGCCGTCGCCGCCGCCCTTCTTCTGGGAAACGGTTCCCAGACCAATCACCTCCTGATCCTCTTCGCCCCCGGCCAGGTGGCTCAATACGAGCTTCGCCACGACGGCAGCGTGCAAACGGGGGCCCAACTCCTCACGGCCGTAATCCAGGCCACCGGAGGTCTCATGCTCGTGACCCAGGCGAATGATGAGGATGGCCAGACGATTTCTTTCTCCAGCCAAGCCGCCGCCTGGAATGGCCAAGGGCTCTTTGCCCATTTTTACCAGTACAGCTTCGGCATGTTTGTGAACGGCTTTGCCGCCGGCAGCTTTGCGGCGGCGGCGGACGGGAGTTGGACTTCCTACTTCACCTATCAGATCGCCGGAGAGGACGGAGCGTTCATCTCGGCCCCGGTGGGGGCTTCCGATCGCACTCTTGCCCAGGGAGACCACGACGCCTACGTCCTCACCAGCACCCACCCCTCCCCGGGCTTGGCCGCGTGGTGCACGGCTCACGCCATCACTGATCTCGGGGCCGACGCCGACGGCGATGGCCTGGATCACCTGCAGGAATACGCCCTGCGAAAAGATCCCCATAAACCGGACTCCCTCGGAGTGATCCAATCCGGCACCTTGGAAAACAACGGCGAAACGTTTCTGACACTTTCCTACCGCCGCCCCCACGACGAAAATGCCTCCGTTCCTCCCGGGGCCGATGCCGGCTTTGACGGCATCGGCTACACCGTGGAAGCCAGCACCGACCTCGTCACCTGGCACTCGGGCCCTCCCCACGTGACCCACACCGTGATTCCAGACACCTCCGGTCCCATGGCCACCGTGACCGCCCATGTCCGCGTAGACACCGGGAAAGTTTTTCTCCGGCTCCGCATCCAAGGCCCATGAATCGTTCTCCGGCCTTTAGCCTGATTGAGTCACTGGCCGTCCTGGTCGTCGTGGCGGTTCTGGCAACCCTGGCGCTCGGAGCCTACCGCGCCGGGGTCGCTGCCGGAGACCGAGCCCGTAGCGCCTCCAACCTCAAGGTCCTGATTCTTGCGACCAAGCTCTACGCGGTGGAAAACAACGGGGAGTTTCCCAAATACCGGGAAGACATCCGCGGCCAGGAGAAAAACGGGATTCGTTGGTGGTTCGGGCTGGAGTCGTGGTCCAGCGCAGGCCGGGGCGAGGGGCAGCGCGAAATCGACGGCGAAGGCGGTCCGCTCGGCCCTTACCTCGGCTCTTTTGTCCAAGGCGGGCCCTGCCCGGGCCTGGCGCATGAGGCGCGGGTCGTCCCCAAATACAAAAACTCCCGCAACTTTGGCTATGGTTATAACGAGATCCTCGGCCCCGATCCTTGGCAACGTCGTTCTGGAATCCGTACCGAACCTTGGCGGCAAATCCAGATCTCCAAACCGTCCCAGATCGCCGTGTTTGGCACCTCGGCCCAGCGCAAGCCGGGTTATCCCCCGCCCACGCTGGAGGAGTTTTATCTGATCAACGAAAGGGAGCGGACCGTCCACGCCCGCTTTGGAAAGCAGGCGCTTTTTGCCTTCGCCGACGGCCATGTCGGCAGCCTGCCCCTTGCTCCTGGCAGCGAAGATCCCACCTTGGGATCCATTAAAATCGGCCGCGTCGCCCGCTCCTCCCTCGATCCTGCCCTCCAACCCTGAGTCGTTTCCGCACCCTCCCAATCACGAACTCAAAACTGACTTAAAACTTAAACTGAATTATCTCCACCATGGACCGCGATTCGTCATCCGGCTCAAAGTCGCCTGCTGAATCTGCGCCGAAAGACCCGAACTTTGTAAAATCTGCCGGGCTTGGGTTTCGTCTTTTCGGTAAAGATCAATCAAGGCTCCGGCCGCCGCCCGCTCTTGGGTGGCCGGGTCAGCCACCATCGCGGCCCACTTTAACCCTGAGGCCGGATCGTCCTGCCCGATTTGCCGGGCGAGCGTTCCTGCCATCATGTCCCGGCTCTCGCCCGCAGGCTGGGAAGAGACATACGCCGCCGCCCCGTTGGGATCCGCATCCGCCCAGTTGGAGATGGCGGAATAAATCGCGCCACGTTTATCCCGGCCCGTATCCAACGATGCGGCCCAGTTGGCCGCCGCCATGGGATCCCGCTTGGACCACTCATCCGCCACCGTGCCCACCAAACCCCGCCAACTATCCGGAGTGCGGTTCTGCACGGCATAGGCGGCGGCGGCGGCAGGGTTGAGATCCGCCCACTGCTCCAACAAATCCCGGCGAATGTCCCCTTGGAGGCCATCGCTCAGCCCGAGGCTGCCGAGTTGGTTCATGGCTCCCTGCGGATCTTTTTCTCCCCAACCGGCCAACGCTTCCCGCAACAGATTGGCGTTACCGGTTTCGCTGTAGACTTGCGCGGCGTAAGCCGTGGCTCCCGGTCCGTCCAGCTGCCCCCAACGCTTGAGAATTTTTTCCAGGGCCGCCTTCTTCATCGGCCCCTCGGGCAGGGACTCCGCCCAGGCCAGGGCTTTTTTGACCTCCTCCAAACTGGCTTTGGAGAGAACGTCCTCCAACGCCCGCTCCCGCTGCCGCGGGCTCCCCATGGCCGCCGCCCGGGCCACATCTTCCGCCGAAGCGCTTTTGGCTGCAGCCTCCTGCGTTTGCCACTGCGGTTCTGCCTCTTCTTCCTTCGCGGACTTGGCGGAAGCAATGGCCGGGGAATCCGGTGCGGCCGACGGAGCGGTCACTCTTCCCAGGCCGAACCCGGCCACCAAGGCGATTCCCGATGCCGCGGCCAGCGGCATCATGCCCGCCCACAAACCTCCCGCTGTCGGCACCTTCATGGTTAAAGATTAACTTAGCGACCCCACCTGTCCAACCGCCACCAAACTTCCCTGCATCTTCAGGGCGACCAATTACGCCGCCACTTTGAAACAGACTTTGCTCCCGCTGGCCCCACAACAGTTCTTAAATTTTTTGTTCGGGTCCAAGGGGCAGGGATCGTTGCGCCCCAGCTTGGGCCCCTGCCGCTTCATCGGGGCCAGGGCTTCATCCACCGCGGTCGATGAGGCTCCCCCGCCGCCGCCCATGCTCATCGAACCCTCCGTCGGTTGGGCCTGCGCCTGCACCGGAAGCTCCCCCCGCCCCGTCCGCTGTGGCAGAGCCGCCAGAAAATGCTCAAATGCCGAAAGACTCGAGGCCGAGCGGAACAGGTTCAACACCACCTCACTTTTGATCCGCCCCATCAGCTCCTCAAACATCCCGTAGGCCTCCCGCTTGTACTCGATCAGCGGATCTTTTTGGCCGTACGCCCGCAGGTTGATCGAGGTTCGCAGCCCGTCCATCGCATAGAGGTGCTCCTGCCAGAGCCGGTCGATCGCCCCCAACAGCACATACCTCTCCAGGGCCTTCACTGCCTCCGGATTCTCAAACTTCACCTTCAGCTCATACGCCTCCCGCACCCGCTTTTTCAGGAGCTCCTTCCACGCGTCCTTCCCCCCGGCGTCCTGCAGCTCCTCTTTGCGCAGCCCCAGGGGCATCGCGGTGTTGGCCCAATGGATTAGCCCGTCCAGATCCACCGGATCCGTTCCCGCCCGCGCCTCCACCTCGGCCCCGATCCGTTCGTCCACCGTTTCAAACACCTCTTTCCGCGGGTCCTCCGTCGTCAAAATGTCCGTGCGCCAGCTGTAGATCACCGTCCGCTGCTGGTTCATCACGTCGTCGTACTGCAGGGTGTGCTTGCGGATCTGGTAGTTGCGCTGCTCCACCCGCTTCTGCGCCGTTTCCACTGAGCGGTTCAGCCACGGATGCTGCAGGCCCTCGTTGTCCTCCATGCCCAGCTTGGTCATCAGGCCGGCGATTCGGCGCGAGTCCCCGAAGTTCCGCATCAGGTCATCCTCAAAAGAGATATAAAACTGGCTCGATCCCGGATCCCCCTGCCGCGCACAGCGTCCCCGCAGCTGTCGGTCGATCCGGCGCGACTCGTGCCGCTCCGTCCCCACCACGTGCAGTCCTCCCAGATCCGCCACGCCCGGTGATAACTTAATGTCCGTGCCCCGGCCCGCCATGTTGGTGGCAATCGTCACCGCGCCCCGCTCCCCCGCCCGCGCCACGATCTCCGCCTCCTGCTGGTGATACTTCGCGTTGAGCACGTTATGCGGGATGTTTTCCCGCCGAAGCATCCGGCTGATGACTTCGGACGACTCCACCGAGGCCGTACCCACCAACATGGGCTGGCCCGCCGCGTTCCGCTTCCGGATCTCCTCGATGAGGGCGTTGAGCTTCTCCCGGCGTGTCTTGAAGATCAGATCGTCCTGGTCCTTGCGCACGCAGACCCGGTTCGTCGGGATGACCACCACGCCCAGCCGGTAGATGTCCTTAAACTCGTTCGCCTCGGTCTCGGCGGTGCCGGTCATGCCCGCCAATTTTTCATACAGCCGGAAGTAATTTTGAATGGTGATCGTTGCCAGCGTCTGCGTCTCACGGTCGATCTGCACGCCCTCCTTCGCCTCCACCGCCTGGTGCAGGCCGTCGCTCCAACGGCGCCCCGGCATCAAACGGCCCGTGTACTCGTCGACGATGAGGACCTTGTTCTCCTGCACCACGTAGTGGACATCCTTTTCAAAAACGCAGTAGGCCCGGAGCAGCTGGCTGATGTTGTGAATCCGCTGGCTGGCCTCCTCATAGCCCGCCTGGGCCGCCTGCTTCTGCTTGAGCTTTTCCTCCGCCGGCAGGGAGGCGTTGGTGTCGATGTCGTGATTGGCGGTGATCAGGTCCGGCACGAGAAAGAAGTTTGGGTCGGATGGATTCAGGAACTTCCGCCCCATTTCGGAGAGGTCCGCCTCGCTGTTCCGCTCGTCGATCGTGAAGTACATTTCTTCCTTCGTCTTGTAGAGCTCGGTCCGGCGGGTGTCCTGGTACATCTCCAGCTCCGCATCGTCGATCGAGCGCCGCGTGGCCGGATCCTCCATGAATTTCAGGAGCAGCTTGTTGCGGGGCGATCCCAGCTTCACCTTGAACAACAGCCGGCCCGCGCCCTGGAGGTCGCCGGCCTCCACCCTCTCCTTGGCCTGGTTGGCCCAATCCGTGCAGAGGCCGTTCTGCTTCCGCACCAGCCCCTCGATCGACGAGCGGTACTTGTCGAACTGATGCGTGGAAACCGTCACCGGCCCCGAAATGATCAGCGGCGTGCGCGCCTCGTCGATCAGGATGCTGTCGACCTCGTCGATGATCGCGTAGAAATGGCCGCGCTGCACCTGATCCTCCGGCGTGGTCGCCATGCCGTTGTCGCGCAGATAGTCGAAGCCGAACTCGGAGCACGTTCCGTACGTGATGTCGCAGGCGTACTGGGCCCGGCGCTCCGCCTGGCTCTGCCCGTGCTGGAGGCAGCCCACCGTCAACCCCAGCTCCCGGTACACCTCCCCCATCCATTCCGAATCCCGGGCGGCAAGGTAATCGTTCACCGTCACCACATGCACTCCCTGTCCGGTCAGCGCGTTCAGGTAGGTCGGCATGGTCGCCACCAGGGTTTTTCCTTCTCCCGTGGCCATCTCCGCGATCCGGCCGGAGTGCAGGACCATGCCCCCGATCAGCTGGACGTCGAACGGGATCATCTCCCAGGGAATCTCCTGTCCCCGCACCCGGATCTTTCTTTTCCCCTCCGTGAACCGCCGGCAGCAGTTTTTCACCACGGCAAAGGCTTCGGGGAGCAGGGAGTCGACGCTTTCGCCTTTGGCGAGCCGCTCCCGGAACGCGACGGTTTTCGCCCTTAACTCTTCCGCGGAAAGAGGTCGGAGCCCTTCCTCCAGGCGGTTGATCTCCTGGACAGAAGGCAGCATCCGGCGGACCTCCCGCTGGTTTTGCGTGCCAAGGATTTTCTTTAAAACCCAGCCAATCATGAACTTGGCACCCTACCCGAACCCCGTTCCCGCTCCAAGTCCACTTCGCTCCGTGCCAATGCACTTAAACGTCAACGTAAACGTAAACGATCACTTTTTATCTCGGGCCTGAATTCTCAGGCTTGAAGCTGGTCCCACCCCGAATCGAACGGGGATCCGCGGTTTAGGAAACCGCTGCTCTAT
>JBBAWG010000062.1:1971-6664 GCA_040397305.1 Methylacidiphilales bacterium | reverse complement strand
ATGACGGAAGCGGAAGCCGACCGGCAAAAAAAACCAAAATGGTTCTGGTTGATGAACGTCGCCGCAGACTCCCCTTGGCATGCCCATATCCTGGGAGAGTTCCGCCGGGCGCTGGACGACGATCCCTCCGACCAGTTTTCCTTCGACGGCTTCGAGATCGACTCCTACGGCGACAACCCAGATGTCCGCTTCTACGCCAAGGACAGCCGGCGGAACGGAGACAAGCTCGTGGATGTGCTTCATGATTTTGTCGGCGAGGTCCGGCGGGTGACCCGGGAGGTCAAACCTCATGGGCTGGTCTCTTTCAACAGCGTCAACGAATTCGGTGCTGACCTCATGAAGGATGTCACCGACTTCCAGTTTTTGGAAATCTGGCGCTTTTACACCGACCAGCTGGAGGAGCTGGTGGAAATCTGCCTCCGCCAAAGGGAACCCCGCAACCAGAGGGTGATTCTCAAGTTGTATCCCGCGGATATGGAGCCCAAACAGACCTCCTGGCCGGCGGGTACGCTGGCTCGGATTCTCGGCGCCACCATGACGGGAGCCGGGTCCCTCATGGTGGTGGGCGAACCGGATGAATCCAACTCCACCATGCACGGCCTCAACAGCCTCTTTTATCCGGACCATACCGCGCTGCGCTCCGGGAATTTTGAGTTACTGGAAGCCTACTACCGCCACGATGCCATGCTTTACGGCATCACCCATGGCCCGGAAGTGGTGCATTTTCCCCTGCCTGTTTCCTTTTCCGAAGGTCTGACACGCACTTTCGCTTCGCCGCGCCACCAGGCCCTCGTGGTGCAAATTCTTCGCCTCGGGCCCGATCGACGCTGGAGTGCCAACCTTCCCTGGCCTACTCCGTTGACCCAAGCCTCCCTGGGAATTCCCTTGCCCGGTGGACTTGAACCTGAACGAATCCTTTTCGTCTCCCCAGACGGCACGGGTTTCGCTGAACCCACCCCGCTCGAGAACTGGAAAAAAGAAGGCGGACAACTCCGCGTGGTCCTACCGCCGTTTTGTGTGTATGCGACTCTTCTCCTTCAGTATGGTCCCGTAGTTCGGGCCCCGTGAAAAATCTCCTCCCCCGTCTTTTTTGGATAGCAGCGTTTTCCTTATTGTTCTCCAGTTGCGGCGGGGTCCCGGAAATCCCACCTGGACGGACGGTCATTCGTTACTGGGACAAGTGGTCGGGCTGGGAGGCTGAGGCCATGAGGGCGGTGGTGGACGACTTTAACCGCTCCCAGGATCGTATCTGGGTGGAATTTTCCTCCACGAGCCACATCAACCGAAAACTCATGCTTTCCATTGGCGGGGGGGTGCCGCCAGACGTGGCCGGTTTGTTTGGCAACACCCTTGCCGTGTACGCGGAAAACAATGCCCTGACCCCGCTGGATCGAATGGCCCAGGAGGCCGGCATTCACGGGGAAGACTATGTTCCCATCTTTTGGGACATCTGCCATCACCTCGGGCATCTCTGGGCTCTTCCCAGCTCCCCTGCCTGCTTGGGCCTGGTCTGGAACAAGAGGATCTTCCGGGAAAACGGCCTGGATCCTGAACGCCCCCCTGCCTCCATCCGTGAGTTGGAGCAGATCAACGACCGACTCGTCCGGCGCGACGCCCAAGGGCGGTTGCAGTCGATCGGTCACCTCCCTTCCGAACCGGGCTGGTGGCCGGCCATCTGGGGATGGTGGTTTGGCGGGGATCTCTGGGATGGAAAGCGCATCACCCTGAATTCTCCGGGAAACCTTGCGGCCATGGACTGGATCGCCACCTACCCCCGCCGCTTTCAGAGCCGGGACCTTCTCAGCTTTCGCGATGGTTTTGGAAATTTCGCGTCTCCGCAAAACGCTTTTTTCACCGGGCGTGTGGCCATGGTTTTGCAGGGTCCATGGATTCACACATTTATCGAGAAATACGCGCCCCCGGGATTTGAATGGGGCGTTGCCGCTTTCCCCGCCGCCGACGCGGCAACCCCGGCTCCCATTACCTTGGTAGAGACGGATGTCCTCGTGATCCCGGCTGGGGCCCGCCATCCCCGGGAAGCGTTTGCGTTCATCCGCTACGTCAACGAGCGAGCGGCTATGGAGAAACTTTGCCTGGGCCAGAGAAAATTCTCCCCCCTTCGGGAAGTAAGTGCGGATTTTTTCCAGAAGCACCCCAACCCCCATATCCGCACTTTTCTAGATTTAGCGAAAAGCCCGCTGGCCAAGCACGTGCCCCCCCTGACCCTTTGGGCCATGATGGAAAGCGATATGAAACAGGCTTTTGGCAAGGTTTGGTCGGGAGCCGCCCAGCCGCAGGCGGCTCTGGAGGAAGTGCAGCAGCATCTTCAGGCGGAATATGAGCACCACCAGCGGCGCTGGAGCCGCCTGGCCGACACCTTGCAACGACAATGGGACGCACCATGAGCGCCGCCGACCTCCGTCGTTTGGGAACCGGATTCATGTTTATTGCCCCATGGCTCGTTGGTTTTCTTGCCCTCTCCCTCTACCCGTTTCTCTCCAGTCTCTACCTTTCCACCTGTGATTACTCCGTCCTCGCCCCCGCCGTTTGGATCGGCCCGGAAAACTACACGGCGCTCTCCCGGGACCCTATTTTCTGGAAAGCCGCCGGCAACACCGTCCTTTTCGCCATGGTTTCTGTTCCCCTGGGCTTGGTTCTTTCTTTTTGCCTGGCGCTGCTCCTCAATGCGGAAATTCCCGCCCGTGGATTTTTTCGGACAGTGTTTTTTCTCCCCTCCCTCATGCCCTTGGTTTGTCTCGCCGTTCTTTGGTTATGGCTCCTCAATGGAGATCTCGGTCTGGTCAATGCCTGCCTGCGCCCAGGGTTGCAGACCCTGAATGATCTGTTTGGCTGGCATCTTTCTCCCCCCAACTGGCTGCAAGATCCCCGTTTTGCTCTGGCCGGACTTGTATTGACGGGGATTTGGGGAGTCGGCCATCCCATGGTGATCTTTCTCGCCGGGCTTCAGGAAGTTCCCCGGCATCTTTATGAGTCCGCGGACATTGATGGCGCCTCCCGCTGGCAAAAGCTCCGCCATATCACCCTGCCCATGCTTTCCCCGGTGATTTACTTCAATGGGATCATGGCCCTGATCGGCTGTTTCCAAGTGTTCGCCGTCCCTTACATCATGACCGAGGGCGGCGACGGCCCGGAGCGGTCCCTGCTCTTCTTGGCGACTTACCTGTACCAGCACGCCTTCGAGTATTGGAATATGGGTTACGCCTGCGCGATTGGTCTTTTTCTTTTCGCCCTAATTCTGGGTCTGACCCTGGTGGCCAGCCGGATTTCCTCTAGGCACGTGCACTACGAGGGCGCTTAAGCATGAAGCCGTTCTTTCACTTGCCCTGGGGCAACCTGCTCCGCGTGATTATGCTCACCCTTCTGGCCGTGGCCTTTTTGGCGCCCATGGCTTGGATGGTCTCCACTTCCCTCAAGCCTTTGTCCGAAACCATGACGGTCCCCCCTCAGTGGATCCCCAGCAGCATCCAGTGGCACAACTACCCTGATGCCATCCAGGCCATGGGTTATTTTTGGCGTTACACCGGAAATTCCCTCCTGCTCTGTCTTCTCACCGTGGCGGGAACCTTGGTGAGCAGCACCTTGGCTGCCTACGGCTTTGCCCGGCTGGAATGGCCGGGACGCAACCGCCTCTTCTCCCTTTGCCTCGCCACAATGATGATCCCGTTTCCGGCGATTATGGTGCCCATTTACGGGCTCTTTAAAAACTTAGGTTGGATCGGCACCCTCCAGCCTCTTTGGGTACCCACCTTTTTCGCCAGCGCGTTTCATGTGTTTCTCCTTCGACAATTTTTCCTCTCCCTGCCCCGCGACACGGCCGAGGCCGCCCGGATCGATGGTTGCAATGAGTGGCAAATCCTCTGGTACACCGTTCTCCCCATGGCGAAGCCGGTCCTGCTGGTGGTGGCGGTGTTTCAGTTTCTCGCCACCTGGAACGACTTTCTTGGACCTTTGATTTATCTCACCGACCAGCGCACCTTCACCCTCGCCCTTGGCCTGCAGTCCTTCCAAAGCCAACAAGGCGGTACGGCCTGGCATCATCTTATGGCGGCCTCCACCTTGGTGGTCCTGCCGGTGATCGTGCTTTTCTTCTTCACCCAGAAGACCTTCATTCAGGGAATCGCCACCACCGGATCGAAAAACTGACTCCCCAATTGGGAAACGGATCCTACTCCACCCTTTTTCCTTTCAATTCGAACTCCTCCCCGCAGTTGGGGATTTCCCAATCTCCGGAATCCGTTACGGATCCGCCCTCCAAAACCCAGTGCTCGCCGGATGGAGGATGCAGGAAAACACGAAAACGTTGGCGGCGAAATTCGGGAAATCCACGCCCATCCACTTCGGTCCAGAGCCGGAACCGGTCTTGCTCGCGCACGATCCTGAATTGAGTGCGAAAATACTTACCCGTCCGGTGCGCATCCGTCAGGCCGTCATCCTCCTGCAGCAAGGACTCCCCCTGAGAACCATCTTCGGGTAAATACACATGGAGAACGATCTCCTCGGGATGGTAATCCATCGTGGATAAAGGGGTCTCCGGCCAACACGGGATCACCGCCCCACCCCTGACCCAGACAGGGATCCGGTCCAACGGCGAGGAAGCCATCAGGGCAGCCCCTTCGGAGATATAAGGTTGATGGTCTGGCCAGGAATACCAAATTCCACGGGGCAGATAGGA
>JBBAWG010000062.1:0-1871 GCA_040397305.1 Methylacidiphilales bacterium | reverse complement strand
AGGGCATATTCGTTGTGAAAACGCGCGTGCGGTTCTCGGCCATGACCAAAAAGCATTCCCTCGGCCGGCACCTCGCCAGTGGCAGGCTCGTTCATGTCATTCCAAATCCCAGCGATTCCGGAACGGACATGCTCGGCGTTTCGCATTCCCCACCACTGTCTTGTTTCGGCCAGGGTGAAATCGGGAAAGACCGTCCTTCCTGGCCAAACTTGTCCGACGTAGGGCTCTCCCTGCCCATTCAGGCAAACAAGCCGATCCCGCATCGCCTCGTCGTAAACTGGATAACCGGGCTCCTCCTTGATGCCCGGATCGATGATCGTGATAAGGCGCAACTTTTGCGCCTGCAGGCTTTGGATGAGCTCAGCTTGCCGGGGAAACTTCTGGGTGTCCCAAGTGAAAACCCGGAATTCATTCATGTAGTCGATGTCGATCCAAAGAACGTCGCAGGGTAACTTGGCTTCCCGATACTTTCGCCCGAGGGCCTCCACTTGTTCTTGGGTATAATCATGCCAGCGACACTGGTGGTTTCCGAGGGCCCAAAGGGGTGGCAGGGGCATCCGGCCGGTTAGCCCCGAGTAGCCTCGCATGACTTCAGGGAGGCCGGGCCCTGCAAAAACAAACTCCTCATAGCTCCCGGTTTCGAAACGCAAAATCCCCTCCCCGGGCTTCGAAAAGTCGAAGGAGGACCTCCCTAAGTTATTTAGGAAAAAGCCAGCCACCTGGGCACTGCCACTGGGGCGGTGGAGAAAGAAGGGGATGGACACATAGTACGGATCGAAATGCACACTGGTGGGATCCCGCATCGGGTCTTCATGCGGAGTTTCCCGGTAGCCCCCCGCCACGCTTGGGTTGAGAACATCCGTGTTCCAGAACCTCCAAGCCCGCCCGTTTTTATTAAAGGACCCTGTCTTCTCCCCCAATCCGTAAATGCCGTCCTGATCCTGAACCGTTCGCCCTGTTTCAAAGCCCTCGTCTACCCTGCGATAAAACCAAGGACGCCCATCAGGACCCCGCGGAGAACCCAGGACCAGGCTTCCGTCACTGCGGCGAATCTCCACGTGAAACGGATCGAAAAAAAGAGAAACTACCATCGAGCCGCTATCGATTTGGACGCATCCTGGTTTCTCTAGGATTCTAGTGCTGGTCGGCTCCCCAAATGGAATTCCGTGAGCTACCGCGTGAGACGGGTTTTCGTCCAAAACTCCCCCCACGGAGATTTGGAGCCGTAGAATATCAGGTCGCAGAAACGTGGCCCTGATTTTTTCTCCGGTAAAACCCGGCAAATCCATTTCCATCCCTTGGGGAATTCTGCGGATGTTTTCTCCCGGTCCTACCGGAGAATCCTTAGCCCTTGCAACCAGGTTCACGCTCATTCAACCCATCCGGACATAAAGAAACCCCGCTGATACTCTGCGTTGGATTCCCCGTTGGTCCTCATGAACTCCTCAAAGGGCATGGGCCGGATACTTCCATCCGCATAGGCCACATTCACAAAGGCCGGACTACGGTGTGACCAATTTTCTTGAGGCCAGTCACCCCAGCACACGTCCATCAGGAGCATGGCACGCGTGGTTCCAAAAGGAGGAAACGACCTGCCGGTTGCATATCCATTGTAACGGATTTGGGCATATCTTTTGACCCACTCATTTTTTTTGTTCTTCTGTGCTGCCGGACAACGGAGAACTTGGGGAATTTTTGCGGGATCAATATCCATCGTCCTGATTGGGCTAATATTCAAATACGGGGCCAAGACTTCCCCGATGGATCCCGGTTCGGGTTGTGCCCCCCATCCTTCGCCGGCCTTATAATTCAAAGTCCCATTGGGATCCCAGGGAAATATTTTAAATGCGATATATTTACCCCCGTTATCG
>JBBAWG010000061.1:0-6858 GCA_040397305.1 Methylacidiphilales bacterium | reverse complement strand
CCGGCCAAGCCACAGCTACCCCCGTCGCCGCCAAGGCCTGATTGCCTTTCGCCCGGGTCCGGGCTGGGTTTGCTATTTTCGCTCCAAGGGCATACTTTTAATCCATGGCCACCGCCGCTCCTGCTCGGCCGGCACCGACGAAAGCTCCTCAGCTTCCGCCCTACGGCCACCAGCCCCGCCCCTACACGGGCCCGAGCACCGAAGAGGTCCTGAAACTCCGCAAGGAACATCTCACGCCGTCCCTGTTCCACTACTACCGCAAGCCTCTCATGATCGTGGAGGGGTCGATGCAGTACCTCTACGACGAGAAAGGGCGCCGCTACCTGGACGGCTTCGGCGGCATCGTCACCGTTTCTGTCGGTCACTGCCACCCGGAGGTCCTCGCCGCCGTCGACGAGCAGAACCATCTCCTGCAGCACACCTCCACCATCTATCTCCACCCTGGCATCGCCCAGTACGGCAAGGAGTTGGCGGACTGTATGCCTGGCGACCTCAAGGTCTGCTACTTCGTGAATTCCGGCTCCGAGGCCAACGAACTCGCCCTCATGCTCGCCCGTTCCTACACGGGTAACTACGACGTCATCGCCCTGCGCAATTCGTATCACGGCGGCACTTCCAACACGATGGGCATCACCTCCCACCACACCTGGAAATACAACATCCCGCACTCGTTCGGGGTCCAATTCGCCCGCGCCCCCTATCCGTACCGTGGCCTCTGGCCCGCCACTGATCCGCACGCCGGAAAAAATTACGCCTCCGACGTCGAGGAACTCATCCGCTTTGCCAGCCCGGGTAAAATTGCCGCCTTCATCGCCGAATCCATCCAGGGCGTGGGCGGGGCCGTCGTCCTTCCCGACGGCTACCTTCAGGAAGTTTACAAACACGTCCGTGCCGCCGGTGGGGTCTGCATCGCCGACGAGGTTCAGGCCGGTTTTGGTCGCACCGGCAAAGCCTTCTGGGGCTTCCAAACCCAGGGCGTCCAGCCCGACATCGTCGTCATGGCCAAGAGTATCGGCAACGGTGCCCCGCTCGCCGCGGTGGTCACCACCCACAAGATCGCCGAGACCCTCGCCCAGCGGATTCATTTCAACACCTACGGCGGCAACCCCGTCTCCGTCGCCCAGGGTCGCGCCACCCTCAAGATCATGCGCCGGGACAACCTCCAGCAACGCTGCGCGCTCATGGGGGACCGGCTCCTCAGCGGACTCCGAAAACTTCAAGAAAAGCATGAGTCCATCGGCGAGGTCCGCGGCATGGGACTAATGATCGGGGTCGAGGCCGTGAAGGACCGCAAGAGCAAGGAGCCGGATCGCGAATTCATCGCCGAGGTCCTTGAACAGGCACGGGAACGCGGCCTGCTCATCGGGAAAGGCGGCCTTTTCGGAAACGTGCTCCGCGTCAAACCTCCGATGTGTCTGACCGAGGCCGATGTCGACTTCATGCTCGCCGTTCTCGACGAATCCTTCACCGCCGCGAAGAAATAAGTTTGTTTTTTGGGTGGGGCGGGCTCGATGAGCCCGCCTGAGTTCATTTTTCGATCCCGTGATTCCGCCTAGGCCCCCCTCATCGAGGGCGCCCCACCTAAATCTTCAAATGCCCACCCTTGGCCTTCCTCAGGACTTGCAAAATCTCCGCCATCACGCTCACCGCAATCTCTGCCGGCGAATCAGACCCGATATCTAGTCCGATCGGCGCGTATACCCTCCCTAACGTCTCTGCCTTCACCCCTTTTGCTTTCAGCTCATCGTACACCTGCAGCACCTTCTTCCGGCTGCCGATCATCCCGATATAACCCACCTCTTTCACTTTGACCGCTTCCTCCAGCGCATCCCGATCGATCATGAAGTTCCGACTTACCAGCACGATCGCATCCTCCCCACTCCACTTCTGTCCGCGGATCACCGCCTGCGGGGTCTGCTCCACCACCTTCCGGTGCACCCCGGGACAACTCTCCGTCCACTCCTTCCGGTCATCCACCACCGTGACGTGGAAGCCACAGTCGGCGGCGAGTTTTGCGATCGATTGCGCACAGTGGCCGGCCCCCACCAAAAGCAACACCGGCGCCTTTTTGTGGGGCTCGAACCAAAGCGTCACCTCACCCCCACAAATCGCTCCGAATGACTCCGTCTCTCCCTCGCGTAAAGGATACTTTTTTAGAAGGTTCTGCCCGTCTTTCAGCCTCTCTTTAGCCTCCGCAATCACCAGGGATTCAAATTTCCCCCCGCCCACCGTTCCCCGGATCGAGCCGTCGGGAAACACCATCATCTTCGCCCCGGGATGGCGCGGCACGGAGCCCTGCGTCTGCACCACCGTCACGGCCACGAACGGCTGCCCGCTCATCCGGGCCTCCTGCAGTTCGGTAAAAAAATCGGAGGCCATCAGCCTCAGGTCCGGCGGATGACCGCCTCGATCTGCCCATGCGGCTCATCCGTCGCGGTAAAGATGACGTTGGAGTTGTCCAGACCGAACGGCTTCATGTTGAAGAGCAGGAAGTGTTTGTTGGGCATGGCCAGCGACACCTCGGAAATTTCCGGACAGGCCTTCAGCGCCTCTTCCCCCATCTCGTACATGGTCGTCTGCACGGAAGGGCTGAACTTTTTCATGAACGGCCCCTGCATCGCCTCCAGAATCTTGCGGTTGGAGGCATTGTAATCTTTCGGCTCCTTCGACCATTTCCAGCCCGCCGTGACTGCCGTCGCAAAGATCCGGTCGTTCGTCTCCGGCAGGGTGGTGAACTCGCACTTGGGATACTTCTCAAAGCCGGACTGGGTCGACTTCAGGATCAACCACTCCTTCACGCCCGACTCCACCACCGCCTCCTTCGTCCCCTTGGCGTGCTCCACCTTCACCCAGGGAACCGGGGATCCCGGGGCTGTGAAGCAGTGATCATGGTTCCCCATCCGTTCCCAAGTCCGCTGACTGATCTCCACGGTGGCTTTCTGCACCTGCGGATATTTGGAAGTGAAATGTTTGGCAAGGTGGACGGCAAACCTCTCCACTTCCGGGGTCAGATGGTCTTTGGCCAGGACGTGCACCGTATTTTTGACCGTGTCTGTGGCCACTACCTTGGAGTTGTCGCCGGAGGTGTAGGAGCTCTCGAAATCTCCCTCGAGCAACACCTGGGCGTTGATCTCCACCACGGTGTGCCGCTGGCCGTCCCGCAGGATCTTCACCACGCGGACGCGCGATTTGCCGTAACGATGGCCGGATAGTTTGGCTCCCATAAGAAGGACGAAAGAGTATCCTATCCCCTGATGAGCCGTGCAGGCAACGCCTCCGCCCACGCCCGCTTCATGCGGCGGGCCATTGAACTGGGCCGGATCGGTGGACTGGTCAAAAAGACCGGCGGACCGTTCGGAGCCGTCATCGTCAAGAACGGGCGGATCGTTGGCGAAGGCTGCAATCGTGTTATCGCCACCCGCGATCCCAGCGCCCACGGCGAAATCGTCGCCATCCGTGAGGCCTGCCGCCGCCTCCGTACCCACGACCTCTCCGGCTGCATCCTCTACACCAGCGCGGAGTGCTGCGGGATGTGCTACTCCGCCGCCTTCTGGGCCCGGATCCAGCGGGTCTACTTTGCCGCCACGCACGCGGACGCCCTTCATTACGGTGATTTCGACGACACCCCGCTGGAGCGACAACTCCGCCGACGCTCCATCAAAAGGAATCCCCGCTGCGTCCCCCTGCTCCGCGACGAGGCCTTGGCCGTCTGGAAAAAGTTCCGCGCCATGCCTGACCGCGCTTGGTACTGATTCTGAAAAGACCCCTCTCCCAGCTGAATGCCGCGCCCCCGGAGGAGTTTGTTCTCCATCTGGCTGGAATTTTTGAACACTCCCCCTGGGTGGCGGAGAAAGCCGCCGCGGGTCGCCCCTACCCTTCGCTGGATGCCCTCCACCAAGCCATGGTCAAAGCCGTGCAGCAGGCTGGGGAAAAGGCCCATCTCGACCTTCTCAACGCACATCCTGACTTGGTCGGCAAAGCCGTCCTCACCGCCGAGTCCGCTTCCGAACAGGCTTCCGCCGGCCTGACCAACCTCTCCCCTGAGGAGGTCCGGAAGTTTCGCGACTGGAACCAAGCGTACCGGGAGAAGTTCGGCTTCCCCTTCATCATCTGCGCCCGGCTCAACAAAAAGGATGCCATCCTCGCCGCCTTCCCCAAACGTCTGGCCCAGGATCGAAAAACCGAGATCACCACCGCGCTTGAGGAAATCGCCAAAATCGCCAGACTTCGCTTGGAAGACACAGTTGCATGAACGGAAAACTCAGCACCCATGTTCTCGACACCCGCTCCGGAAAACCGGCCGCCGGCGTGAAGATTGAACTGCTCTTTGGCGGCAAACCCCTCTCCACCCACACTACCAACCCGGATGGACGCACCGACCAGCCGCTCGTCGCCCCCGGTTCCCTCCAAAAGGGGGAATATGAGGTCCGCTTCCATGTCGGTGACTACTTCAAAGAGAAGAACTTTCTCGATGTCGTTCCCGTCCGGTTCACGGTGACCGACCCCGCCCAGAACTTCCACGTTCCCCTCCTCTGCTCTCCCTGGTCCTACACCACCTACCGCGGGAGCTGACCTGATCCGGGTTGTTCCCCGGGATCCTTCCTCATGGCTGCCATTGACCTGTTAATCCGCGACGGAACCGTCGTCCTTCCCTCCGGCGAAAAGAAAACTTCCCTCGCCGTCGATCAAGGAAAAGTGGTTGGTCACGGCGACACCGAGGCCAAGCAGATCATTGACGCTAATGACCTCTTGATCCTGCCCGGCGCCTTGGATGCGCACGTTCACTTCAACGAGCCGGGCCGCGAGGACTGGGAAGGCTGGGAGACCGGTTCCCGCGCTTCCCGTGCCGGCGGCGCCACCAGCGTGGTCGAGATGCCTCTCAACGCTCTGCCTCCCACCCTCGACAACGAGACCTTTCAAAAGAAAAAAGCTGTGGCGGAAAAAAAGTCGGTCGTCGACTTCGCCCTCTGGGGCGGCATCACCCCGCTGAATCTCGACAAATTGGAAGAGTTGGGTCGTGCCGGCGCCATCGGCTTCAAAGCCTTCATGGTCGATAGCGGCACCTCCGACTTCCCCGGCTCCGACCCCACCACCCTAAAAAAGGGCATGACGACAGCCGCCCGACTGGGGCTACCCGTGTCCGTCCACGCCGAGTCGCCCGAGCTCATCCGGCGCCGCACCGAGGAGATCCGGAAAAAGGGTGGCACCTCCGTTCGGGACTACCTCTTCTCCCGCCCAATCGAGACGGAACTGGAAGCCATCCGCCTGGTCTGCGACCTGGCCGGCGAAACCCGCTGCCGTCTTCACATCGTCCACGTCAGTTGCCCGGAAGGGATTGAGGAGATTCAAAAGGCGCGACAACGCGGAGTCGATGTCACCGCGGAAACCTGCCCGCACTATCTCGTCCTCACGGAAGAAGACATGATCCGCTTGGGTCCACCCGCCAAGTGCGCCCCACCCCTCCGCTCTGCCGCCTCCCAAAAAGGTTTGCTCAAAAAAATCCGGGAAGGCCACGTCCACACCATCGGCTCCGACCACTCCCCCGCCCCGGGCTCCATGAAGACTGATCCGGACTTCTTCAAGGTGTGGGGTGGGATCGCCGGATGCCAACACCTTCTCCCGCTTCTGTTTTCGGCCGGGCTCACCCCTTTGGAAATCGCCCGGCTCACCGCCGAAAACCCCGCCCGCCGGCTCGGCCTCCATCCCCGCAAGGGATCGCTGGAAGTGGGTGCCGATGCCGATTTTGTCCTAATCCGCCGCCAATCCACCTCGGTGAAGGAATCCGAGCTTCTTTATCGCCACAAGATCACTCCTTTTATCGGCATGAATCTGCCCGTCCGGGTCGAGGGCACCTTTCTGCGCGGACAGAAATCCGGTCAGGGCCAGTTTCTTTCTACCGCTCTATCTTCCTAGCCTCTCTTTAGCTGCGAAACCCTTCGGGCGCTTCCAACGATCGGCTTGTTCCAAGCCTCTTATCCCGATAAAGTTACAAAATGTCCTTTCAACCCCTGCCGGGAGGAAGTCGCACGATCATCCGAGACCGCTACGCCCTGATTGGGCCGGACAGCCATGTTCCCAGCGTTCTTCCCAACTGGACCCAGACCACCGCTCACATCCTGATCAGCCCGGCCATGGGGGCAAAATTCGTCCAGACACTCCTGGTGCTTGCCGACAAGGCAACCGGCAAGGGCGAAACCGGTGGGGAGCAGCACTTCTTTTATGTGCTCGAAGGCTCCTGCCGCCTGAACGACAAGGAGCTGGGTGTTGGCCACTACGGATGGCTTCCCCCGGGCTCGAAATACCAGGTCACCTCCTCCGGCGCGAAGATCATGTACTTTGCCAAAACTTACGAACCTCTCGCCGGCTCACCCGTGCCCGCCGCCTTCTTCGGGGACTCCGCCAAGGTTGCCGAGACTCCGTTCCTCGGCGATCCGCACGCCCGCCTCCGCAACCTGATTCCGGAAACCAACCTCGGCCACGACTTCGCAATCAACGTCTTCACCTTCGACCCCGGGGCCACCCTGCCCTTCGTCGAAATCCACATTATGGAACACGGCCTCCTCGTCCTCGAGGGGGGCGGCGTCTACCGCCTGAACGACGACTGGCATCCCGTCTCCAAGGGCGACGTCATCTGGATGGCACCGTACTGCCCCCAGTGGTTCATCGCCAAAGGCCCCGGTCCCACCCGCTATCTTTACAGCAAGAATGTTAACCGGGACCCGCGTCCCTAACCCAACCCGAAGGAAACCATGGAAAAGATCTATCGCGATGCTGACGTCAGTCTGAAGCCCCTCGAGGGCAAAACCGTGGCCGTGATCGGCTACGGCATCCAGGGCAAGGCCCAGGCCGCCAACGCCC
>JBBAWG010000060.1:0-6859 GCA_040397305.1 Methylacidiphilales bacterium | reverse complement strand
ACCACCGACCCGCGGATTAGAAATCCGCTGCTCTAGTCCCCTGAGCTACGGGCGCCTCTTCCCAGTTTGTAGCAGAAAACAGCCAAGGGGCGATGGCGGGATGAGTAGGCTGTAGGCTACGGGCTTAAGGCTAGAGGAAGGCTTTTCGGGGTTTAGGCAATCGTCATGGAGGGAAGTTGAAGGATGGAGTTGCCCTTCATGGCTAAAGACTAAAAAGCTAATCCCCTTTGGAAACGCGTTTCCGCAGAAGCATCCGCACATCGGAAAGGCCCAGCAGGGTAGCTGCAAGGAAGTAGGCAAAGGCGCCGAGGGTGCAGAGGGCCAGCGTTCCAGCGATCCGAACGGCGATGGGGCCGGCCAAGGGATCCATCACCCATGAACCCACCCGGAGCGCTCCGACCAGGACGATACAGCTTAGGCCAATCCGCAGGATGGCCTTCAAGAAATCGGGGCGGAAGAAAGTCCCAACGTGCCGCTGGGAGGCCCAGGCCAGCTGGAGGATGTTCAGCGTGGCTACCGAGGCCACCGAGAGGGTCAGACCGAGGATGCCGAGGTTGAAGACGCGGATCAGCAGGTAGTTCATCCCGATATTGAGGAAGATACCTGTAAGGCTGATCCGGAGAGGGATGCCCGGTTTGTCGATGGCGGCAAAGGCGGGGCCGACCACCTTGATGCACGAGTAGGAGACGAGGCCAAGGGCGTATCCCTTCAAGGCAAGGGCAGTGCGGGCAGTGTCATCGGCGGTGAAGCGTCCGTACTGGTAGATGGAGGCGATGACCGGCTCGGCCAAAATAAAGAGTCCGATCGCGGCCGGCAGGGTCAGGAACAGGGTTTGCCGAACCCCCACCAGAAGGCGGTCATGGAGAGCCTGCTTGTCGTCCAGAGCCGCGTGACGGGCGAGGTGGGGGAGCGTGACTGTCGCCACCGCCACGCCAAAGAGCCCGATGGGGAGCTGGATCAGGCGAAAGGCGTTGTTCAGGCAGGTGACCGAACCGTCCTCGAGGTAGGAGGCGAAGTAGCCGTTCACCAGGACGTTGATCTGGATGGCGGCGGCACCGACCGAGGCAGGGCCGAGGAGGCGCAGGACCTGCTTCAGGCCGGGATCCTTGAGATCGATCAGCCAGCGGGCGTGGTAGCCCACGGAAATGGCCCGGGGAACCATCACCAGCCACTGGGCGAGGCCGCCGACCAAGACGCCGATGGAAAAGGCGTAGACGGATTTTGGCCCGAAGGTGGGATCCATCCACCAGGCCAGCAGCAGTCCGAGGCCGATGGAGATGAAATTAAAGACCGCCGAAGCCAGCGCCGGCAGGCCGAAGTGGTGCAGGCTGTTGAGCAAGCCCATGTAAACCGCCGCAAGCGAGAGAAACAGGATAAAGGGAAAGAGGATCCGCGTGAGTTCGATGGTCAGCTCCGTTTTCCCGGGGACGGCGGCAAAGCCCGGGTTGAAGAAGCGAACGAGAACATCGGCCTCGAGAATTCCGACGGCGACAATGGCCGTGAGGACGATGAAGAGGAGGGTGTTCACATTGTTGGCCAGGCGGTAGGCGGCGGCCTTGCCCTCCTTGGCGAGCTTCTGGGAGAAGGTGGTCACGAAAGCGGTGGAGAGGGCTCCTTCGGCAAAAAGGTCGCGCAGGAGGTTGGGAATGCGGAAGGCCGCGATGAGGGCGTCGAGCTCCTTGCCGGCGCCGAGGACGGTGTTGAGGAGAACCTCGCGAACCAGTCCAAGGATCCGGGAGGCCCCGATGGCCAACATGACCCGGGAAGTACCTTTGGTGCTCATGCGCGGTGGAAACGGAGCCGGCAGGTCGTCAGGACTTCTTCTGGGGTGAGGCGGGTCATGCACCGGCGATCGAGGGGACACACCTTGAGAAAGCAGGGACTACAGGAAACCTTGTGACGGGCCACGGAGACGGTGTCGCCCAGCGGACCGGTCCAGGCGGGTTCGGTGGAGCCGAAGATGGCCACGCCGGGCCGGCGCAGAAAGGCGGCGAGGTGCATCGGCCCGCTATCATGGCAAAGGACAAAGCGGGCGTGGGCAATCCAGTGGGCCAGATCGAGGGTGGTGGTTTTGCCGGAAAGATCGCGGATGTCTGAGCCATAGGCTTCGGCCACCGCTTGGCATGATTCCACATCCCCTGGTCCGCCCATGAGGATGGGCTCCAGCGAGTGTTCCTTCACGAGGTCGCGGAGAACGGTGGCGAAGGAGGCGGGGTCCCAGCGTTTGGCTGGGCCGTAGGCGGCGCCGGGAAAGACGGCGAGATACGGTTTGGTGGGAGCTTCTGCAGGTCGGGGCAGGGATGCAGGCGGGGTGGGCAGCTCTCTCTTGCCTTTCGGCAGGCCCAGATCCTCGAGGAGGCCGAGGTACTGGTCGGCGACGTGGACAAAGCCAAAAGGAGAGGTGCGCCGCGGGCGATTTTCGGAAAGAAGAGAGTTGCGGAAATTCCGTTCGAATCCGGCCCGGTAAGGCGCGGGGAGAATTTCCAGCGCCACGCGCAGGGAGTTGGGGAAGGCGACGGCGGAGCTTACCTTGCGGTTTTTTAATTCAGCCCTCAACGCCAGCGGCCAGCGTGGAACCGAGAGGTATTCCAAGCCGGGCAGGAGAATCGGGGCGAGGGGAGCGAGGGAGGCGGGACCTGCAACGACCAGAGGCGCCCGATCCTCCAGCCATGATTGGTAGAGCCGGACGGCGGGAAGGGAGAGGATCAGGTCGCCCAGCCAGTTGGGCAGGCGAAGCAGGTGGGCCTGATCGCGGGAAGTAGGGTTGGGGATCACGGGGTGGCTTCCGGCATTTTAAACCGGAGCGACCCTGCGATCAGCGTAAAATACCGGGGGAGGCGCGGCGGTTGTCGGTGTGGGCCGAGTCCGAATCGGCTTCCGAGGCGGGACGATCCTCCCCGTAGCCGATGGTGCTGATGTTGCCGCCGTTGGCTCCGAGGCCGATGAGGTATTGCCGGACCGCGGTGGCCCGCTTTTCGCTCAAGGCCAGGTTGTACTGGGGGGTGCCGCGGACGTCCGTATGGCCGGCGATGACGATCTTGGTGTTGGCATTGTTGCTGAGGTAGTTCGCCAGTTTGTCGAGCTTCGGCCGCTCTTTGGCCTCGATGGTGAAGCTGTCGTAGGCGAAATAGACCGTCTCACTTTTGAGGGTTTCGTAATCCGCGTTTTCCGGGTTGCCGGAACGCTCGGGCAAAGCCTGATCGTAAATGTCATCGGTGGAGTCACCAAAGGCGGCGGCGTCGCCTTTTTTATCTTTGTCGGCGCATCCGGAGAGGATGGCGAGGAGAGCTACTAGGAATAGGGGTATATATTTCATATTTTCAGCGGCTGGTGTTGGGTTCAGTGTTGTTGCTCAAGTTATTGGGTATTTTTATAGTTTCCCCCGTAAGAGTGTCAAGTAATACGAGATGACCGTTCTGGGATGCTACAAGATGGCGCGAATTCCTTGTCCATGAAGGACTTTCAAGGCCGGAGCCACGGCTAACGATACGGGCTTTTCTGGCGGATACGTCGTAAACGCCAATCTGGCCGCCTCCGGAACTGATGCTGTAGGCGATCAGTTTTCCGTCCGGCGACCAGTCGGGCTCGGTGGTGTAGGAGGACTCGGTGTTGAGTCGCTCCGGTTCTCCGCCGGCGGCAGCGAGGGTGTATAAGCTGGGACTGCCGCGTTCATCGGAAACGTAGACGATTTGCGTGCCGTCGGGCGACCAGGAAGGAGATGCCTCGACGCCACGGGTGCGGGTCAGTCGGGTGGGTGAGCCGCCGGCAGCCGCCATGGTGTAGAGCTCGGGGTTGCCGTCCTTTGACAGCGTGAGGGCGAGGGTGGAGCCGTCGGGGGAGAAAGCGGCTCCGGTGTTTTGGCCGGGGAACTGGGCGACGCAGCTCCTTTTCTTGGAGCCGAGATCGATGACGTAGGTGTCGCGGTAACCGCTTTTGTCGGAGCTGTAGACGATTTTGGAGGCGTCGGTGGAGAACTTGGGTCCGTAGCCGAGGCTCTTGTCTTGGGTGAGCTGCCGGGCGTTGGCTCCGTCGATGTCGGAAATATAGATCTCCTTCACCTTGCTTTTTTTGCTGCCGGAGGCGGAGGCGAAGGTCATCCGGCTGGAGGCGAAACCGGGCGTTCCGGTCAGAGCTTCCACGACCGCATCGGCAAAGAGATGGGTGGCCCGGCGGGAGTCGCCAGCAAAGGTTTTGTCGACGACGGCCGCACCGCCGGCCTTGGGGACGGCCCGACCGGACAGTCCGCTCGGGGTGATGGAACCGGAGAGGACGAAGGCGGCGGAATCGGCCGGTACCACCCGGCAGACGCCGGAGCGGTTGAGGTCATCGGTGAGAACTTTGGTGGCGGCGGGACCTTCCGAGCCGCCGATGGGCTGGACGGCGACATCGATCTTGCGTGTCTGCTCGATCACGATGACCGGAGTGGTGGCTTGGGCGTGGAGATAGAGGGGAAGAAGTAGAATGGAGGTAAGGAGTCGCATCGCGAGAGACAACAGCACGGGAACCAGATTTCCAGCGGAAAATAAAGGTCGGGCGGGATCGACGATCCCGCCTTGTCGCCAACTATAAAATTGTGAACGAGGCGGCCTCATCGAGGCCGCCCCACCTCCATAACAAAAAAAGTTTCAAATCCGGCCTGCCCGGAGGTCAGGCCCTCCCTAGTTTTAGAATTGGTAGGGCCCGACGTCCTTGGCCTTCTTCGCCTTGGCGCAGAACGCCCGGCGGGCCGTTTTGCAGAAAGAAAGCTATTCGAGTTTGAACTGGATAATGACGGTGTAGTCGGGGGTTCCGAGGCCGGGAGGAAGTGGGCGAGGAATGCGGGCGGCGGCACGGACAGCGGCCTCGACTGAGGCGTCCATGACCGCGTCGCCGGAGGGTTTGGAGAGATTGAGAAAAGTGACGGTGCCATCGGGGGCGATCCGGATGGCGGCTTCCGTGATGATTTTCTCCCCGGAAGGAATCGGGGGTTTTTTCCATTTGGCCTGGACGGTCTGCTTGATGAGGGCGCGGTACCAGGAGAAGTCGTCCGCGATCCCATCGGGTCGACCCTCCATGCCCGCCCCGTCGCCACCGGAGCCGGGGGCTTCGGCGGGAATTTTTGAAGCGAGGCGGGATTTGATGTCGGAGGCGCTAGGGCCGGCGGGGGCCGGGGGTGCGGGCTTGGTTTCGGCAGACGAGGAGGCGACTTTCTTTTTCACTCCGCTGACTTTGACTTCATGTTTGGCGGGAGGTTTGGGAACGGGTTTCGGTTGAGTCGTGGGTTGGGGCTTGGGAACGGGGGTGGGCTCGGGTTTTGGCTCAGGCAGGGGTGGAGTTTCCACGACTGGTTCAGGCTCAACCTCCTTCGCAGGCTCGGTAGCCGCCTGGGGTTCCGGCAGAGCTTTGGGCTGGGGCTGAGGCGCAGAAGGAGTTTGAGGAGTTTCGATGTTGGATGGTTGAGTTTGGATGGGGGGAGCGGGAGAGCCCGGGCCGGGGCGGAGGGAGCCGAGGTCGACGATTTCGACCGGCTGGATTTTTTGGGGTTTCTGGCAGGTGGCAAACGGCAGGCCGACGATAGCAATTAAGGCTAGATGGATCCCGGCGACGATCAGGACGGTGCGCCGCAAAGGGCGCGCCGGCCGGCTCACCGGGGGCGGTCCGGCAGATTGGCGAGGTCGAGGCGGGCGCCGGCGGAGCGGACGGCCTCCAAGGCGCGGAAGATGGTTTCGTAGGGCACGGCGGAGTCGGCCCGCAGGGAGACAACCAGTTCGGGATCCGCGTTTTTGCGGCGGGCAAGGGCCCCGGCCAAGCGGTCGAGATCCACGGATTCCTGGCCGATGAGCACGGAACCGTCCTTGTGAATGGTGAGGGGCACAATGGATTTGGGGTCGGGCAGGTTGGCGGAGGCCGTCTGGGAGGATTTGGGCAGGTCCACCGGCAGCTGCTGTTCGAGCAGAGGCGTGGTGATCATGAAGATGATGAGCAGGACGAAAACGAGATCCAGCAGAGGGGTGATGTTCAGCTCGGCGAGGACCGTGCCGTGGTGGCGGGCGGAGCGTCTCACGAGCGCGGCGAGGTGAAGCGGTGTTCGAAGACCGCGGCACATTCGGCCGCGAAGTTTTCCGTCTCCACGATGAAACTGCGGGTGGAGGTGGTGAGGAAGTTGTAACCGAACATGGCGGGAATGGCGACGAGGAGGCCGACCACGGTGGTGATCAGGGCGCCGGAGACGCCGGGCGCCATGGCGGCGAGGCTGGCTTGGCCGGCCTGGGCGATGCCGCTGAAGGCGTCCATCACGCCCCAGACCGTGCCGAGCAGACCCAGGAACGGGGCCCCGCTCACCGCAGTGGCCAGGATGATGAGGTTGGATTCGAGGCGGAGGGACTCTTCGCCAACGGCGCGCTCCATGGCGGAGCGGACGGAGTTCATCGAGGTTTCTCCGATCGGGCGGGCGGAGGCGATCCGGGTGGAGAGGGTGGAGTCGATCGTGGAGGATCCGGCGAGGTGGAAGCAGAGCTCCTTGGCGCCGGCGTGGTAGACTGCAGCTTGCGGGGATTCACCGGAGGGACGGGCCGCCAGGTAGGCCTCGAGGGGGTCGGAGGAGGAGCGGAAGAGCTTAAGAAAGCCCAGGGTGGCCTTGCGGGCCGCGCGGAGTTGGCTGAATTTGGCGATGATGATCGACCAACTAAAGATGGAGCCGATCAGAAGCGCCAACAGGACGCCCTTGCCGGCCACATCGGTGTGTTCGAAGGCGAAGAGGATTCCGGCGGATGCGAGCATGAGACCGGTATAAGGCCGGGGAGCGGGAGCTCAACTGCAGGCGGAGGGATGTTTCCGTTATGTGTGAAGAATTTAGGAACAGGCGCGGTTAGATTAAGAT
>JBBAWG010000059.1:0-7151 GCA_040397305.1 Methylacidiphilales bacterium | reverse complement strand
GAAGTTCCGTAGCGATTTGGCCTCGGAAGAGGATGAAGTCTGGAGTTTGAGTTGGTCGTTTATGTTTACGTTTATGTTTACGGGAAGTTGAGCTAAGGAGTTTTCACAGCTGGATGGTTTCGTAAATATAATCGTAAACGTAAACGAAAACCGCCCAGTGCGGGCTTGTCACCCTAAAGCTTTATTATACAAATGTGTAATGGAGTCCGGTGAGCGAATTCTGAAGTTTTTGCGCAGCTACACGGACAAGCATCGGCGGCCCCCGACCGTCCGGGAGATTCAGCGGGCGGTGGGATTCAAGAGCCCCCGGGCGGTGAGCTACTTCCTCGACAAGCTGGAGAAAGCTCGGCGCATTGTCCGGCGGGGCCATTCCCGGGGAATTTTTCTGGCCGGGGCGGCAGCCACGCGTTCCGAAACGGAAACCGCCGCGGGTTTCCCGTTTTTCTCGGCCATTCCGGCCGGACGGGCAGATCTGGCCGAGGCCGAACCGGACCGGCAGTTGGCCATGGAGCCGGGCCTTTTCGGACTGCGGACCCCCGATCGGGCCTTCGTGGTGAAGGTGCGGGGGCGGAGCATGGAGGGGGCGGGGATCAGGGACGGGGACCTGGCGGTGCTGGAGAAGAAAGAGCCTAAGGCGGGGGATGTGGTGGCGGCCTTGGTGGACGGGGAGGTTACCCTCAAGAGGCTGGTGACGGAGCGGAGGGGGTGGTTTTTGAAGTCGGAAAACCCGGATTTTCCCGATTTGACCCCCCGACGGGACCTGGAGGTGCAGGGGGTGCTGGTGGGGCTGGTTCGGCGTTGGAAAGACTGAACAACTTTTAGGAAAATTCTGGCCGACAAGGGGTTCCCGAGGCCACGATCAAGGATGCGTTATCTCTCGGGGATTCAGCCGACCGGTCGGCTGCATCTGGGCAACTACTTCGGCATGATCCGGCCCGCCGTCGAGCTTCAGGCCAAAGGGGAGGCCTACTACTTTTTGGCGGACTACCATGCCCTGACGGGGGCGGCGGCTCCGGGTCAGCTTCCCGGGCTGGTGCAGGAGACTTTTCTGGACCTTTTGGGATGCGGGGTGGATCCGGATAAGGCGGTGGTGTTCCGCCAAAGTGCGGTGCCGGAGGTGCATGAGCTGACCTGGTATCTTTCCACGGTGACGCCGATGGGGTTGCTGGAGCGCTGCCACAGCTACAAGGACAAGGTGGCCAAGGGAATCGCAGCTTCGCACGGGCTCTTTGCGTATCCGGTGCTGATGGCGGCGGACATTCTGCTGTACGACGCGGACCGCGTGCCGGTGGGACAGGACCAGAAGCAGCACCTGGAGGTGGCGCGGGATATTGCGGGGAAGTTCAACGAGAAGTACGGACCGGTGTTCAAGCTGCCGGAGTCGATCATCCGGGAGGATGCGGGGGTGGTGCCGGGCGTGGACGGACAGAAGATGAGCAAATCGTACAACAATACCCTGGAGATTTTTGCCCCAGAGAAGGAGCTGCGGAAGGCAGTCATGGGGATCAAGACCGACTCGACCCCGGTGGAGGCTCCGAAGGCGGTGGAGGGCAGTACACTGTGGGGGTTGGCCCGTTTGATGGGGACGGAAGGGGAGCGAGCTGAGTTCCGGGCGAAGATGGAGAAGGGCGGAACGGGTTACGGGGATCTGAAAAAGATGCTGGCGGAGATGGTGCTCCAGGAGTTTGCGGCGCTGCGGAAGCGGCGGGAGGAGTTGGCGGCGGATCCCAAAAAGGTGGCCCGCTGGATGGAGGAGGGCGCGGCGAAGGCGCGGAAGACGGCGGAGGGGGTGCTGGCGCGGGTGAGAGCGGCCGTGGGGACGAAGTCATGAACCCGATGCTGGAAATTCCTTCGAACGAGAACCTGCGCGTGGAACTGAGCGCCTTCACGGGGCCGCTCGACCTGCTCCTGCACCTGATCAAGGAGCAGGAGATGGATATTTACGATATCCGTCTCGAAAAACTGACCGAGCAGTACCTGGCCAGGCTGGACAAGATGAGGGAGGAGAATTTGGCGGTCGCGGGGGAGTTTCTGGTGATGGCGGCAACGCTGCTCTATTTGAAAAGCCGGACGCTGCTTCCCGTGCAGGATCGGCCCCCGGAGGAGGTGGAAGAGGAGGATCCGAAGTGGGAGTTGATCCGCCAGTTGATCGAGTACCGGAAGTTCAAGGAGGCGGCGGGTCAGCTGGGGGATCGGGAGGCGTTGCATTCGAAGATTTTTGGACGGACACCGGAACGGGTGGCCGCGCCCACGGGGGCCCAAGGGCCGGGGAACGTCTCGATGTTCGACCTGGTTTGGGCCTTTCAGAAGGTGCTGCGGGGGGTGGAGGAGCGGGCCCGGACGGGGCGGTTTGTGGAGGAGGAGTTCACCGTGGGCCAGAAGATCGAATTCCTTCTGGACCGGGTTCCGGTGGGGGAAGAGGTGCCGTTTGAGGATCTGTTCCGTTCGATGTCTTCCCGGGGTGAGGTGGTGGTCACCTTTTTGGCGCTGCTGGAGCTGATCCGGTTGCGCCAGCTGATGGCCCGGCAGGAGGGGCCCATCCAACCGATTTACATTCAGCGGGTGCCGGAGGGGTTGGCTGCGGCCCCGGCGACGGTGGAAACCGAGGGGGATGGGACTGGCCAACCGACCGGCGAATCCCCAGCGTAGGAGGCTAAACTATGGAGTGGGCAAGAGTTCTGGAAGCACTGCTGTTCGCGGCCACGGAGCCGTTGGAGCCGAAACGGCTGGCCACCCTGCTCCGCGAGGGGCCCGAGGGCGGGCAGGGATTTCCGGATGTGCAGGAGTCCGAGGTGCGGGACGAGTTGGCCAGGCTGACCGAGGCTTTGCCGGCGCGGGGACTGATTCTGCGGGAAGTGGCCGGCGGATTTCGGATCGGGACCGCCCCGGAGCTTTCCGGCTGGGTGGCGAAGCTCAAGGGAGTGGTGCGGCCGCCCCGGTTAAGTCCGCCGGCCCTGGAAACCATGGCGGTGATCGCCTACCGGCAGCCGATTTCAAGGGCGGAAATCGAGGCGGTGCGCGGCGTGGACTGCAGTGGTACCCTCGACACACTGGTGGAGCGGGGGATTGCCAAGATCACGGGCCGGAGCGATGCACCCGGGCGGCCGATTCTTTACGGGACGACCCCGCTGTTCCTGGAGCATTTCGGTCTGAAGGATTTGGAAGAGCTGCCGAACTCGGAAGAGCTGCGGCGGGTGAAATTACCGGCTCCGGCGGATCCCGCGGGGCCCAAACAGGAGGAGCTGATCCATGAAGTTGGCGAGCCTGCGGCGCAAGATTGACCAGCTGGATGACCGGCTGGTCCAGCTGCTCGCAGAGCGGACCCGCGTGGCCCGCGAAATCGGTCGGCTGAAGCGGCAGGATGGGTTCTCTGTGCTGGCCCCGGCGCGCGAAGCCAGTCTTCTTCGCCGGCTGGAAGCGAAAGCCGGCCGTGGCGTGGATCGGCGGGCCCTCCACTCAATCTACCGGGAAATTCTTTCCAGTGCCCGGGAGGCGCAGGGTGGGGTTCGCATCGCCTTTTTGGGGCCGGAGTCCTCCTATTGTCATCAGGCGGCGAAGGCCCGGTTTGGCTCCTCCTCCCATCTGGTTCCCTGTGTGACGATCGCGGAAATCTTTTCCGCCGTGGACCGCGGCGAAGTGGATGCCGGGGTGGTGCCGGCGGAGAATTCGGGAGAAGGATCCGTGGGAGCGACGCAGGATGCGTTGCTCGACACCTGTGCCTGGATCTGTGGGGAAATTTATCTGCCGGTGCGGCACGCCTTGTTGAGCCGGGCGGCGCAGGGGCCCATCCGGGTGGTCTACAGTCATCCCCAGGCGTTGGCCCAGTGCCGGCACTGGTTGGCGACCCATCATCCGGAGGCACGTTTGGTGGAAGTGGCGAGCACGGCCGAGGGGGCCAAAAGGGCGGCCAAGGAAAGTGGAACGGCGGCCCTGGCCAGCCCGTTGGCAGCCAGCCTGTACCGCCTGAAAATCCGGCAAAAGGACGTGCAAGACCGCGCGGGCAACACGACGAGGTTTTTGGTGTTGGGCCAGGATCCGGTCCCGGCCACGGGCAAGGACCGGACCAGCCTGGTGTTCAGTCTGCCGCATCGTGCGGGAGCTCTGCACCGGGCGTTGGGCATTTTTTCAGCGCGGAAGCTGAACCTGCTCAAGGTGGAGTCGCGGCCGGCCCCGGGGAAGCCGTGGGAGTATGTCTTTTTCGTGGATGTGCGCGGGCATGCGGACCGGCCGGAGTTCCTGCGGGCCCTGGCGGCTTTGCGGAAGCAGACCCAGGACCTGCGCGTGCTCGGTAGCTATCCGGAAGAGCGCTGACCATGGCCGAGGAAAACGCTCCGCCTCCGGCGGGCGGCGAGGTCGAGACCGCCAAAACAAAGCTTCGCCTCAAGGTCACCCGGGTCGAGGAAGACAAGCCACGGGTCCGGCGCCGTCTGCTGGCCCGAAAACCGGCGGTGGAACCCGGCGTGGAGGCCGGGCAGGAGCAGGAACGGGTGGGCGCCGGCCGGATTCTGGGGGATTTGGGCAAAGGGTTGATGGAGTTGGTGCGCGGTTGGGACCGGAAGGTTTGGATCGGCATCGGGGCGGCGATCGCCGGGATGATTCTTTACGGGGTCTGGACGGAGTGGCGAAAGACGGTGGTGCGGGTGCGGGTGGAACTCAATGACATCCGGCTGGGGGACAAGCCGGAGGTGCTGGTCCTTTACGATTTCTCGGAGCGGCTGGCGGGATTGCGCCGGGACTATGGTCGAAGGTTGGCCCCCCTCCGCCCGCAGATCCGGGAAATTGAGAGAACGTTGGTGTTGGCCAAGGCGGACGCGGCAGGCACGGCGGAAAAGGTGCGGATGGTCCAGGCGGCGCTGGGGGAGGAGAGTACCCAGGCCAAAAAGGTTTATGAGGACTACCGAACCTCGGTGAGCAAGTTATGGCTGGAGGAGGCCGGTTTGCTCGACCAGGAGTTCGACGACCGACGCAAGGTCTTCCTGGATGAGGTGGAGGACCGGGGGCGGGCGCTCGGCCTTTTTTATCATCCGGAAGAGGATCAGGATCTGCAACAGCCGGAGATTGCGGCGAACGAGTTCCGTTTGGCGCTCTATCGGGCACCGCCCAGCATCAAACTTCCGGAACAGTTCGGCTGGATTGAGCGGAAGCTGAAGGACTGGCATGAGTTCGAAAAGGACTGGAACTCCCGTTACAAGGGCCTCGGGACGCGGGCCAAGCAGTTACGCAGCCCGGCGGCCACCAGTCTGGACACGAAGCAGGAGCGGGTGAAGATTCAGGCGCAGGAGCTGGACAAGTTTCGCGGCGATGCGCAGGTGATTCAAAAGGAGATTCAGGATTACGAGGCCCGCCTGAAGGAGTTGAAGGACCGGGAAGCCTTGGCCCAAGGGCCGTTTGAAGACGACGTGAATGCGATCCCCGAGGCGTTCCTTTGTGTCCGGATTCCGCTCGACGCGGATGTGGCGGCCATCGCGGTGACGGGGAAGATTGCCCAAGCGGCTCCGGGAACCCTCAAGGTTGTCATTCGGGGAAAGAAAGACGGCCAGCCCGCCTGGGTGATTCACTCTTTGGAGCCCGTCCCACACCAAAAGACGGAGGTGGTTTTCCGCGACGCGGATTTTCAGCCGATCAGCGACTGGCTCGAGATGGACTGATTCGGCGGTCGGTCAGGCGGAAGGGGAGGTCGAGGAGAAGAAACAGGGCAAGAGCCAGGCCCTCGAGGGAGAGCAGATACCAAGGCCAAGGGCCCAAGTGGTCGAGGAGGGAGGGATTGGCCGGTTTGGCGCAGAGGTAGCCGTAGTTCGTCCGGAGAAGAGCGTTGAGGCCCAAGACCGTGGCCATGTACAGCTGCGACCAGGCAAACACGCGGAAGGCGGCCCAGGGTCGGGTGCGCAGCCCGGCGCCCCAGGTGAGCAGGAGGGCCGCGGCGACGACACCCCCATGGGAAAGATAAAAGGTGTACCAAGAGAGCTCAGGGGGACGGACGGCGAGATCGGGGGTGACGAGGGCTTGGGTGGTGCCGGCCAGGGCCCAGAACCAGGTGAGTTCGAAGGCCAGGGGGCGACGGGTGAGGAGGGCGATCACTCCGGTGAGGGTGGCCCAGTCGCAGAGATGGAGGGGAAGGAGTTCGTGCCAGGGCTCCTCCTCGTGGGTGGCAAAGTGGCCGAGGCTGACGAGTTTGTTGAGAACGAGAAGTAGGGCAAGAGAGTCGCAGACGGGGGTGAGGAGCTCTGGTTTCCAGCGGACGGTGACGGAAAGCAGTCCGGCGGCGAGAAGGGTAAGGAGAAGGGCGGTGAACATCCGCCGGAAAATCAGCGGTAGAGGCGGGCGAGGCCCATCACGATCTTGAGGGCGCCGAGCGAAAGGATCAGTCCCACGCCGGAGTAGAGCATCCAGTTGGGGACGGCGCTAGGAGCGGGGGAGTTTTTTTTGCGTTTCATGGTTTTGTTTCCAGAAGAGGTATTTTTTAACGTCACGGGAAAGGAAGGCGAGGAAAACCCCGAGCATCAGGGCATCGTCGATCACGCCAATGCCGGGGAGGGCTTCCGGGATGAGGTCGAGGGGATTGATCAGGTAGAGAAATCCGAGAAAACCCCCGACCAGGGTGCCGGCGGGCCATTGGCGGTAACGGCGGGCGAGCAGATCCCGGAACATGTCGGGGGTGGAGCGAATCAGGCCTGGAAATTCAGTCAGTTTGGGGCCGGGGCGAAGAGGGCTCATGGTTATTCGATTAAGATTAAGATGAAGATGAAGATGAAGTCTCGACCGAAAAGTAGATGGATTTAGGATGGTGGGATGAAATTCATTCTAATGGCGATGTTGATGTTGGGTGTGCATGGAAGTCTGATGGCGCAAGGGGCGGATCAGGATGCCCTCCTGAAGCTGGTGGCGGCGGCGGTCAACCCGGACGCCGAGGGGGATCAAACCGAAAGGTTCCGAAAAGGCCTGGCCGCCTTGGCGGATCTCAAGGCTGCGGGGGTGGAGCCGGAAGCGGCCGTGCAGAAGGCCAAGGAGCAGGCCCAGCTGGGGGACAAAAGTGAGCGCCCCTCCAAGATGATTTTGGAAATGTGGAGCCTCAACACCGACCGGATGACCGATGCGGCGACGTTGGAGGCTCTCCGGGCGGGCAAGATGCCCAAGCCGGCGCTCAAGCGGCC
>JBBAWG010000058.1:0-7171 GCA_040397305.1 Methylacidiphilales bacterium | reverse complement strand
GAGGCAGGGGCGGAGGGGGGAGGGAGAGAGTTGAGGAGTTCGCGGGCCTCGGCGGCGGAAGAGGAGTTGCCGTATTTTTCCAGGAGGGTGCTGACCATTTTGCGGGCTTCATCGGACTTTTGCTGGGTGCGGCGGATTTTAGCGCCCTTGAGCAGGCCCTCGGCGGAGAACTCCGGCAGGCTGTCGTAGTAGAGATCGACTTTTTGGTAATAGCTGACGGCCAGGTCAAGCGGGTCCAGCGGAGGTTTGCCTTCACCCTGTTGGATTTGCTTCGTGTCGGCTTTCTTCGCCGCCACATCCTCCAGGCCTTTCCCGAAAGCCAGCATCGCACGGGCTTTGGTTTCGTTGTCCGCCTTGTTGCTTTCGATCACCTCAGTCCAGA
This sequence comes from Methylacidiphilales bacterium, assembly GCA_040397305.1. Lineage (GTDB taxonomy): Bacteria > Verrucomicrobiota > Verrucomicrobiia > Methylacidiphilales > Verrucolacustridaceae > Verrucolacustris. The sequence goes on along the minus strand of JBBAWG010000058.1, from coordinate 6,789 downwards.
GGTCAAAAGCCCCGGGTTGGTCCTTGGAGCCGTCGAACTTGCCCGCCTCCGCCAGAGCCTTGCCGCGGAGGTAGTTCGCCTCCTGGAGCTTTTCCGACCAGGGATACTCCTTGGCAAGTTTTGCGAACTGCTTCTCTGCTTCCTCCTTCCGGCCGGCTTTAAAGTCGATCAGGCCTAAGCCGAAGACCGCGGAGGCTTGGGCGCGGAGTTTGGGATCTTTGGGTCCGCTGGCGGGAAACTCCTTTTGGATCCTTTCAAAAATGGGCCTGGCCTCCTCGTTTTTGTCCGCGTTCAGCAGGGCCCGGGCGAAACGTTCCAGATCCCGCCAGTCGAGGGCGACTTTGGCTTCGAGGGATTTTTTATAGGCGTCCTCGTAAAGGCGGAGGGCAAGGGCGACTTGGTTGGCTTCGAAAGGCACGCTGGCCTGGGCGAAGAGGATCTGGGCGACCAGTCCGGGGTTGGCACTGGCCTTGGCAGCCAGATCCCGAAAAGGTTTGAGGCAGTCTTCCACCGGGGCTTCCCCAGCCTGAAAGCGGAATAGGGCGAGGGTGACCAGTTTAGAGAGGGTGGGGGCGACCTTGGCTGGGCTATAGCTCAAGATCGCTTGGGAGTAGTTTTCGGTGGCTTGGTCGAGGGACTCTTTCCATTTCTTTTTCTGGTCGTCGGGCAGACCCGAGTAGGTGCCCAGGCTTTTGGCCCTCGTGATTTCCAAGTCGGCCGATCTTTCCAGTGCGGAGTAGGCCAGATCGGAGATCTGGGAGGGTGGGGTCGAGGTGGTCGGATCGGGATAAAGTCCTTGGAAAAGTTCGAACGCCTTGCGGTACGCCGCGAGGGCTTGGGCCTCATCACGCGCATCGGCAAAGGAGGCGCCCCGGGCAAGGTAGACGCCGATATTGCGAGGTTCTTTGGGGAAGTTTTTCAGTTGCTCCTCCTGGGCCGCGAGCATCAGCTCGCTTTTCTTCTCCCGGAGATAGGTTCTCCAGATCCGTTCCGAAGCCTCCACGGCCACCGGGGAATCTTTCCGTTTGGTCATCACGTCCTTCCAGGCCGCCACGGCCTCCTCGGTTTTTTTGGCTTCCACCAAGGCATCTCCCCGGGCGAGCAGGGCCGCGCCCAGGTTGGCAGAATCCGGGTAGGTGGCCGCGAACTTGGCGAAGGCCTCCGCGGCTTCAGCGGGTTGTTGCGCGCTGCGGAGGGCGTATCCCAGCCGGAGCTCGGCATCCTCCTTGATCGAGGCGGTTTTGGCAGAGCCGGCCAGCTCCTTCAATTTGGCCACACCCTCCGCGGTTTTTTTCTCGGTCATGAGAGTGCTGGCGTAGAGGAGCTGGGTGCTTTCGTAGCTCTCATCCGAAACTTTCCGTTTCCCGGCCTTCACCTCGCTGAGGAATTTGTCGTAATACTTGAGGGCCTCGGCGCCTTTGCCGGCCTTCTGGTAGGCCGTGGCGATAAAGCGGGGAATTTCGTCGGCAAATCGTTCCCCCGAGGCCTTTTCTTGCGCCGATTCCAGCCGCCGGATGGCCTCGTCGGTCTTGCCGTCTTCCAGCAGGGCCCGTCCGACCAGATAGTCCACCAGTCCGGCGATGCCTTTCTGGTCCGGGTATTTTTGGCGATACTCCTCGAGACGTTTATCAGCCTCCCCCGTCCGCCCTTGGAGGGCATAGGTTAAGATCACCTGCTGTTCCGCTGGGCCGGCCAGATCCTTGCCCCCAAAACGGGCCACATGGCGAAAGACCAGCCGGGCTTCATCGTATTGCCGGGTTTGGAGAAAGGCGCTGCCGAGTTGCAGGAGAGCCTGGGCGGAGAAGTCGGGGCGGGAGCGGACCTCATCTATTTTTTTCTGCTCCCGCTGGATTTTTTTCAGCTTATCCGGGGAAGGGGTGGTTTCGCGGGCGACCTCGGCCCGCAACGGCGCGAGGTTGGCTTCCAGCTTGGCGATGAGCTCCTCCTTGCCGGGAACCGTGCGGAGGCGGGCGATGGCCTCGTCATAGCGACGACCGGCCAGCTCGAGGCCGGCCAACTGGAGGGTGGCTTCGGCGGCGAGGGCGGGGCTGCCGGTGGTGGCAAGTTTGCCGTAGATCTGGCCGGCGCGGGCGAGGGCGGCCTCCGCCTCGGTCTTTTTGAAGTCAGCCAGCAACTCCTCCGCACGGCGGGCCTCGGCGAAGGCCTGCATGTAGTCGATGTCGTCGCCAAACGCCTTGTCCTTGTCGGCTTTGCGGGCTTCATCCAGGGCCCGACTTGAATCGGCATACTTTCCCATGAGGAGGTTGAGGCGGGACTGGAGGAGGAACGCCTCCGCCCGGGAGGAAGATTCCGGATAGTCCTTGAGGAACCCGGCGATTTTCTGGAGGGCATCTTCCATTCCCTTTTTTCTCTCCGCAGATTTTTCCGGAGCGGCATCGGCCTGGCTGGCGGCGCTTTGGGCGATAAAGTAGGAGGCCTCCTCCTTGACGTCTTTCTCCGTAGCGGTCGAGGCAACCTTGCCGTAGGCGGTGATGGCCTCGGACCATTTCGAGAGGTTGTAAAGCGAGCGGGCTTGGAGGAGGTAGGCGCTCGGGAGATTGGGCGACTGAGGGCTGGCCTTGATAAAGTCACCGGCGAGGCTGGCGCACTCCTCGTATTTGCCCGCGTTATAGGCCTCGAGAATCTTTTTGGCGGCCTCAGCAGCGTCCTGAGCCGGCAGATGCGTGGTTCCGAGCCCTAGTGCGATCCCAAGGACCAAGAGGAGAATCCGACCAGCCTTCATGAAGAACAGGATCCTACGCTCCGGGTGAGGGGTCGGGCGAGCGGAACTGACCGGAAAGCGCCCTTTTTTTCCCTTGATTCCCGCAGGGGTTTGGTTGGATGATTTCCTCTTGATGATTTTGAAAGAACACGCCCTTGAGGGCCTGATTGCCTGACCGGTCCGGTCGTCCTGATGCTCCGCCCCCTTTCCCTTTGAACGCGCCCCGCTTCGTTCGGGCGCATCGCCGGTCCTGATGCAGGAATATCGCGCCAATCACCGGATCCGCGCCCGCGAGGTGTTCCTCGTGGACGCCGGAGGCAAAAAGCTGGGGGTCGTCGGGATCACCGATGCGATGGCGGCGGCCCGGCAAGCGGGGCTGGACCTTGTTGAGGTCAGCAGCAATAGCAATCCCCCGGTCTGCAAGATTCTTGATTTTGGCAAGTTCCGCTACGAGTTGGCCAAGCGGGACCGGGAGGCCAAGCGCCATAATTTGGCGGCGAAGGTGAAGGAGATGAAGTTCCACGTGAACATTGACCCCCATGACTACGCCACCAAGATGCGCCATGCGGAGCAGTTTCTGTGGAAGGGGATGAAGGTGAAGGTGGTGATGGCGTTCCGGGGCCGGGAAATGCAGCACCAGAGCCTCGGGCAGGATCTGGTCAGGACCATCCGCAGTGATCTGAAGCAGGTGGGGGCGGCCGATGCGGACCCGAAATTGATTGGCAAAAACATCACAATGATGTTAACTCCTCTCCCCGTCAAAAAGCGGGTCCGGCGCTGGACTACCGAGGAAGCCGAGGGGGCTTACGAGGAAGAGGAAGGCGAAAACGGCGCCCTTGAGGAGTCTCAGGACGCTTCCGTGACAGATTCCAGCCCCACCCCCTCATAACAGGAGACCCGACCATGCCTCGTTCGATCGCCCGACGAAAAACGCGCAAGGCCGTGGCCAAACGCTTCAAGGTCTCCGCAGGGGGCAAGGTCATGTTCTTTAAGCCTGGCCGCCGCCATTTGGCCGGCAGCAAGAACCGCAAGCGGATGCGCCGTTTGGGCAAGGTGGCGGTTTTGGCGGAGACCGACGTCGCCCGGATCACTGAAAATCTTCCCTTCCGCTAAAAGGTAAACCGCCATGCCCCGCGCCACCAATGCCCCCGCCTCCCGTGAACGTCGCAAGCGCGTCGTAACCGCCGCCGCCGGTTACCGCGGCCGGCGCAGCAAGTTGTTCCGCTATGCCAAGGACGCGCGGATGAAGGCGATGTACTGGTCCTACCGGGACCGCAAAACCAAGAAGCGCAATTTCCGCAACCTCTGGATCGGACGTCTGAGCGCGGCTCTGCGTTCCCAGGGTCTCACCTACAGCGCCTTTGCCGGATCTCTCCGCAAGGCCGGCGTGCAGCTGGATCGCAAGGTCTTGGCCGATCTGGCCGCCAACGAACCCTCGGCGTTCTCCGCCGTGGTCCAAGCCGTCCGCGGTTAGCCCGCAGGGACCGGCCGTGTCCCAACCTACCACCCCCGACGTCACGGGGATCCGCGCGCGGGCGCTCGCTGAACTCTCCTCCGCCAGCGAACCGGCCGCCAAGCAGGCATGGCGAAACCGCTACCTCGGCCGGCAGGGAGAGGTGCAGAAGCTTCTGGAGGGTTTGAAATCGGTGCCAGCCGCGGATCGTCCGGCCTACGGCAAATCCGTGAACGAACTTCGCCAGGCGCTGGAGCAGGCTTGGGAAGAAAAGGGCGGGGAAGGAGCCGCGGTCGCCTCCGCCCCGGGGGAATTCGATCCCACCTTACCGGGCCGGCCGTATCCCTCAGGCGCGGTGCATGTGCTGACCCAGACGTTGGACCGGATCGTGGACATCTTCCGGCGGCTGGGTTTTTCTTTAGCCGACGGGCCGGAGATTGAGACCGAGCATCATAACTTCGACGCCCTGAATACCCCGGCGGATCACCCGGCGCGGGACGAGGCGGACACTTTCTATCTCGATCTGCCCCCGGGACCGCACGGTCGCTGGCTGCTGCGGACCCAGACTTCCCCGGTGCAGATCCGGGTGCTGGAGACAAGGAAGCCACCGATCAAGGTGATCGCGCCGGGCCGCTGCTATCGCCGGGACGAGGTGGACGCCACCCACGGGCTCTTCTTTCACCAGGTGGAGGGGCTCTGCGTGGGGGAGGGGATTGCCCTGCCGCATCTCAAGGGGGCGCTGGAGTTTTTCTTCCGGGAACTGTTCGGCTCAGGGACAAAAATCCGGCTGCGGCCACACTACTTCCCGTTCACCGAGCCCAGTTTCGAGGTGGATGTTTCCATTCCAGGGCGGACCTTCCGGGGTAGGGAATGGCTGGAGATCGCCGGTTGCGGATTGGTGCACCCGAAGGTGTTGCGCGGGGTGGGGATCGATCCCGAGAAGCACACGGGGTACGCGTTTGGGTTGGGCGTGGAGCGGATCGCCATGGTTCGGCACAACATCCCGGATCTGCGGATGTTTTATGAGAATGATGTGCGGTTCTTGAAACAGTTTGCGGCGTTTGGGGCGGTCTGAGCGATTTAGGTATTTAGTCGTTAGTGATGGAGGTAACTAGAAACCGGTCATCTCTCTCATAACTAAAGACTAAATTGCTAAAAACCTCATTTCCTCTCCACCACCCGCAAGTCGACATTCAGGCGCTTGGCGAGTTCGAATGACACCGGATGGGCGTCGGGCTCGGCGCTGGGGCGGCAGACGATGATTTTCACCCCGTAGCGGACAGCGTCGACCAGGCAGCGGTCGCAAGGCGGTAGCGTAACGGCCAGCAGGTAGGGATCGCCCGGTTTGCAGAAGGCGAGGGCGTTGCTTTCCGCGTGGGTGGTGATGCGACGGCGGAAGTCCCGGTGCAGGGCCTCTTCCTCCGTGAGGTCGACACCCGGAGGTTGGCCGTTGAAACCGATACCACAAACGCTGCCTTCTTTGCGGAGGATGGCGCAGCCCACCTTGTGGTAGCGGTCGCTGCTCGTGGGGGCGGCAGCCTCGGCTAGGCGCAGCGCCAGTTGGATCCATTTCTCCTTCACAATTTTTCCTCCGGGACATGCAGGCGGTGGAGGATCCGGTGGACGACCGGAGCCAGGAGAATCCCGCTCCCGATGATGAGGACCAGACCGCAAAAAAGTGCGTAAAAGGAGGCGAAGAGCTTAGCGGCCGGACTGGCGAGGTCGGCGCTATAAATCGGCCCCTCCCCGCCCATCAGCATGGAGGATTCCAGCAGGGCATCCAGCCAGGGGAGGCCACCGATCCACCGATAGCCCAGGATGCCGATGGTCAAGGTGAAGCCGATGAGGACTAGGGTGATGAAGAGGTGGCTGGCCATCCGGCGCAGAAAGACATGATGAGGGGCGACCGGCTGGCGATGATGCTCGAAGGGCATCCTTTCTTAGTAGACAGGCTGAACTGGCAGACCAAGAAGGCCGAACGCTCGATGGGGAAAATAAGCCAAAAAGTGGGAAGGACGGGTTTCTGGAAGATGGGAGATCGGAGATGGGATATGGGGGCCTGCCAATCTTCCATCTACCAGTTCCTATGTGCTTTTCCCGCCCTTGGGGCGGGAAAAGTGGGCGGAGCTGGATTCGAACCAGCGAAGGCGTAGAGCCAGCAGATTTACAGTCTGCCCCGTTTGGCCACTTCGGTATCCGCCCGGGAAAGGGAAAGACTCGCAAAAAAGAGGGGGGCGGTCAAAAGGGTTCCCCGGGGCGGAAGATTGCCTCCCTTGAGGGGGAAAGGTAGGATTCACCCTCTTGCGCTGTTAGCTCAACTGGATAGAGCACCTGACTACGGATCAGGAGGTTAGAGGTTCGAATCCTCTACGGCGCACTTGGTTTGCGGCTGTAGTTCAATGGTAGAACGCTAGCCTTCCAAGCTAGACACGAGGGTTCGATTCCCTCCAGCCGCACCAAATATCTACAAGCCAGCAACTTGCAGAAGAAAAATCCGGGGAATTCACTCGATTTACAACGAAAAGTTACAACACAGTCCGAAAAATAATCGATCCAAAGGTTCGATTCCCGACAGATGATCAGCGGGTGGTTTTAGCTCTCGTTGAGTTCTCGA
>JBBAWG010000057.1:0-7610 GCA_040397305.1 Methylacidiphilales bacterium | reverse complement strand
TCCTGCCAGCTCAAGCCCCGGACAAAATCCTCCTCGCTGACCAGCGTACCCCGGAACAGCTCCTTTTTCCGCTCTTGGAGACGCACGATCTTCTCCTCCACCGTATCCCGGGCAATGAGCTTATAAGAACTGACGATCTTGTTCTGCCCGATCCGATGGGCCCGGGCGGTGGCCTGCTCCTCTACCGCCGGGTTCCACCAAGGGTCGAAATGAATCACGGTGTCCGCACCGGTTAGGTTGAGGCCAGTGCCTCCAGCCTTCAGGCTGATTAGGAAGACCGGAATGTCTTGGTTGCGCTGGAAACGATCCACCTCCCCCGCCCGGTCGACCGTGCCGCCGTCCAGATAACAGTGCGGGATCTTGCGCCGATTTAATTCGGCCTGCACCAGTTTCAGCAGGGAGACAAACTGACTGAAGACCAGCATGCGGTGACCTCCGGAGATGGCCTCCTCCAACCGGTCGAGAAAGTACTCCATCTTCCCGGAAGGCTCGGTCCACGTCTTGCCGTTTTGCGGCAACAGACCCAAATGGCAGCAGGCCTGCCGAAGCCGCATCAGCACGGTCAGGACCGCAATGCGGTCGCGACCACCGGACTCTTTTCCGGAAAGCTCGCTCACCTGCTTGCGCCCTTCCTCGAGGATCTGTCGATAGACCCCCTTCTGTTCGTCGGTCATTTCGCACCAGGCCACCTGCTCGATCTTGGCGGGAAGATCCTTGGCCACTTCCGCCTTGGTGCGGCGCAGCAGAAACGGACGGACCCGCTGGCGCAAACGGTTCTGCGCCCGCTCGTCTCCCAGTTTGGCCACGGGAATCTCGTACCGGTCACGGAAATCGGTGGCAGTGCCGAGGTATCCCGGCATGAGAAAGTCGAAGATCGACCAGAGATCGAGCAGGGAATTTTCCAAGGGGGTTCCGGTCAGGACCATCCGGTGCTCGCAGACCAGCTTTTTCACCGAAACCGCTGTCTGGCTTGTGCGGTTTTTGATGCTCTGGGCCTCATCGAGCGCGATGGTGTCAAACTCCAGCTTCTCATATTCCGCGATGTCGCGCCGCAAAAGCGCATAGCTGGTCACCACCAGATCATAGTCGGGAATCTTGGACAAATGGGCTTTCCGGCCGGCTCCATGCAGGGCCAACATCTTCAAACTCGGGGCAAACTTCTTCCCCTCATCCATCCAGTTCATCACCAGGCTGGTCGGACACAGCACAAGACAAGGCAACTTGGACTTGGTCTCCGCCCGGCGCAGCTCAAGAAAAGCCAGGGTTTGCAGGGTTTTTCCCAAACCCATCTCGTCGGCCAAAACCCCGCCGAAATGGTTCCGGGAAAGATACTGCAGCCAGCCCACTCCCTCTTTTTGGTAAGGCCGGACAATTTTCTCCAGCCGGGCCGGAAGTTTGGCGTCCTCAAAGTGCACCAACTCCTCCGGCGGCTTCCAATTTGAGCGCCCGTTGAGCGACCAACCCGTTCCTTTCAACGCTTCGCCGAAATAGCCCCGGTATCGTTTCTCCAGGCGATACCGGTTTCCGTCCTGCCGCACCTGACAGTCCCGCAAAACCTCCCCGAATTCGGCCACCTCGTCCGTCGGCACAAGCGCGATCCGCCCGCCCGCCAGCCGATGATGGCTGAGTCCCGTCTGCAAAAGTCTCTGGACCTCGGCCTGGCTGAGGGAATCACTGCCACTGCCGGACCTGAAGTCCACTTCCACGGTCAGCCAGGAACCGCCCGTGTCCCGCAGGGTGATCTCAGGGGCAATGTAGTCGCACCGGCCGAGGAGCGACTCCATCCGCGGGGTTAGCTTCACCTCCCACTTCTTTTTCCAACGGGGCAGGACGTTGGCCAAAAACGCGCCCACCTTCCCCTCTCCCGCCAAGGTGTATCGCTCGGCGGCCCGTTGCCCCGGGAGAAAACCGGCGGCGAGCAGCTCCCGCTGGGCCACGCGCTCGGCCTCACGCCCGCGCACACGGTAGCGCCGGGGATCGCCGGCATCCGGCACCCAGGAGTCCATGCCTTCGTTCTGACCGGGCATGCCGGTGAGAATATGACTTTCATTTCCATAGACCGCCTCCAGCTGGCAGCTGACGCCGGAGAGAAGACCGTCCAGCTCCACCCGGATCTTCGGCAGCATGGTTTCAAACTGCAGTTGCCGCAGACGCTCCCCGGCCTCCAGACGCACGTGCCGCTCCAAGTGGGGCATTTCTCTTTGCAGAAAGTTTGCCAACCCGTCCCGTGCGACCGAACGGGGTCCTTTCCGTAACCCGTCATAGGATTGCGGCAGGCTGTCCAAGAGTTCCAAATGCTCTTCGTCCAGACGCCAACGTCCGTGGCCGGCCTCCAGGACCTCACTTCCCTCCGGCCCCTTCGGCGCGGGAACGATTTCCAAATGCAGAACGCCCGCATCGTCGAGATCGGCTTTCAGGCGCGTGCCCTGCACCGCCCGGCTGACGGCCAGATGTTTCCGCCGGCCGACAAACACCCGTGGGTGGCCGAGCAGCACCGGAAAAAATAGGTCCCGGTCTGCCGCCGTGAGCTCTGCCTCTCCGTGAACCGAGGCTCCCTCCATCTTTTCCAGCATGGTGAGCAGGGCCGCATCGGACTCGTCCACAATATAGGGCTCCACTTTATCCACCGGCACTGCGTCCAGACTCTTGGTCGGCCCCCCGTCGACCGAGGCCTCCACCGTGAGCGGGATTTTTCCTGCCCGCCACGCTTTGCCCAGATCGAGCGGCAAATGCACTTCAAGCGCCAAGGGCTTGGACGCCTTGCCGGCCAATTGCCCCAAAACCCTTGGAAAACGGGGAGCCAATGCCCGGGCCGCCGCTGCCACCGGACCGGCGACATGTCCGTTCAAACGGGGAGCCGGCGCCGTCGCCGCCTTTCCGTTTCGTTCCAGATATTTCAGGCTCAGGGCAATCACATGCGGGCAGACCGTGCCGTATTCGCGCGCCTGCCGGCAGCTGCAGAGATTTTCCACGTCAGCCAACCGTTTCCCGAGCTTCAGACGGGCGTTGACGGTGCCGGTGCCGGCCTGAACCACCCCTCCCAGGACGGGATCGATCCATTCGACCGACATCACTTTGCCCGCTTCCCAAAGGGAGCGCCCTTCCTGCATCGCCCGCCATCCGCCGATCTCCAGAAGCATCTCTTTGGACAGCACAGACGGGATCGGATTATTTTCCGACATACTCCTAAATCGTATGGGATTCCGACAAGGGGGGGCAACCCTGCACTCCCACCCCTGTTCTCAGGTTGGGAACAACTTTTACCCGCCCCAACTTGCCGCCCGCCTCACCACCACCCCGATCAAATCCTCCGGCACCATTCCGGAAAAGCCCTTCCGCATCGCCCGCACCAACCGGTCGGCCATGTCCGCCGACTCCTCCTCCGGCACCTCCGCGATCAACTCATCGTGCACCGTGCTGACCAAAGGCGCATCGGCCAACGCCACCATCGCCCGTTTGATGGCATCCCCGCAGCTGCCCTGCACGGGGGTATTCACCAAGGCCGTGAACCTAACCCAGTCCATTCTCCCTCCGGGGGGCGGTAACCAGCGACGCCGCCCATCCAAGGTGCGCACCTCCATCACCTTGGGATCTTCCGCCGCCTGCCGGGCCTCCTGATGCCACCGCTCCAGGGCCGGATAAGCTTGGAAAAATTTCTGCCGAAACTCCCGCGCCTCCTTTTCCCCCAGCGCTAACCCGAACGAGATGCGGCCGTACTCCGCCAATCCCCGGGCGGACATCCCGTAGAGCAGCCCAAAATTCACTGCCTTGGCGAGTTTTCTCTCATCGTCACCGACTTTTTCCGTCGGCTTCCCCGAAAGTTTCCCGGCGGTCAAAGCATGGATGTCCTGCCCGGAACGGAACGCCGCCAACATGGCCTCCTCTTTGGCCACGAAGGCCGCCACCCGCAGTTCAATCTGCGAGTAATCGGCAATCACCAGGATCTTCTTCGGTCCGGCCACAAAACAGGAGCGCATCTCCGCATCCCGACCCACATTCTGCAGGTTTGGCTCGCGGCAGGAAAAACGCCCGGTCGCTGTGCCGAGCGGATCGAAATCCGCATGGATGCGCCCGTCCTTGCCCACCGCTTCCCGGTAGGAGGCAATCATCTGGGCACGCTTTTCCGCCGCCCGGCTACGCAGAACCAATTCCGCCGCGGGATCCCCGGACATCACCAAGGCCACTTCGTCGGTCGACTTCAACTTGAGCCCCCGTTTTTCCAGTGCCTCCTTGACCTGTTTCGGGCTCCGCGGATTCAGGTCAGCGCCCAACTCTTCCTTCACCTTTTTCTCCGTCTCCCGGCGGTTCTGTTCCGCCGATCGGGCCAGAGACTCCAATTTTTTTACGTCGATGCCGAATCCCCGTTCCCGCATGGCCGCCACCACCGGGACCAGGGCTCGCTCCAAATCCCAAACCTTGTCCAGGCCGGCCTCGCGCAACTCCCTTACCCAGTCCCTTTTGTCCGGAATTCCGTCCAAAAGTTCATCCTTCGGAATCCCCCGGCCTGCCTCAAGAATCCTCCGGGCCAATACCTTTTCCCAATCGTTCATCTCCTAATCCTAACCCCTTCCCAGCCGCAGACGAACGGTCAACTTCCGGCTCAACTCAACCCCGATAGGGTGGTATCCTTACCCGATGATTCGTCTGGGCGTGAATATCGACCATATCGCCACGTTGCGGCAGGCCCGCTACCGGAACCACGCCACCGCTTCGGCTCCGGAACCGGATCCCCTCCTGGCAGCCCGCCTCTGCCTTGCCGCGGGGGCCCACTCGCTCACCGTCCACCTCCGTGAGGACCGCCGCCACATCCAGGACGACGACGTCCTGCGGATCGCTCGTGAGTTTCGCGATCGACTCAACCTGGAAATGGCAGCCACGCCCGCCATGCTCGAGTTTGCGCTTCGCCTGAAGCCCTCCGAGGTCTGTCTGGTTCCGGAAAATCGTGCCGAGGTCACCACCGAGGGTGGACTAAACGCGGCTGGACAGGAAAAATCCCTCGGCCCCATCGTTCAAAAACTTCGCGAGGCCGGCATCCTCGTCAGCCTCTTCATCGATCCCGATCCCCCGCAAGTTGCGGCCTCCGCGGCCATCCACGCCCCGGTCATCGAGCTGCATACCGGCCGCTTTGCCGACGCCAGCCCCGCCGAACGGCCGGCCGAGTTAGCCCGTTTGGAAAAAGCCTCACGGCAGGCCCACCAACTCGGCCTCCAGGTCAATGCCGGCCATGGTCTCCGCCTCTCCAATTTGCCAGAGCTTCTCCGCGTCCCCCACCTCCACACCCTGAATATCGGTCACTCGCTCGTCAGCCACGCCCTCACGGTGGGCTTGGAACGCAGCGTGCGCGATTTCCTGGGAGCCATCGCCAGCCCATGAGCACGGAACGACTTCTGGGGCTAGGCATGGATTTGGTCGAGATCGACCGGATTGAGGACTCTCTCCACAAATTCGGCGACCGTTTTCTCCATCGGATATTCCATCCCTCGGAGGTCGCCTATGCCCAGGGTCAGGCGCGGCCGGCCACCCATCTCGCCGCCCGCTTCGCCGCCAAGGAGGCCGCCTCCAAGGCTTTTGGGACCGGCATCGGCAAGGCTCTACCCTGGCTCGGCATGGAAATTGGCCGCCACTCCTCCGGTGAACCCTTTCTCCGCTTTCACGCCGCCGGAGCCGATCTCGCCAAAACCCGGGGGGTGATCCGGGCCCTGGTTACCCTCACCCACACCCGGACTCATTCCGCGGCCACGGTCGCGCTTCTCGGCCCATGATCGTCCTCTCCCCAACCCAGGCCCGTGCGTGGGAAGAAAAGAGCCTGCGCGAAGGCGCCCGCATGAAAGACCTGATGCGACAGGCCGTGGAGGGCGCCTTGAGGGAGATTCGTCCCCATCTGCCAACCCCGGGGCACGCCCTATTTTTGGTGGGCCCCGGCCATAACGGGGACGACGCCGTCCTTCTGGCTTTGGAACTCAAGGAACTGGGCTGGAAGACGGAGCTCCTTCTTTCGCGCGCCCCGGGAAAGCGCGTGCACCCCGATCCCCGCGTGAAGGCCAAAGTCTGGAAGAAGGCACTGGTTTGGCCGGCTAAGCCCGAACAGTTTCTCAAGGCGAACGGCCCACGCCTTGTCGTCGACGGCCTCCTTGGCTTGGGCGCGGTTCCGCCTCCGCGTCCGCCGGAAACCGCTATTCTTAACTGGATCGCCAAGGAGAGGCGCGGCACCGATCTCTTGGTCGCGCTGGATCTGCCCACCGGATTACATCCTGCCGAAGGCCATGCGCCGGGGGCCGTGTTCTCCGCTGACCTCACCATCGCTCTCGGCTCGGTCAAATCCGGTTGCCTGAAGGATCTGGCGCTGACCCAGGTGGGTCGACTGCGCGGCGTACCCATCGATTTCGGAGTTCCCCCACCCAAAACCATGGTGGATTTTTTTCTCCCGGCAGAGACAGCTCCTTGGATCCAGCCCCGCCGGGGCGATCTCCACAAACATTCTGCCGGCACGGTTCATCTCTGGGCCGGTTCGGGAACTTATCCCGGGGCCGCTCTTCTTGCCTCGGCAGGCGCGCTCCGCTCGGGCGCCGGCTACGTGCGGCTCTTCACGGATCGCTCGATCTCTTCCTGGATCTCCTCCCGACTGCCAGAACTTTTACTCTCCCCCCACGCGGATGGCACGCCGCCTGAGATGGAAACTTTTTGCCGACAGGCCAAGGCCGCGGTGGTTGGCCCCGGACTCCCCCCTTCCGAAACGCTGTCCAATTTTCTCTCCCAGCTTTTACCCAACTCGACTGTGCCGGTCGTGCTGGATGCAGGAGCGCTGGATTGTGTGGCTTCCCATCCCGAATGGCTGGCCGCCACCAAGGCTCCCGTGATTCTCACTCCGCATGCGGGGGAACTGGCCCGCTTAACTGGGCAGAAAAACCAAGATCGGGCAGAAGCCGCCCACCTTTGGCTGGATCGCCACCCTCACACGCTTTTGGTCGCCAAAGGGCCCCATACCTTGGTCGCTTCCTCGGATCATCCCCTTAGTCATAACGGCACCGGCGGACCCGCCCAAGCCACGGCCGGGATGGGGGATTTGCTGGCCGGACTGATCGGGGGCCTGCTGGCCGCGGGGTATGCACCTTTTGACGCTGCCCGGCTAGCCGTGTGTTGGCATGGCCTAGCCGCGGACCTTGCCGAGGGCCAGGGAGGCCCGGCGGTTCTAGCCTCGGACGTGGCCCATGTTCTTTCCAAGGCTTGGCGGGTCCTGACTGGACAGGCAATTTCAGGGCTACCATGAACTTGGGTGACGTCCGCCAAATCCGGATCTGGCTCCAACTGATCGACGGTTTGCTGGCCGGGGCCGCCATGATCTCGGCCTACTTGATCCGCGTTTATCTTCTGCCGGATATCTTGCCCCTCGAGTCCCGCGAAATCGGCGAATTTCAGCTCTACATCCCCTACATTGCGCTCATGGCGTTCATGGCGCCGGCCGTGCTGAGTCGCCGGGGGCTTTACCGTCACTTTGCGAGCCGGGGACGCCAGGCGAACTGGACCGCCATGGCAGAGGCCGGGCTGATCCTGTTTCTCGTCGGCGTGTCGGTGATCTTTTTCTTTAAGCAGTCTCCCAGTCGAATCGTTTT
>JBBAWG010000056.1:4782-7638 GCA_040397305.1 Methylacidiphilales bacterium | reverse complement strand
CCCCCCTGCACCCAAAATCAGAACCTTCATATTTCCAAACTAGAACAAAGGTGGGGCGGGGTCGATGACCCCGCCTGCGTCTTTACTTGAACGCCCAACCCCTGATCTCAGGCGGCCTCATCGAGGCCGCCCCACCAAGACTCCAATTCTTCAAAACCCAAACCAAAGGTGGGGCGGGGTCGATGACCCCGCCTGCGATGATTTTTTGTGGTTCAACCGCATCCTTTTTCAAAAAAACAGGTCTAATCCCTATAAAATGAACTTCCTTCCACGATCACCCAGGCTCAGGCATGACACCCCGGGCTGGGTCGAAAATCCTGAATTTTTCATCACCCTAACCTGTAAATTCCGCGGCCTGAATCACCTCTGTAAACCGGAGGTAGCAAAGTTAATTTTAGAATCCATCAGGTACCGGCAACGGAAGCTAGCTTGGCGATGGGAACTGGTTGTTCTCATGCCTGATCATCTTCATGGGATCCTCTCGATTCCAGACTCTTCGGATTTGGCACGAGCGATCGGTGGCTGGAAGCGGTGGATCTCATGCCAGACTGGCGTTCTATTCCAGGAAGGGTTTTTCGATCATCGCCTGCGCAGCGAGGCCAGTGCGCAGGAAAAGTGGAATTATGTGAATCAAAATCCGGTGCGCGCAGGTTTTGTCAAAAACCCCGACGAATGGCCCTTTCGTTGGAACACCAAGGATCTCTCAGTTCAGGCGGCCTCATCGAGGCCGCCCCACCTAGGCTCAAGGCTTTAAAGTCGTAATTTAGGTGGGGCGCGATTGACACATCGCGCCTCGCCCAAAGTCTTATCCTTCAATAATCCCAATCTCCACCGGCTCCACCTGCACTCCCTGTTTTTCAAACCACTGCACCACTTCCTCGATCTTTTCCCTTGGACCCGTGAACTCCAGCGCCATCACGAACACATCCTTATCCGCGGAGGCCGACCGCACGTTAAACTCCAGGTCGAACTTTTTAACCATCTGGTAGAGCAACGGTTTTTTCCCCGTCTCCGGTTCGAATGTCAGCCAGTACCGGAGACTCTCCTTCTTGCCAGCCATAAAGATCAACCGCCCGCGATCGCGGGCACGATGCTCACCTCATCGCCCGCCTTCAACGGCGTCTGCTGGTTCTGGAGAAAACGAATATCCTCACCCCCCACGTAAATATTCACGAACCGGCGCACCTCGCCCTTCTCATCCACCAATCGTTCGTGGATCCCCGGGAAAGCCTTCTCGAGCGCTTCCAGCATCGCCCGGATATCCTTCGCCTCCACTTCCACGGTATCCTTCTGGCCCGTAAGGGCTCGCAACGGGGTCGGAATGCTGACGGAAACGGCCATAGGGAAAAATGTTAATGCCGGGCGGCCGTTTTGGCCAGCCTCGACGACAAAAGCCCGTCAAACTCCTTCAGGGTCGGCTTGATCTTGGCTGGCGTGCCCAGATGCCCTGCCAACGCCTCCACCGTCTTCAACCCGTGCCCGGTAATGCACAGCACCACCTCCTCGTTCGCCGGAATCTTCCCGGTCTCAATCAGCTTTTTGGCGCACGCCACCGTCACGCCGCCGGCGGTCTCCGCAAAGATCCCCTCCGTCTCGGCCAACAACCGGATCCCTTCGATAATCTCCTCATCGCTCGCGTCCTCCGACCATCCCCCCGTCGCGCTCATCGAGCGTACCGCATAGTACCCGTCGGCCGGTGTGCCGATGGCTAGCGACTTCGCAATCGTCTTGGGATGCGGCACCGGCCGGATCAGGTCGGTGCCGCTCTTCCGTGCCGCCGAGATCGGGTTACAACCGGTCGCCTGGGCCCCGTGGATGGAGAAGTTCGCCTTGTCGACGATCCCCAGCTTCGTGAACTCCCCGTACGCCTTATGGATCTTGGTCAGCAGCGACCCGCTGGCCATGCAAACCACGGTATGCCGCGGAATTCTCCACCCCAGCTGCTCCATGATCTCAAACCCAAACGTCTTCGAACCCTCGGCGTAGTACGGCCGCAAATTCACATTCACAAAACCCCAGCCGTGTTTGCCGGCGATCTCGGAACACAACCGGTTCACCGCATCGTACGCCCCCTCAATTCCCACCACATTCGTCCCGTAAACAATGCTGTTGAGCACCTTGTTGGCCTCGAGATCAGCTGGGATCAGCACCCAGCTCTCCAACCCGGCCGAGGCGGCATTGGCGGCCACCGAGTTGGCCAGATTTCCCGTCGATGCACAGGCCACCACCTTGAATCCCAGCTCCCGCGCTCGGGAAAGCGCCACGGCCACCACGCGGTCCTTGAAGCTCAGCGTCGGATGATTGACGGTGTCGTTCTTCACGTAGCAGGCCCGCACCCCGAGGGCTTTGGCCAGCCGGTCCGCCTTCACCAGCGGGGTGAAACCGACCTGGGTGCCGACGGTGGGCTCACCTTCGAGCGGGAGGAGTTCCCGGTAACGCCACATCGATTTCGGTCGGGACTCGATCACCTGGCGATTCAGGGCAGCCCCGATCGCCGCATAGTTGTAGTCCGCCTCGAGCGGACCGAAGTCGAATTCACAGACGTGGACCGCCTTGGCCGGATAGGTCCGTCCACACTCGCGACACTTCAGCTGGGAGAAGTATTTTCCGGCCATGGTCTGCTCACGCCTCTGACCAATTTCCGGACCCGATCATGGCCGGTCCGTTCGCCTGCAAGGAATCGGGGAACCCCATCGCGCCCACGCGCGGCATGCGGATCCTCTCATCCTCTCCGACGCATCCCCTTGCGGGTCTGCGCCTGACTGGGTTTGGCACCTTGCCGATTCGCCTAAGACGAACCCGGTTGCCGCAGTTTCACAGGGCCAGCCCCTCCACTGCTCTTGATAAGAAGCGCAA
>JBBAWG010000056.1:0-4682 GCA_040397305.1 Methylacidiphilales bacterium | reverse complement strand
CTCATCCAAAACTCCCCATCTTCCATCTCCCATCTACCATCTCCGCATGGCTGCGCCTGTTCTTCTCCGCTCCGGCAAGGTCCGGGACATCTACCAATGGGGCGAGGAGATCTGGCTCGTCGCCTCCGACCGCATCTCCGCCTACGACGTCATCCTGCCCAACCCGATCCCCGGCAAAGGCATCCTCCTAACCTCCATTTCGCGTTACTGGTTTGAAACTTTGCCCGCCGCCCGGCCCCACCACGTCCTCGGCTTCGACGTCCCCGCCGACGTCCCCAATCCGGAAACCTACGCCGGCCGCCTCACCCGCTGCCGCTCCGCGAAACCCCTGACG
The DNA here is from genome assembly GCA_040397305.1 of Methylacidiphilales bacterium. Lineage (GTDB taxonomy): Bacteria > Verrucomicrobiota > Verrucomicrobiia > Methylacidiphilales > Verrucolacustridaceae > Verrucolacustris. Next base: position 4,348 of record JBBAWG010000056.1, on the reverse strand, counting down.
GTCGAATGCGTTGTCCGCGGTTACCTCGCCGGCAGCGCCTGGGAGGAATACAAAAAGAAGGGCTCCGCCTGGGGTCGCCCCCTTCCCAAATATCTTCTCGAGGCGGCCAAGCTCCCCGAACCCATCTTCACCCCCACCACCAAGGCCGAACAGGGCCACGATCTCCCTCTCACCGAGGCGGAGGCCGAACAGCAACTCGGCTCCTCCCTCTTCCGCCAGGTCCGCGACCGCAGCCTCGCGCTTTACACCGCTGCCCACCAACACGCGGAAAAGGCCGGCATCCTCCTAGCCGACACCAAATTCGAGTTCGGCACGGACGAAAAAGGAAATCTTCTCCTCATCGACGAGCTCCTCACGCCGGACAGCAGCCGCTTCTGGCCGGCCGACCATTGGCAACCCGGCCACAATCCGCCCAGCTATGACAAGCAGTTCGTCCGCGACTATCTCACCAGCCTGAAGGACTGGAACCGCCAACCGCCCGGTCCGCCCCTCCCCGCTTCCGTCGTCCAAGGCACACTCGACCGGTATCGCGAGGCCTGCCGGCGTCTCACCGGCGGAGAGCCCTCCCTCCCCAAGACGTGAGCCAGCTCGACCATCGCCCCGTTGAGGATTTCCTCGCCTCCGGCGCAATGGAGCGCGGCCACGCCATGCGCACCCAATCCATCCAGCGCCGCCTTCTCGAGCGGCTGACCGGGTGGGTGGAACGAAAATTTCCCGGCAAGGACTGGCGCTCTCTCAAGCCCGACGATCTCCGCGAATTCCTTTCCTACCGCCGCTTCTCCGGTCGGGTCGGCCCCACCACGCTTCGCCTCGAAACCTCCATCCTCCGCACTTTCTTCACCCATCTTCACCGCACCGGCCGCGTCTCCACCAACCTCACGGTGGGCCTCCGCTCCCCCAAACAGGCCCGCAAACTCCCGCCCTCCCTCACGCCCGACCAAGTCAGCAAAATCTTGGAGACGCCTTCGGTGAAAACGCCGCTCGGGCTGCGCGACCGCGCCATGCTCGAGCTCCTCTACGCCGCCGGCCTCCGCGCCGCCGAAATCCTTTCCCTCCGGATCGAACAGCTGGATCTCGAGGCTGGTTCCGCCCGGGTCATCGGCAAGGGCAACAAGGAGCGACTCGTCCTTTTGGGCAAAGCCGCGGAGGAGACCCTTCGCCGTTACCTCGACACCGGCCGACCCAAACTCGTCCGCTCCAAATCCGGCGGCGAAGTCTTCCTCGGCAACCACGGCCGCCGTCTCACCACCTCCCACCTCTGGGGCATCGTGAAAAAAGCCGCCCAGGCTGCCGGACTCGACGCCCGCGTCTACCCCCACCTTCTCCGCCACTCCTTCGCCACCCACCTGCTCTCCGGCGGGGCCGATCTCCGCGTGATCCAGGAGCTCCTTGGTCACGCCAGCATCGCAACCACGGAGATTTACACCCACGTGGATGAGGATCGCCTGGCGGCGACGTTTGACCGTTTCCATCCGCGGGCGCAAAAAGGCGGTTCCCCCCGATGAGCTTCCCCCTCGGCCACTCCTTCCAGAAAACCGATCTTCTCCGGCGCGCCCTCACGCACCCCTCGGCCCGCACCGCGAACGGCCCGGAGGGCGACAACCAGCAGCTCGAGTTCCTCGGCGATGCGGTCCTCCAGGCGGCCCTCAGCGACCTGCTGATGGAATATTTTCCCCAATCCCCCGAGGGCGATCTCACCGCCATGCGGGCCAGCCTCGCCAACCGGCACACCCTCGCGGAGCTCGGACGCGAACTCGGTCTGGCCCCTCAGCTCAAGGTCGGCGCCGACGCCACCCGGGACAAGATTCACGAATCGCCCGGTGCCCTCGCCGATGCCTGGGAGGCTGTCCTCGGGGCCATTTTCCTGGATGCCGGCTACAACCCCGCCCGGACGTGGGTGAAAAAGGCCTACGGCCACCGCTTGCCCGAAGCGGAAAAACTGGCCGACCAGTCCAATCCCAAGGGCCAGCTTCAGGAACTCCTCCAGTCGCGCAATCAGCCCGTTCCCTCCTATGAACTGGTGGACTCGGTCGGGCCGGATCACGAGAAAACCTTTACCGTCCGCGTGCTTTTGTCCGAGAAAGAGATCGGTCGCGGCACGGGCCGCAGCCGCAAGGCAGCTGAATCGGCCGCCGCTTCCGACGCCCTCCAGCGGGTCGGATAGTCTCGCCTTAAAAACGCGGCTGTTTTAGGGTCCCGCCAAGGAATGAAAAAGCTGATCCACGGCCCCGGCTTTCCGTTTGTCGCTCCCTTTGTCCTTTTTATGGGACTTTTGTTTCTCCGGCAGAAGTTTGAGGAGCAGGGCTGGTGGCTTTACGGCGTCTGCACCCTGCTGGTCTTCGGCCTGCTCTGGTGGCTGAAACCCCGATACCAAGGGCAGGATCCCGCCCCAGCCCGGGTGAAGGACTCCATTCTGATCGGCCTGGGCGCCATCGTTCTCTGGATCGCCCTGGATCCGTGGATGCCGCGGACGGGCGGAGAGCGGGACAACACCTTTCCGTTTGAGGCGGCCTTCCAACTCGGCGTGGTGCCGGGCGTGCTGGCGATTTTGTTTCGGATCTTCGGGGCGGTCGTGGTGGTGCCGATCGTGGAGGAGCTCTTTTGGCGCGGCTATTTGATGCGGACGATCATCAAACCAGAGTTTGAGGAGGTGCCGCTGGGAACCTTCCAACCACTTTCGTTTTACATCACCACGGTGGCCTTCGCGATGGTTCACGTGGAGGTCGGCTCGGCCCTGCTGTTCGGTCTGATCGCCGGCTGGTGGTTTGTGAAGACCAAGTCCCTCAAGGCCGTGATCCTCGTCCACGCCGCCGCCAACGCCGGCCTCGCCGCCTACGTCCTCATCACCAAAAACTGGTTCTTCTGGTAAATCGACGCGTGACGCACCACCTGGTTCTTGCTGTCGCACTGCTCCTTCTCCCATCTCCCATTTCCCATCTCCCATCTTCGCAGGCGTTGGCCGCTGAAGAGGCCACGCCGCAGGACCGGCTTTTCGCCCTGATCAACGCCGAACGGGCAAAAGCCGGCGTTCCCCCCCTCACCCGGAGCGACAAACTCGATGAGCTGGCCTCGCAATGGGCCGAGCGGATGGCCGCCAAGAACTCCCAGTTCCACCGGGAGCTGACCAAAAGCCTGCTCAACGACAACGGCTGGAAGAATCTTTCGGAAAATATCTACGGCCCTGTCCCCGACGGGTCCCCGCGAGCCGTCCTGCGGGCCTGGTTGGACAGCGACGGGCATCGGGAAAATCTTCTTCGGGAGTCCAGCACCTTGGGCGGGGTGGGCATCGCGCGGACCCAGTCCGGCGAGGTTTGTGCTGTCTTCAACGGGGCCCAACCGAAACCACCCGCCCCCGTCGCCCAGGAAGAGTCTCCCGGCTCCTCCGGTGGCACCGGCTATGTCTCGTCTTCCGGCGGGGTCTTTCAACTGGACTCCGTCCCTGCTGCCATGCGCGACCCCGCCGTCTCCTTTCCCTCCAACACCGACGGCCGGAAATTGAACCGTCTTAATCGCACGAACCAGTAACTCGGTAGGCCACTGTATCTCCTTAGCTGTTTAGTCGTTTAGTCCTTAGTTATGCAGGAAAGGTTCAGTGCCTCAACGACTCCCTCCATGACTAAGAGCTAAAGGACTAGAAACCTTTGCGTCTTCGCGGGAACCAAAACTCACATCCCTTTCGGCTCTTGTTTCGGCTGCCCCATTTTGAGATAGTGTCTCAATGAACACCGTTGCACCGACCGCTTCCGCCGGAATCATGGCCCGGCTCAAATCCGATACCGCCGCCCAACACGCCGAAGCGGAGTCGAAACCCCTCGAGGCCGCCCTGGTTTCCGGAGCCATCGGGCAGGACCAGTACAAAAAGTACCTCGCCCAGCGTTGGCTCATTCATCGCGAGTTGGAGGCCGCCACCGATGCGGCCCTCAAGAAAGAGCCCCGGCTCGGCTCCCTTGGACTGCCCGAGCTTTACCAGACCAAGAATTTGGAGGCCGACCTGACCCAGCTGGGCGTGGACTTGAAATCCGTCCAGCCGATGAAAGGCGCGACCAGGCTGATCGCAGAGATCAAGAGCGCTCCCTCTCCCGCCACCCTGATGGGGATCTACTACGTGTTTGAGGGAAGCAAGAACGGCGCCCGCTATATCGCCAAGGCTCTCGGCGGTCGGGCCCGGATTACCGCCTTAAAGTATCTGGATCCCCACGGCGAGGCCCAGCGGGGGCTCTGGATGAAGTTCCGCGCCGACATGGATGCGATTGCGTGGACGCCGGCCGAGCAGGATTCGATGGTCAAGGCGGCTCAGGCCACCTTCACTTCCATCTCCAGCCTCGACGACGAAATCCACGCCGGCTGA
>JBBAWG010000055.1:0-7698 GCA_040397305.1 Methylacidiphilales bacterium | reverse complement strand
AAAGCTTTAGGAATTTTTCCGGCGGCGGAAAAGAAGGGGAAGGGCTGAGAGAAGGACTAAAGAAGTGGTGGAAGGTTCCGGAACGCTTGTTACGGAAACCGTCAGGGCATTCGCGGATATCCCTGGGTCATATTGATTCACGTACGTACCGCTGAGATTTGCCAGGGTCATTCCCCTTGTTTCCGGAGCCGCACCCACGCCAGCCGAACTGTTGGCCACGAAAGAGCCGGTCATATTCAGGGAAAACTCCCCGTAAGGGAAGTTATTGCTGTTAAACATCGGGTCTGGTTGGTCCTGAATAAAGACCTGCAAGGTGGAAAGATTAAGGCTTTTTGAGACCCACATCGTAATCCCAATATGAAAAGCCGGATAGGTGATTCCGCTCCGGACAGTATCCCCAGTAGCGGAGAAGCCATTTAGGTTGAAATCAAAGTCGCTGGCAAAGGAATTCCCCACCGGGGTGTCGTACTGGGTGCTGAAGTTCCAATATTCGTTGATGTAGGTGCTCCCGATGTTGTACCCACCTGAACCAAATCCATGAGCCGGCATGACTCCGGTAAGGGTGAAGGTTCCCGATGTCGACCCGGAAAAAGAGCCTTGGTCGAAGTTAAGTTGCAGGTTTGCCGCCTGGACCAAAGGGGTCAGGGCTAGAAGACTTAGGACCTGCAAAAACCTCATCCAAAAAAAGTAGTATAGGAAGGGGCTTTTTTCTAGGGCTTATTTTCATTGCTTAAACTCTTAATAGATAAAGGCCTTTACGCCTTAGAGGCCAGGCGCACGGCGATTTCAGCAGAGAGAAGGACGAGGGGAAGGCCTCCGCCCGGATGGGTGGTGCCACCGACAAAGTAGAGGTTCTTCAGCAGGGGCGAGCGGATCGGGGGACGCAGGAAGGATGGAACCATTCCGTGAGAGGCCCAGCCGTAGAGCGAGCCGCCCACCACGGCGTCGCGGGATTCAAAGTCGGCCGGAGAAAACCACTCCTTGTGGACGACCCGTTTGGCCAGGCCGGGGAGGAATTTTTTGTCGAGGATCCGGATGATTCGATCGGTGTAGGCGGGCGACTCCTTCGCCCAGTCGATGCTCTCGGTTTCGGCCGGGGCGTTAACCAGCAGGAAGTAGTTGTCGTGCTCGGGCGGGGCGTCCGCAGGTTGGGAGCGGGCGCTCAGACAAAGATAGATGGTGGGATTTTCCGCTGGCCGTTTTTCCCGAAACATCTGCTGGAACTCGAGCGGGTAGTTGTCGGAGAAGAAGATGTTGTGGTGACCCAGTGAGGGATCCTTGCCTTGAACGCCGAGCAGCACGACGAAGCCGGAGATGGCGCGTTGAGGTTTGGCGATCTTCCCCGCCATGGCCCGGGCTTCGGGGTGGAGAATGGTCTGTTGATAGGCCCGCAAGACGTCGCCGTTGTGGAAAATCAGATCGGCCGGAAAGTGATAGCCGTTCTCCAATGTGACCCGATGGGGCTCGATGGTGGCTACTTCGGCCTTGGTGCGGATCGCCACCCCGTTTTTCTGGGCGAGGTTCAGAAGTGCATCCGCCAGCCGGCGGATACCACCCTGGATAAACCAGCCGCCGAAGCGGGCTTGGACGTAAGGGATCACGGCGAACGTGGCGGGGGTGAGTTCGGGGTCGCTGCCGTTGTAGGTGGCAAAGCGTTGGAGAAACTGCTGAAGATGGGGATCGCGATAAAATTTACGTGAGGCGGAGGCGAGGGAACGCCACGGACTCATCGCCGGGAGATGGCGTAAAAGTGGAATCAGACGCGGGTCCAGAACCTTGCGCCAAACCTCGGAAGGATCGCTCTCCAAGAAGGCAGACGCGGAGAGGTTGTAGAGGCCCTCGGCGTGACGGAGCAGGCGGGCGGAGTCGGGTCGTGACCAGAAGAACTCGTTCTCGTCGAACTGGTAGCCGTCGGCCCAACGGTAGCGGCAGGTGGGGGAGAGGGGCTCCAGCTTGAGGTAATCTTCCCGTTTCTCGCCAAGGTCGGCAAAAAGTCGGTCGAGAATCTGGGGCATGGTGAAAAGGGAGGGACCCAGGTCCCAGCGAAAGCCATCGGCTCGACGCTCCGAAACTTTTCCACCGACGGTTTCATTCTTTTCCAGCAGAACCACCTGGGCACCGGCTTTTCTAAGTCTTAGGGCGGTGGCGAGACCACCGATGCCGCCGCCCACCACGATGGCCCGTTTTCCAGCGAGGCGGTTTTTCACCTGGGCCTTTGCTCCCAGAGGTAGAGCAGGCAAGAGGAGAACTCCTGCGGCTGTTTTTTGATGTTCGTCTCCAACTGATCCAGCGGGAACCACTCCAAGCCGGCGACTTCCGCTGGATCGGGCTGGAAAGGGCCGGCGTGGATGGCACGGTAGAGCCAGACGAATTCCTGGTCGGTTTCCTGGCAGGCCGAGAAGTAGCCGAGTCGGCGGAAATCACGGCAGGATCCGGCGGGTACGCCGATCTCCTCGGGAATTTCCCGGAGCATGGCCGTGTCATACTCCTCGCCGGCATTCACGTGTCCGCTCACGCTGGAGGTCCACTTGCCAGGTTCGCGGTCTTTGGAAAGGGAGCGGCGCTGCAGGAGAATCCGTCCGGCTGGATCGTAGAGCCAGAGGTGGACGGCCCGGTGGAGCAGGCCGTGGGCATGGATTTCCGAGCGCGGCGCCGAGCCGATCACGCGGTCGGACGCATCCACGATATCAAACCGTTCGTCCGCATTGTTCATAGAGTTGCCACCACTCCGAAGGATCGAGCTCCTCGGCCCGGCGGGCGAGATCAACAGGCAGAACCCGCTTGAGCTGCTTTCGGCGCTGGGAGAAACCTTTCCGGACAAAGGCGTAAAACTTATCCAGCTCGCCCGGAACCGAAGATCGGCGGGTCAGGCGCAGGACGGCTGAATCCACCCGGGGTCGTGGATAAAAAACCTCGGGCGGAAGGGAGCGGACCTTTTCAATCTGAAAGACGGTCTGCAACAGGACGGTGACGGCGCCATAGTCCGACGTGCGCGGCTGGGCGGCGAAGCGGTCCGCCACCTCCTTCTGCAGGGTGACCACCACGGTTTCCGGGGGAGGCTGACGGAGGGCTAGTTGGACTAGCAGGGGGGTGGAGATGGAGTAGGGCAGATTGCCGCAAAGGATCTTCCGGGGCGGTTGCGAGGGAAGGGTCTTCAAGGCATCACCGGCGAGAAGGTGGAATCGGGGCTCATCCTTAAACTCCTCCCGCAGGAAGGAGATCAGGCCTTGATCCATCTCAAAGGCTTCGACCTCATGGCCGGCGGCGAGGAGGGCGCGGGTGAGGGCACCGAGACCGGGGCCGACCTCCTGCACCGGCTCGTTGGTGGTTGGTCCGACGGCCTCGGCGATCTGGGTGGCTAGGGTGGGCTCGGCGAGAAAGTTCTGCCCGAGCTGGCGGAGCGGGCGGAGGCCTCGGGCGGCCAGGATTTCCTTGATCCGGGTGGTGTTCAGAGCTGGCGCTGGAGGATGGCGTGCAATTCGCCGGGATTGAGAATTCCGTGCACTTCGTCGGAACCTTTGCCGTAGGCGGCGGCCCAGCCGAAACCGGCGGAGGGCGAAGCGGGCCGGCCGGTGCGGAGACCGGCAGGATCCGAGCCGGTCCGTCCAGGGCCGTTATGCCAGGAGAGTGACGGGATGCGGGACTTGGTCTTTTTGGCCGTGGCGGAGGAGTCGAGAAACTGAAAGCCGCCGACGGAGTACGGACAGTAAACCAGGATCAGGGCGTTCTTTCCCGCATAGCGCCGGGCGGTATCGACCGCGCGATCCAGTTCATGAAGTTGGCGCACGGCCAGTTCGGCCTGATTCTGGGCGGCGGCGCTGGCGACGAGGGGATGTTCGATGACGAGAAAGTAACCGAGCAGGTTGTAGGCGAGGGTTTCAATGGCCCGCTCCACAAGATCCGAGAGCCGGACAGTGCCGGCCCCTCCGTCATCGGCGGCGGCCAGGGGAAGTTCGTTGGGAGCGAAGAGACCGATGATCCGGCGGGTATTCCAGGCCGGAAAACTTTGCAGGCCGGCGCGGTCAAAAACGATGGTGTAGTCCAGTTTCTCAGCCTCCTTGATCAGATCCCGGTGGCCGACCCTCTTCTCCGTTTCAATCACCTCCCTGCCGCCGCCAAAGATGAGGTCGATGCGGGTGGAGTCGAGCAGTTGGTTGGCAACGGTCGCGGAGACGGAGGCATCCGGCTGATGGGCGAAAAAGGCGGCGACCCCGGGTGAGGTGACTTGACCGGAGGAGATAATCCCCACGGCCCGGCCCCGGCGCTGGGCCTGATAAAGGAGAGTGTCCGCCGGCCTGCCGTCGTACCGGAGACTGATCTGGTTGGCGGGTCCGATTTCGCCGGTGGCGAGAAAGGAAGCGAGGGCGGCGGCGTCACCGGTGAGCTGATCGGAGGACTGGGTTTCGACGAAGGCCATGGAGTCCGCCTGGTCAAGGCCTGGAAAGGAGCGGTTGGGATGCCGGGTTTGGGCGAGGGAGAGGAGTTCCGGGCTCGCCCCGGGCACAAGAAAGACGATGACGGCATGGGTGCGGGCGCGGACAAAGTAGCGGACGTAGCTGTAGGAGAAGCCGACAAAAGCCAATAAAATGGCCAAAGCGATCAGCTGGGGACGCCGACGTTTCACAAGGGGGATTTAAGCAGAACGGCCCCCGCGTGCCATGCGGCTAGGAGGGGCTGATTTTGAGGAAGGGCTGCCGGCCGGAAACCTGCTGAAAGAGGTCGGATTTGCGTTGGAGGCCGAGGTTGGCCTCTTCCGTGCCTTCGCCGCGCGCATGGATTAGGCAAACACCCGGGCGGAGCTCCAATTTTTCCAAAACCAGCTTTTGGCGGTGGGAGCGGTCCATGGCATCAGCCACGCGCAAAATCCCGGCCAGCCAACGAAGGGGTTCGCGGCGGGCGGATTCGAGGTTGAGATAACGCTGGTGCCGGGCTGAAGGCTGGCTCTTGCGGTGGTAGCGGGCCACGAGGGCCACGAACTCCCGCTCCTTTTGGGTCAGGTTTTGCCAGGAATGTTCCCGAATCCGGCGGGCCGACTCCTTGTGGTGGGGTCGCTCCTCGGTGGCGGTGGCCCAGCCCACGTCGTGCAGCAGGGCTCCGGCGGTCAAATAGGTGAGTTCCCGGGATTCGAGTTTGTGTTCCGGCCGGAGTTCTTCAAATAGCTGCACGGCCCATGCCGTCACATGCAAGACGTGCCGGGGTTCCTTCTCCCAATCCCGCATCAGGGCGAGCGCCTCCTTCACGGCTGGAGTTTTGGGAATCACCGCGAAATCCTCCGGATCGGGGCCGGCGCGAGATGACCGAGCCAGACGCCGTAGCGTAGGCCGTGGGTGCTGACCCGGATTTTGGAGAGACGCAGCCTTTGGATCGCCTCATCCAGAACCAGGAAGGCGGGCAGGGCCACGGTGACGCGGTCTGCCGGCATGCCGGGCAGGCGGCCCATCTCCCGGGCGGAAAGAGGAAGCAGCCGGAGAATGAGGCGGATCAGCTCTTCCCGCCGGATCGGAAGATTTTCCAGCCGCCGCGCCTTCACATTTTTTTGGCGGAGGAGGCAGGCGTAAGCGTGGCCGGTCCCGCCCGTGAAGGTGGCCTGGGTGGACCGATTCGGGCGCGGGAGTTTGCGCAGGACTTTTTCAATTTTTCCCCGGGCGCGCATCCACTCGTCCGGCGAGGGGGGTTGGCGGGAGAGCAGGGTGTCGCGGACGGCGACGCAGCCGATATCGAGGCTTTGGATCTTGGGCTTTTTTGGATTCCGGGAGTCGATCACCTCCAGGCTGCCGCCGCCCAGATCGATATGGTAACGGGGCCGCGGCGGCCGGCTGAGCGAGCGCGCGGCCAACGCAATCAACCTTCCTTCTTCCTGGCCGGAAAGCATCCGCACCGGTTGGCGAAGGATTTTGGAGGCAGGCTGGAGGAAGGCCGGCCGATTGCGGGCCCGGCGCAGGGCTCCGGTACCGACGGCCACCACCTGATCCGGGGCAAAGGAGGAGATTTTTTTTGAGAGGAAGAAGAGCATCCGGAGGGCCCGGCGGACGGCGGCGGGCTGGAGTTTGCCGGTGACGGCCACGCCTTCGCCCAAGCGGACGGGGTAGGCCTTCTCATGAAAAATGTGCAGAACGCCGTTCCGCTGCTCGGCGAGAAGCAACTTGAAGGTGTTGGAGCCGAGATCGAGCACGGCACCGCGGACCCTGGCGGAAGGCATCCATCCGTTAAAGCGGGTTGGAAAAAGTTCGGCAAAACCTTTGGCAGGCCTCGACGGAAAGCGTCTGAATAGGTTGAATACATGGATGCTGGACATTGCGCTGATCCGGAAAGATCCCGAGGGCGTGCGGCAACGCCTGTCTTTACGGGGCAAGGGGGCGGCCGATGGGCTGGCCAAGGTGCTGGAGGCGGACGAGGAGCGGCGGAAGTTGATCGGGGAGGTGGAGAAGCTGAAGGCCGAACGCAACGCGATCAGCAAGGAGATCGGTGCGCGGAAATCCAAGGGCCAGCCGGCCGATGACCTGATGGCGGGGATGAAGGAAAAGTCTGACCGGATTGCCGAGCTCGATCGGCTGACCGCCGAAGTGGAGGCACGGCAGGAGTCGCTGCTGCTGACCCTCCCCAACCTGCCGTGGGAGGACTGTCCGCAGGGCGCGGGCGCGGCCGACAATCCGGTGGTGGTGACCTGGGGCCAACCCAAGAAGTTTGATTTCAAACCGAAGGATCACGTGGCGCTGGGAGAAGCGCTGGGGATCCTGGATTTCACGGCGGCGGCCAAGGTTTCCGGCAGTGGCTTTGCCGTTTACCGCGGGGCGGGGGCGCGGCTGGAGCGGGCCCTGATCCAGTGGATGCTGAACCTGCATACCGTTGGTCACGGATACCTGGAAATTTCCCCGCCGTTCCTGGTGCGGGAGGCCAGCATGGTGGGCACCGGGCAACTGCCGAAGTTCCGGGAAGACATGTATTCCACTGAAGGCGGGGAGCTGTTTCTGGTGCCGACCGCCGAGGTGCCGGTGACGAACCTGCACCGGGATGAGATTCTGGCGGAGGGAGATCTGCCGAAAAAATATGCCGCCTACACACCCTGCTTCCGGCGGGAGGCGGGAAGTGCCGGCAAGGAGACGCGCGGCCTGGCCCGGATGCACCAGTTCGACAAGGTGGAGCTGGTCTGGATCGAGCATCCCGACCGCTCGATGCAGACCCTCGAGGCCCTCTGCGGCCATGCCGAGGCGGTGTTGCAAAAGCTCGGCCTGCACTACCGGAAGATTGAGCTGTGCACGGGCGACATCGGCTTCGGGGCGGCGCGCTGTTACGATTTGGAGGTGTGGGCGCCGGGGATGGGGCAGTTTTTGGAAGTTTCGTCGTGCAGCAACTTCCGTGATTTTCAGGCGAGGAGAATGGGGCTGCGGTTCAAGGGGGCGGACGGAAAGAACCGGGCGTGCCACACGCTGAATGGATCGGGCACGGCCTTGGCACGGTTGTTCATCGCCTTGGTGGAGACGTATCAGACGAAAGACGGGAAGATTGAGGTTCCCGAAGCGATTCAGGCGGTGTTTGGGTCGGAGAGAATCGGTTAGGTTACCCCTGCTTCATCAGCAGAAGGCTCAGCGCCATCACGCCCATCCCGGCGACGAGGCCGAGGAGGCTGTCGTGGCCCTTGCCGTAGGCGCGGCTGGTGGGAAGAAGTTCATCGAGGCTGATGTAAACCATGATCCCGGC
>JBBAWG010000054.1:0-8916 GCA_040397305.1 Methylacidiphilales bacterium | reverse complement strand
CCTACGTCGCCAACAGTCCCGAAAACTCGTCTGCATTCAGCTCAAACAACAGCTCATAAATCTCCGCCACCCCGTCGGACACCCCCGTGGCCACCGCCCCGACCGTTTGACAGATCGCCGCAAAACCCTCCACTTCGCCGCTGGCATCACGCAGGGGAATAAAATCAATCCGCATCCGGTTTTGCTTCCTTCCGGAAAGCCGGCCCTCCGCGGTGCCACCGTTGCCTTCCGCCAGTTCCCGGATCAAACCACGGATTTGCCCCTGGGCAACCCGAGCCCCCTTCCAAAGGGCGTTCACGGGTGCTCCGATGACGGTTCGTTCCAAACCGGCCGCCCAACGAATTCGCAACTCCCGATCCACCAGCGCCACCGTATGGCCGGAGTTTTTAAGTGCCCCCACAATCAGCTTTTGAATGCATTCCATAAAACGTGCATATATAATTTGCTACACTTAGATATGCTTGCAATCCGTTTTTATGCTTTATTCACAACTTAAACCTCTATTTATCAATGCTTTACATTTTGCTTAATAAATATTTTTCCGCCCGCGTTTGATCGCAAACTCTGGCTGTCATCGCCGTTGCCTACAGCTACGCTTTCGCCATGCGTTCCCAAAAGAATCCTTGGGCTGGGCTTCTTCATAGAAAAAGCCTGCTGGGCGTGGTCCATCTCCCCGCCCTGCCTGGGGCACCCCGGTACGGCGGCAAGCTGGAACCCGTCCGTCAATCCATGCGCCGGGATCTGCTGGCCCTGAAAAAGGGTGGCGTCCATGCCGTCATCCTCGAAAACTTTGGCGACACTCCCTTTGCCGCCGAATCCGCGGGTCCGGTCGCCGTCGCCTGCCTCACCTCCCTCGCCTGCGAAGCCCGCGACCTTTTTCCCGGCCCGCTCGGCATCAATCTGCTCCGGAACGACGGCGTCGGGGCCATGGCCGTGGCCGCCGCCTCGGGGGCCGACTTCATCCGCGTCAACGTCCTCGTCGGCGCGCGGATGGCGGACCAAGGCATCCTCAACGGGATCGCCGAAAAACTCCTTCGCTTTCGGAAGCGGATCGGCGCGGATCGCATCCGCATCTTCGCGGATGTGGATGTGAAACACTCCGCCCCCATGGCCCCCGGCTACACCATCGAGGACGAGGCCCGGGATGCCTGGGAACGCGGCGGCGCCGATGCCCTCATCCTCAGCGGAGCCGGCACCGGCCACGGCACGGATCCGGAGCACGTTCGCCGCGCCCACCACGCCGCTCCTCACGCTCCCCTGCTCATCGGCAGCGGCACCACCCTGGAAAACCTGCACGAATATCTGCCCGAAGCCTCCGGCTTCATCGTCGGCACCGCCCTCAAGCGGTCTGGGAAAATCGATCCCGCCCGCGTCCGGGCCTTTGTCCGAGCCTTGGCCAAAGCCGGCCGCTGACTCATTGTTCTCCCCCGTCCACATTGTTGTCGGCATGGGGCTAGCCAAGGTCGTACCTGGAGGAGAAGTTCCCGTCTTTTTGGCCGCCGTCCTCAGCCATCTTGCTTTGGACGCCGTGCCCCATGGCGACACCGGCATCGGCCATTGGGTCCACTCCTCGCCGGACCGGAAAACCAAACTCTGTCGCCTGCTCCCCATGTCCATGGCGGATCAGGTCATCGCCCTGATTGTGTTTTTAATCCTTCTTCGCTCCCCCGCCTTCACCTCCGTTCCGCTTCCGCTCCTGCTCACCGGAGCGATCGGCTCCATGTTTCCCGACTACCTCACCGGCATTCGCGACCTCCTGAAAAGCCCTCCCTCCTGGCTCGAATCACTCCACCGCCTGCACGGACGTTGTCATTTCCGCGGCCGCGACCCTTTCTCCATCCCCGGCGGCCTCATCTTCCAGTCCCTCCTCGTCGTCAGCTCAATCCTCCTGGCGTGGCGTTAGCTAGGGCGGATTGGCCCCAAGCCTCCTCATTGGAATTTAAAATACCCAGCCTCGGACGCGTGGGCCACGCGTCCCTACCAAAGCTTCAATCTGAAAGATACCAAGCTCGGTAGGGACGGGTCGCCGACCCGTCCGCCAAACCGCAAATCTTCAGTTTTTGGATCATAACTTCGGTAGGGACGCCTCGATGAGGCGTCCGTGCCCCGGGCGACGGAGGTCCACCAAACGCCCCTAAATCCCGAATCCACCATTTCCCTCCTTTGGCTCAGAAACCTCTGTTTGTCAGTTGGCCTGGTTGAACCATCTGCGTAAAAAGATTGGATGAAAAAGAAAATTATCCTACGTCTTGATCCTTGGACCCAACTTGCTCTCTGGCTGATTGTCATTCTCCTGGCCGCCGACCGGATCCGTCCGTTCTCCCCGGTCAGTTCAGCCCACGCCGAAGAAGCCACCGGCAAGGTCGTGAACGTCAACTTATCCACCATCGGTGGATCCCCCGTGGATGCGGCCGCAGGCCTCCCCGTTCGTCAGGTCGGACCTCCCCCGAGCAACCGGCTTGGCCCAGGCCCCTTCCCTTTCGAAAAATCCTCAGAGTAAAAGTCCGGCCGGAATCAGTAGCTCTTGGAATATTCACGCCCCTGACGGTCGGCAAAAACCAACCGTCGGGGCTCGATCGTTTTTAACGTTAGCCCGAAATCCCCGACCGGATCCCCCGGCCGGATCAATACCGTATCCACCATGGCCGTAGAGTCCGCCCCTTGATGGCAGATCCCCTGCACATCCATTTTTCTCAGAAAGCCTTCAATCTTCTTCTGGTTTTCCTCGTCCAGCTGCTGCCGGGCCTTTTCATCTTCAATTAAGGCCAGGGAAAGGTTCACATCCATCGGCTTTAAGTCCTCCGGGAGATCGACCGGCTTCGCCGCCGTTGAATCAGGCCCGGCGGAATCTACGGTCGTCCTCCCCACCTCTCCGGCCGGCTCCATAGACATTCCCGAGCCTGGCTTTGTCGTGGGCGCGGCCACCACCTTCTCCTGGGGCGATGGCTCCAAGGGTTTTGCCAAAGGTGCAGACAGGGGCGGCGGCGGGGAGACGCGAATTCCAGCGAGACTTTCCACCTGCTCCAAAAGCCACGTCCCCTTCCAAAATCCGAGGACCACCAACGCTGCCAGGATGACCATCCCCACCAACAATGGACCGACCGGGGACGTCCGCCGCATGGGAGGAAAACTTTCGCCGGTTCGGGTGCGGCTGCGGGGCTGGTTTTTCCGAAGCTGCAAGGCTTCGGTGATCAGGCTCACAGCAAAGCCCCCACGTCCTGCCGGGCCCGCCAGGCATCCCCGAGACTCACCTTATGATCCTGCCGCACGAAGGCCGAAAGCATCGCTTTGTCACAAAGATGGTTGATCAGGCGGGGCACCCCGGCAGACCAGCGGTGAATCGCCCGGCCGGCTAACCTGGAAAAACGCACCCGCGGATTCGGACCCGCCACCTTCAACCGGTGATCAATATAGGACATCGTTTCCCGATAGCGCAGCGGTGCCAGCTCGCAACGCACCAGAATCCTCTGCCGGAACGGCAGCAACTCCGGCTCATCGCGCAAGCGCTCTTCCATCTCAGGTTGGGCGAACAGCACCACCTGCACGACCTTCCGTTCATTCGTCTCCAGATTGGTCAACAGCCGCAATGCCTCGAGGGACTCCGTGGGCATTCCCTGGGCCTCATCCACCAGGATGATGACCTGACGCCCCAGCAAGTACCGCGTCAAGACCGCCTCCTGCACCTGCTGGCCCAAACCATCCCAGGAAAGCACTTCCTCCCCCAAGTCCGTCAGAATTTGGACAAGCAGTTCCCGCTCCTGCAGGCGGGGATTGAGAATCAGGGCGTGATCGACCGACTCCGGATCCAGCTCCCGCAGGATCTGACGGCAGAGGGTGGTCTTGCCCGAACCCACCGGGCCGGTCACCAGACAGGTGCCTTTGGAATGGTTCAGGGCATAGCGGATATGTTGCAAGGCCTCCGCATGCACCCGGGTCCGGTAAAGAAACTCCGGATCCGGACTGATCAGGAACGGGGATGTTTCGAGATCAAAAAAGTTTTCGTACATGGGCTCAGGCCCCGCTCACTTCTGCGCCACGGGCGAATCCCGGACGATGGTGGGACTGACCAGAAAGACCATCTCCCGGCGGGTCTTGGCGTCCGCCATGCCGGTGAACAACGTGCCCAACAGGGGGATATCCCCCAGCACGGGCACCTTCTTGCGCACCTGATTTACCTGATCCTCAATAAACCCACCCATCACCACCGTATCCCGGTCATTGACCCGGACCACCGTGGAAGCTTGCTTGGATCGCAGCCGGGGAGCGGTGGCGTTGGTACTTTGCACCGCGGTGGGATCACCGGCGGCGTTGGTGATGGTCAAGGGCTGAACGAACGAATCTGTGCCCGTCAAAGTGGTGACGGAAGGGAGAATATCTAAGGTAATTTTCTGGTCATCCGAAATTTGGGGAGTGATCGATAGAACCGTACCGGTCTCCACACTGTTGACTTGAACATTGTTGCCTTGGGCATTACCGGATTGGCTCTGCAGGACGTTTGATTGGGAGGTGAAAAACGGGTCCTCTCGTACCACTTTGATGATAGCGGTCTGGTGATTCATGGAGCGCACCCTTGGCTGGCTAGCCACCCGCACCTTGGCTTGGTCCTCGATGGCCTTAATGATCAGGTCAATGGTGGTGTTGGAGATGGATAGGCTGGGAATGTTCGCCCCGCCCAGGCCTGGAAACACCGTGGCAGGAATGCCAACCGGTGTCAGCAGTGCCGAGGCGGTCAACGTGGTGTTACCCACCTGTTTAACCACTTGCTGCCAGTCGATCGCAAACTCCCGGTCATCCAGAAACTCCACATCCAACACCCGCACATCCAGATCCACCTGCCGGTTCAAACGGCTGGAAAGAATTTCGATATAGGCGCCAACCCGCTCCACATTTCGTCTCGTGTCGGAGACAATCACCGTGCCCGCGAGCGAGTTCACCGCCACCTTGCCCTTCGAGGAAAGGAGGGCCTGAATTTGAGAAGCCATGTCCTTCCAGACATCCACCTCATCGGAGGAATCGACGGAAACCGTTCCGGTGGACCCCGATCCTCCTCCCCCGCCGCTTGCGGTGGTGTTGTTCCCGGAAGACAAGTCCGTTTCCATCGTGGTTTTACCTGTCCGCTTGAGGCGCAGATAATCAACCGTAAAAACCCGCGTTTGCAGGCCACGCACCCGAATCAGTCCCCCCTCTGCCTCCGCATAACAGCCGAGGGATTCCAAAATCGCCTCCATCGCCTTTTCCAAAGTGAGTCCGCGAAAATCCACGGTCACGGCGCCCTCCACCTCCGGATCCGGAACAATGTTGAGCTGGTTTAGCCTCGCGAAAAGTGCGAGGGCGTCCTGCACCGGAAGATTTTTGGCCGTGAAGCTGTAAGTTGGATCCGTGGAAGTGCCGTCCTTCCCCTGTCCCTGCCCCTGCCGGACCATCCGAGCCAAGTTCTGCTGCGGACGCTCCATCCCGGCCGAACCCGAGGAGGGATCCACCTGGGCCAAATCCGGTGCGGGCGACTTCCACTTCCCTGCGCCCAGCTTCTCGTACTGGGTGCGAACAAAGGTTGTCAGTTCGTTGGCCTGCCAAAGGGTGAGCGGATACACGGTGAGACGTCGCCCGCCATCAACCCCGTGGGAGGCGGCTCCCGCCCGAAGCTGCACCTTGGCCCAGCCCGAGTTTTTTTGGCGACGCCAGGTTTCCAGTTGATGCAGCACCTCCGTCTGCACTTCCGGCGGCATCACCAAATCCCATTCGTAGAAAAATTCCGGGCCAGGCATCGACAATCGCCCCACCCCGTTGGTCAGGTGCGCGGACTGCTCCTTCGAAGGGGTTTCACGGGATTGATCCAAAAGTTTTTTCCACTGGGGGTAGTCGGGGTTTTTGGGGTTCACCGCGATTAACTCCTCCAAAGCCCGGTCCTGCGCGGCCTCGTCCCCCGACGAAAGGGCCTGGAAGTAAATGCGACGCAGGTCCTCTTCCAAAACCGCCTGGGTGCCCCGGGCTTGGCTCCATCCCGGTCCCTGCGGACCCCGCAGGCTGGTTTTGCTGTTCAGGTAATTTGTCCAAGCAGGCAGCGTTCGCTCGTCCACGTCCAAAGCCCAACCCAGGCCGCAGCCAAACCCAAGAACCGCCAAAATCAATCCGGGGATTTTCACGCAAGGGTTAGGCTACCCCCCTGCGTTTGTCTCCCGGAAGTTAGGGGGGCGGGGTCTGTTCAGAACCTTTGAGTAAGTTGGCAGGCATCTCCAGCAACTTTTGAATTTGGCGCAATCTTTCGAGCTCCCCCTGCAACAAAGCCGTGGTGTCGGGAGCCGGGGCATCCTTTGAGTCAGCCGGCTTCGGAGGTGGGTCCTTGGGTTTCTGCAGGACCCCGGTATCCCCGCCCAAGAGCAGGTCGTGCTGGGAATCCATCCATAGGAAAGTCACCCGGTCCCGGGAAATACGCACCACTTCAGCCCCCCGGAGATAATCCCCCTCCCGCACCTGGTAACCGCTGAGGACCGCGACCGACTGGTTGCCATCCTGGTAGACCGCCTCCAGCCTTAGCCCGGCGGGAAACCGCGGCCCCTCATCCTGCTGTTGCCATTTCTTTTCCGCAGGGGAAGCCGGAACCGGAAAGAGAGCCCGGTCGATATCCGTGCTTTCAAGGGTTTTTTCCCACTCCCCGGGCAGATTTTTGGGCCGAAGCCCGAACAGCTTGCTGACGGGAAGTTCGGCCTCCGGTGGCATCCCCTCCGTCTCCGCCGTCATCTGGGCAACCTCTCCGAGGAGCAGCTGGTTCCAGCTGCGCCCCCAATCCACCGGCAGGTACTGCCAAGCGATCAGAAGTCCGGCCAAAACCACCATGCCCAGCACAAAGCGGGGATTATTGATCAGCTGTCTCACGGCAGTTGGAAAAACAGGATTTCCAAGTAGACCTGCTGGTCGCGGTCCTTGCCTCCCATCCCCATCTCCATCCGGGTGAGCTGGTGGGGATAAGGCAACGCATCAAGCGCGCGGAGCAAACGCCCCACCCGCCCCTCGGGCCCATCCTGGACGTTATCCGCGTAGCGGCGCGGAGTCTGAGCCTCGATTTTTAGACGCATCCCCTGCAATTCCGGCAGCGCGGAATTCAGGACCTCGGGAGGAGACGGAATCAGCCGGCCTCCCCAGCCGTTTTTCTTGAAGTAGTCCGAGATTTCCACCATGACCCGCCGCAAGCCGGGCAAACCATCCGGCATGGATTTACGTGCCCCCTCAATCTGGGTCTCCACGTCCATCCGCTCCGCCTGGGTAAAGCGGCCTTGCAAGGCCGCCACTTGGGCGGTGCGATCCAGGAGCTTTTTCTTCTCCTCATCCACGCGGGTGCGCACCGGATGAACCACTGCCTCCCCCAAGGCAAAAAAACCAACCCCCAGCAACCCCAGGATGACGGAGACCGCCGGATGGATGATCCAATCTTCCAACCGGCGTCGCAGCGTGCGAGGCGTGCTCATCGCACCTCCCCTAGGATATAAAAACGGCCGGGACCTTTGGCAAAGTCCGGAACCGGCACCTTGGGTTTGTCCTCCAGGCTGGTGGCTTGGATGAGCATACGCCAGGGATTGTCCTTCAACCGCTCGAGGAACCGGGTCAGCGGCGCGACCATCGCCGTGTTCGGCTGGATCGTCCGGCCGGTCATCTCCACCTTCCAGACCGGTTGGGGCGGGGAGCCGGCCGCGCTCTTGTCCTCGAGCCAGATGCGCAGGGCGGTCAGCTCGAGTTCAGTAGGAAGCATTCGGGGAAGGTCGCGGTAAAGGACTTCCGGCACATTGACCCCCGTCTCCTCTTTTAAAATCCGGAGAATTTCCCGGTCCCGGGCAAATCGGACCAAATCCTGCTGCCCTCCTTTCATGTCCCGCACGCTCCGGGCCTGCTGGTCCCTCGTCCGACGCAGCTCCTCAATTTTCCACCCCCGGTCCACGATCCGTCCGGCCAGCCACATCAGGCCCAGCATGGCGAAAGCCAACAAGCCGAGGTTCGCATAAACGCGCAGACGACGAACCCGCGTGCGCATGGCCACCGCCGGGGGCACCAGGTTGTCCGTCTTCCCGGGGGACTGCCGCATCAGCCAGCGGAGATAGGTGGCGGGCTCCACCGACGTCTCCGCCGGGACAATCCGCAGGTCTTCCAGCGGACCAACCTGGGATGCCGAATGCATCGCTTGGGTGCCGCTTAGGTAAATTTCGCGGACTTTCACGCCACGCCGTTGCTCGGCAAAAAGCGACATCCGCCGGAACTCCCGGACCAGGTCCTCCGCAGTCCGCCCCGCCGCTCCTGCCAAAGTACGATAAAAAAGAATCGCCCCGTTGCGCCGGCCCAGCACCTGAAGCAGGCCACCCTCCGCGTCCGCCGCCAGCAGCACCACCTCGTTCGGGTCCCCTGGAAGTTTTTCCAGCACGGGCGCCAGGGCCAGGGCCGCCGGAAAGACTCCCGCCAAATGATAACCCCTCGCGTCCAGTTCCCGGTCGATCTTCTGAATCCACTCCGCCGGCGCGGCGTGGACGAGGAACCGCTGCGGCCCTCCCGGCACTGTTCCCACCTCCAAAGTGCGGCCGGTCTCCACCGGCTCGTTGAATACCTTCGCCTTCTCGGCCCGCCGCTGAATCAGCTTGGCGGCAATGGCCGGCGTAGCTGGAGGAATCTCTTCCATCAGGGGAATGATCAAGGGGGAGTCTGTCCCCAAAAAAACCTCGTCCGGCTTGACCCCGGCCTGGACCAGCCCCTGCGCCAGGGCGGCCGGAAAATCCTCCCTGGAGTAGGCCGCATCTTCCCGGGTCTGGATCCGGGGCGAACTACTCGAGCCCGTACCAATCCGCAGGACGCCTTGGATCCAGGAAACGGCAATCGACATAAATGGTTTCTAGCTGGCTACCGCTTCCAGCGGAATCAATTCCCCCCCGGTTTTTC
>JBBAWG010000053.1:0-8993 GCA_040397305.1 Methylacidiphilales bacterium | reverse complement strand
GGGGCGGCAACTTTGACATCGAAAGCCGCGACATGGTCATGATCAAGGACGGCAGCACCCAGCCCAATGCCTACCGACCGAATCCGGGTCCGGTTACCGGGGTACTGGGGTCTTTGCACGTCGTGCAGGGTGGTCGTTCGGATGGGGATTCGGACGATCCTTTGCTCTCCTTCGTCGAACTAGCCAATTCGGCTATCTCCCTGATCACGGTTGAGGGGATTGTGGCTTCGTTGGCTCAGCGGTGGTTGAATTGGGATGATGGATGGGGAAGTACTTTTGACCTGATTGACGGAAAGGATATCCGCTGGTCACAAATCGCCTCGGCCAAGCTTGGGGGGGAAGATTCACCCAATTACAACTCGTTCAACGGTGACTATGCCGTCAAGAACTCCACCGGAACCCTCTCAGATTATAACGGATTTAATGACGGATCGAAGGTGTCCTCCGGGGCATGGTATCAACATACGTTGGGCCAACCGAACAACACGAACAACCAGGCCTTCATCAATGCCTTGCGCGCCACGCGGCGTGGAGTGGAAACCTCCATTCCCTCCTGGGACCGGCGGCGAGGCGAACTCATCACGTCCGTCAACGGGTTGAGCCTGAGTCGTTTTAAGGATATCAATCCTTCCGGGGGAAATTTCAGCACGGTGGGGCTGGGTGGCATGTGCGAAAATAACGGCACGAAAGTGTCGGGAGCCGCTTCGAGTGGCGAGTTATCCCGCGGATTCCTTTTCGGAACCGGAACCGAGGTTCTTCATCTGACCGGCTTGACGCCCGGTCGAGCCTACGTGGCCTCGCTTTTTTCGGTGGGGGCCGGAGCTCCGGGAACGCATTGGCAAACCATTTCAACCTCTTCCTTAAATGGTGCGGGGTCCTACCGTTTTGACCAGAATGCCTTTGGTCTCGGCCAAGGGATCCGGATTGATATCCGGTATGTGGCCGACTCTTTGGGGAGAGCCTCGTTTCAGATCGATCCGGATAATTCGCGAAACTCATTTCATCTCTACGGATTTGTGAACCGTGTCGAAAATCTCCGGCAATGGATTAATTTCCCGTCTCTTCCGGATGTGGTGGCGGGTCAAACCTTGGACCTTGCCGTGGGCAATATCTTTGCGACATACCAGAACACCAACAATCCTCGGCCGGGGGAAACCGGCTGGTTCGCGCTTTGCACGGCCGATGGCGAGGGCACGCTGCACTACTCCCTGGGAACCGGTCTCCCGATTTCCCTGACTTCTTCCGACACCAATGTGGCGACGATCGGCAACGCCATCACCAGCGGGGGAATCGGCGGTGCCGCCCTCGGGTATTGGGTGACTCCCCGCGCCGCAGGGACCACCATTCTCACGGCGACGGCGGCCGGCAATGGGATTTATGGAGCGGCCACGCCCGTCAGCCTGACCCTCAACGTGCGGCCGAATGCCAATGCTGTCGTGACGCTGACCGTACCCACGAATCTGGTTTACGATGGAACTGGCAAGTCCTATGGCGCCCGCGTGCAAAACTCGGAGGAGTTTACCTACTCTTATACCGGTACGGGCTCCACCGGTTACGGTCCCTCCACCAATAGTCCGACTCGAGCTGGGACCTACAGCGTGACCGCCACTTCGACCAACCCAAGCTTTCCTGTTTCCAAGACTGCAACTTTTACCATCGAACGTGCATCGAACTCTTTCACGTTTGACTCCCTACCGGTCAAGACCATGGGGGACGCGCCCTTCGCTCTCACTCCCGTCCAGACCACCGGTGGTGCCCCCATCACCTTTACTTCTTCCAACACCAACGTGGCCACGGTGAGCGGGTCCACGGTCACTTTGGTGGGTGCAGGACAAACGGTGATTACCGCGAGCCAGTCCAACCTCCCGGGATTCGAAGATTACGTGGTGGCTTCCTCCCAGGCCCAGACCCTCTACGTGCGTGCCACCCAGACGATTTCTTTTGGAGCCTTGGCCCCGAAGGTGGTGAATAGCGGAGCTTTCGCACTGACGGCCACGGCCAGCAGCGGGTTGGCCGTCAGTTACCAAAGTTCCAACACCAACGTGGCGCGGGTCACCGGATCGACGGTGACCCTTTTGGCACCGGGAACCACCGTGATCACCGCCAGCCAGGAAGGAAGTCCCACCACGTTTGCGGCGGCATCCAACGTGAGTCAGACCCTGACGGTAATCCCGCAACCGCTGAGCGCCGAGGATGTGTCTTTTCAGGGGCCCGCGAATCTCGGATACGATGGAACCGCCAAAGGTTACACCGCCCAAGCGGGTTTTGTGGCCAAGATTGCCGCCGGCGGCTTTAACTCCGCCGCCATTTTGAAAAACGGAACCGTGGTGGTCTGGGGCGATCCCAGTTATGGCAAGTGCGATCCTCCCGCCGGGCTCAACGCCGTGGAGAAACTCTCCGTTGGGGAGAGCCACATCCTGGCCATGCAGGGACCGAACCAAGGCAGTTCCGATACCCGATCCGGCGGCTACAAACTGGTAGCTTGGGGAAGTGACAGCTACGGCAAGGTCAGCATCTTTCAGGGGGCACGGGTCTTCGATATTGCCGCCGGCCGGGAGCACACCGTGGTTCAGAGTGCACGGGGTACGGTGGAAAGTTGTGGGCTGGGGGAGCAGGGACAATGCGACTTTGGCTGGTTTGATTATGTGTACGCCGAGAGCTGGGGGGCCACCAATAGGCCTTATCTCTCGAATGGGCAGCAAAGAATGATCCAGCTGCCCAAGGTTTATGCGGGGGCGGTCGCGACTTACGCATTTTCTCCGGCAACCGATGACAACATTCGCCTCTGGGGCACCAACGTCGGAAAGGTGGAGGTATGCGGAAAACGCTACGAAGGCGGTTTCGATTACATCCCTGAGTCGGTCCCGGCGAACCTGACGGGGGTCATGGATTTGGCGGTGGGGGGAACTTTCGTCATCGCCCTAAAAAATGAGTATGTGCCCTTTCACTATCCAACGAATTCCACCGATGTGCCCATTCCGGACTACTTCATCAAAACCGTCACGGCCTGGGGGTGGATGAACAATGTGCTGCCACACGACGCCTGGGTTCCTTCCACTTTAGGCACGAATGTGATCGCCATTGCGGCGGGATATGAACACGCCCTGGCCCTGCGAACCAACGGAACGGTGGTGGGATGGGGAGGGGGAAATTACTACAGGCAAAATTCGATCCCGGCGGGGCTCACCAACGTGGTGGCGATTGCCTCGGGCTACTATCACAACCTGGCGTTGAAATCGGATGGGACGGTGGGGGCGTGGGGAGATAATGGCTGGGGACAAACCACCCTCCCCGCGAGTCGTTTGGGGGTGACTGGATTCGCCTACTTGTACACGGGCAAGGCAGGATCTGCCACCACGTACGGTCCCAGTACGAATGCGCCCACCCAGGGAGGGAGCTATACGGTGACGGCTACCCCGACCGATCCTTACTACAGCGGGGCTGTTTCCCGTGATTTTACCATCACCTCGGCCACCCTGAGCGCGACCAGCATCACCATCAATTCACTGGGTTCCCTGATTTACAGTGGAACCCCTAAGACCCATACGGCTACCTCTCCCGGTGTCAGCGGGTTCACCCTCAGCTACTCCGGGGTCAATGCCACGGCCTACGGCCCCAGTCCCATCGCCCCGACGAATGTGGGGGATTACGAGGTGACGGCCACGAGCAGTGATCCAAGCTGGAGCGGTTCCAAGACGCAGGCCTTTTCGATTGCGCCCGCCTCTCTCGGGTCGCCTGACATCATCAGCCTGAATCCGTCGTCGAGTCTCGAGTACAGTCGAACGCCCAAGACGCGCACCGCCACAGTAGAGGGGATCAGTAATTTCACTTACTCCTATGCCGGGGTCAGTCCGACGGTCTACGGCCCGAGCGGAACCGCCCCGACTGACGTTGGAGCCTACGCCGTCACCGTTACGGCAACCTCCGCGGACGGCAATTATGCCACCAGTAAAACCTTTTCTTTCGGCATCACCCCCAAGCCGGTGAGCGTGATCGCCAATGCGGCGACCAAGTTTTTCGGTTCGACCGACCCGGTCTTCACCTATGCGGTCAGCGGGCTGGTGGCGCCGGATGGGCTGACGGGCAGTCTCAGCCGCGCGAGCGGGGAAAATGTCGGAACCTACGACATTCTTTTGGGAAGCCTCTCGGCCGGGCCGAACTACACGCTCTCCTTCACGGGTGCGACCTTGACCATCGGAGGAGCGCCGATTTTCAGCATTCTGCCTCCCGCCAGCCTGGCCTATGACGGCAACCCAAAGGCCTTCACCGCCGCCCCTTATCAGGTAAGGGCGATTGCGGCCGGCCCCAACCGAACTTTGGCCGTGTTGATGAACGGGGGAGTGGTTTCTTGGGGAACCATTCTCAGCGGCACGGGAGCCCAGTCGGCCTACACGCTGGAGCTCGTTCCTCCGGATCTTAACAACGCGGTGGCGGTGGCGGCCGGCAGCCAGTTTTCCCTAGCCCTCCGATCGGACGGAACGATCCGGGCGTGGGGGACGGAGATCACCACCACTCGGAACCAGAGCATTTTAAATCCCCCGGCCAATGACGGCTCCTGGAGCAGTTATCAGCGTCCCTTCTTTGATTCGTACAACGGAATCAATGAAATTTCCGCCGGCACCTACCACGCGGTGGCCCTGAAAAAGAGGGATAGTTATTATCCCGACTATCCCAAAACCTGGGCCTGGGGAAGTCCCGGGGATGGTGCCACCGGTAAAGATGCGAACGGTTATTATACCTACAGCGGTTTCAACAACACCCTAGGCTATTCCGAGGCTTTTGGATGGATGAACGTGAAGGCCATCGCGGCCGGCTTTTGGTACACCCTGGTGGTGCGGGAGGACGGCCGGGTCCAAGCGTATGGATCGGTGACCAATCTCGCCCCGCCGGCGGATTTGACGAATGCCATCGCCGTGGCCGCAGGATTCCAGCACGCTCTCGCAATCCGCACGAACGGCACGGTGGTGGCCTGGGGAAGTAACCTCAGTGGGCAGACCAACGTGCCCGCCGGTCTTTCCGGCGTGATCGCCGTGGCGGGAGGGCGTGACCACTCCCTAGCGCTGAGGACCAACGGCACGGTGGTGGCCTGGGGAGGGAATAGCGTTGGGCAAGCCAGCGTGCCGGCGGGATTGAACAACGTCACGGCCATCGCCGCCGGGGATTTTCATTCGGTCGCGTTGAAAAGCGACGGCACTGTGGTGGCTTGGGGCGGCAATTCCTCCGGGCAGAGAAACGTACCCGCTGCCCTCCAACCAGGAACCCCGGTGTTCACCTTCGTCTACGCAGGACGGGGTACGACCGTGTACGGTCCGAGTGCGACCCCGCCGAGCCAGGGGGGTACCTACACCGTGACGGTGACCAGTTCCTCTTCGGACCCAAGCATGAACTTTGCCAATACCGGAAGCCGTGACTTCACCATTGAGGGTGCACTCTTGTCTCCCGAGAGCATTTCCATCGGGCCGTTAAGCCGGGACTACGACGGAACGGGGCAGGGGGTGACGGCGACCGCGCCGGGAGTCAGCGGCTTCACCTATTCCTACGCTGGGGTGAGTCCCACGGTTTACCCGGCCAGTTCCACGCCTCCCACGCAAGCTGGCTCCTATCAGGTTACGGCTTCCTCTTCCGACCCGAACTGGAGCGGTTCGAAAATCCAATCCTTCACCATCCTGCCTGCGGCCTTAGACGACGCGAATTTGACGCTGACCGCCCCTGCGGATTTGGAATACAACGGCACGCCCAAAGAGTTCACCGCCGCAGGGGCTTTCCTTTTGCGGGTGACCTACTCCGGAATCGGGTCGACCGGTTATCCGTCAAGTTCCTCGGCCCCCACCCAAGCAGGAACTTACTCCGTCACCGTCCGTACCCCTACGGAAGACCCCAACTATGAACGGACCAAGAGCGCCATTTTCAGCATCACGCCCCGCCCCGTCACGATTACCGCCCAACCCAAAAGCAAGGCCTACGGTGCGGCCGATCCTGCCCTGACTTACTTGAAGTCCGGATTCCTGGGCTCCGATCAACCCACCGGTTCCCTGAGCCGAGCGGCGGGGGAGAGTTTGGGGACCTATGCGATCGTGCAGGGAACCCTCTCCCCGGGTCCGAATTATATCCTGCAAAGCTTTATCGGGGCGACCTTCACCATCTCGGGGATCAACAGTCTCGCCCCCGGTTCGATTCCGCTCTTTTCGGGGGTGGATAAGATCATGACGGTGGCGCCGGGCAACGCCTACAACGTGTTCATGGGAGGCTTGGCCTTCAGCGGGGAAAACAAACTTTTTGTCCATGCCCCATCTCCCAACAGTTCCTTGGCTACCTACCAATTCACCGGCACCAACCTGGTCATTACTGCTTTGGCTGATTCGGCCAGGAACTACGGCCAACTCGCCTGTTCCGGCAACCGGCTGTTTGGACGATCCGGGGGGCAGCTCTATCTGATCAACCCGGCACTGAATCGGAGCGATCAACTCGTCACGGTTGACCCGAATTATCCGTTGCTTGGGGATGGGGGCAGTCTCTTCAATCTACCCGACGGCCGGCTCGGGGTGGTGGGGGAGATGACCGGAGGCCAGTTCCCCGTGAGGCTGTACACGGTTTCGGCCGACGGATTGACCCTGACACGGAGCCAGGATTTCACCCTGTACGACGGTTGGAATCCGGCCGGGGCGGGATTCGCTTGCGACGGCACCTATTTTTACAAGCTCAGCCGAAGCGAGGGTTACAAATCCTACACCTTGGCCACCGGGCAGGTGGCTTTTGACGGGACCGATTGGCGTCCGCCTGCAGGATTCAACAGTTCTGACAACCCCACGTACATGGCCCGGAACCATCTGACCGGCCAATTTATCATCGCGGACACCTTTTACTCCCGGAAGGTGATGGTCTCGGTCAACTTGGAGGCGGACACCCGGCTCACCGCTCCGACTTCGCTGGTGTATGACGGCAACCCGAAGAACTACACGGTGGCGGGGAGTTGGCTCCAGGCCGTCTACGAGGGACGAGGGAGCACCGCCTATGGTCCGACCACCAACGCGCCGGCGGGTACCGGCACCTATCGGGTCAAGGTCGCGGCAAAGGATGCTAATTTTGAATTGGGGAATGTGAACGTGGCTGACTTTACGATCACACCCGCCACCATGGGGCTGGGGCTGACCCCGCCGGCAAGTCTGGTTTACGATGGAAACCCCAAGGCTTACACGGCCAGTGCCACGAATCCGGCTGCGGGAACGTTTATTTATACCTACGCGGGAAGGGGCGACACCTTCTACGGTCCCAGTGCCATCGCCCCGAACAACGTGGGTACCTACCGGGTCAGCGCCACCACCGCGAACGCATCGAACTTCACCGATGGATTGCTGGAGACGGATTTCGCCATCACTCCGGCGACCTTATCTCTGGCCCCCCCGACCAGCTTTGCCTACAGTGGCACGGCCAAATCTTACACGACGACTCTGTCTTTTCTTAGCGGGGTTAACTTCAGCTACTCAGGCCGGGAGAGCACGATCTATGGACCGACCACGGTGGCTCCCACTATCCCGGGAAGCTACCGGGTGACGGCGACGGTGCCTTCTTCCGGAAACTATCTCATCAGTGGAAGCCTCACCGCCGATTTTGCCATCACGTCGATAACGGTGGGCTCCACCCCCTGGGCGCCGTTGCAGGTTTCCTCGGACACGGTTCTGCCTTTGGCCGGCTCCGCCACGATTGTCGGGTTGGCCTGCGATGGAACCAACTACTATGTCAACCGCGGGGGCACGGCGGTGTTGGTCTATCGCCCGGATGGATCTTTGATCTCCTCCAATCCCGTCAGCAACCTGCGCGCCGATAACAATCAAATGGCCTTTGCCGGTGGATACCTCTTTGCCCGAAAGGATTCCCAACTTTACCGGATTTCGACCAACGATTGGTCCAGTTCGTTGGTCACTGTGGATGCCTCCTATCCGTTGTTGAGTGCCGGGAGTTACATGTCGGGAAGCCTTTTTGACACCCCCGATGGAAAAATCGGGGTGATGGGACCCGTCATCGGGGGAGCCTTCAAGGTGAGAATGTACACCGTTTCCAGCAACGGCCTCACCCTGACGTGGAATCGGGATTACACGGTCAACGACACATGGGCTCCGGATGAGCACGGGACCGCCTGCGATGGAACCTTTCTCTACCGGATGTGTATGACCACCGGCTATAAATCCTACCGGCTCACCTCGGGAACGGTGGCTTATAACGGGACGGGTTGGACCAAGCCTTCCGCGATCGTCAACCCAACCTTCGTGGCGCGGAACCATCGCACCGGACAGATCCTGGTGGGGGATTATCGGGGAAGCCGTTTAATTGTTTCCTCGGCTTCACCCCAAATGGGTCTTTTGGCTCCTGCCTCGCTGGTCTTTGACGGGAATCCCAAGGAGTGCGAGGTCGCCCGGATCGGCTCCCTCGATTACACCTTTACCTACCGTGGCGTGAACCTCACGGCCTATGGGCCGAGTTCCACAGCCCCGGTCAATGCGGGGGATTATCTTTTCACCGTCACTGCGCCCGATTCGGCGTACATCGCCCCCGACCCGTTGGCCTTTACGATTCAGCCGGCGGTCATCTCTTCCACCAGTATCATCCTGACGGCTCCGAGCCTGATCTATAACGGTGATGGCAAGGCCTACACGGCCAGCGCCACGGGAGTGACGGGGTTCACCTACACCTACACGGGCCGCGCGGGGACGAGCTACGGCCCGAGCACTGTGGCGCCAACCGATGCCGGAAGCTACACTGTCACGGCCTCCATCAATGATGCGAATTACACGGGAATGAAGAGCCTCGACTTCGCTATTGCCAAGGCGACGCCGACGATCACCAGCATCCCGACCACCTCCGCAATCTCCTACGGCCAGTCGCTGACCTCTTCCAGCTTAAGCAGTGGCACGGGGAGCGTTCCTGGCGTTTTTGCGTTCAACACCCCGAACACGACTCCAAGTGCCGGCACCTCGAATCACACGGTCACCTTCACG
>JBBAWG010000052.1:0-9480 GCA_040397305.1 Methylacidiphilales bacterium | reverse complement strand
CAAATCCCACCCCGTCCGAGTCTGCGAGGACGGGCTAAAGTCAATCACGCCGGAGACGACAATGGATTAGGGCGGGGACAGGTCTTAGAGATCGTTTCCACACCGTTCCGTGTTCCCGTCAGCAGGAAGAATTTCCTCTTGCGGCGCAAAGGAAGAACGAAGACGATGAGTTTGCTGTGAAGATAATCGCTCTGCTCCTTTTGTTGGCCTGTCCTGCGTTAGCCCAGGACCCTGCCCCGGCACCACCTCCGGTCCTAGTCCGTGGTCCAGTCGTCGCCGTGGTGAACCCGGATGATCAGGATGATTACGGATACAACGGCTATTATTATGGGGGCACTTATTACGGTTATGGAGGTGGGTATGCTGCCCGGGGGAGGGATTGGAACAACTATTCGGATGGTCGGTATGAATCTCGCGGAAACCACCGTGGGGCAGATCGTGCTCGCGGAGGTGGGGGCGGGGGGCGTCGCTAGCTCTCGGCTTTGTATCTCCTCATTTCTTTTCCAAGGCCTCTTCAACTCGGGGAAATGCTGGGCAAAAGGGGGATTTGGGCTAATTCCTACGTGACGTGATTTCTGCCAAGGCGCTTCTTGATCCCACGATTTTGTTTTTTTTGCTTGGGGTCGGTGCCGGACTGATCCGCTCTAATCTGGCCATCCCAAGCCAGATGGCTCGGTTTTTGGCCCTGTATTTGTTAATGGCCCTAGGTCTGAAAGGCGGCTTTGCCCTTGCCCAAAGCGGTTTTCAAACGTCCGTGCTCGTCGATCTGGGGCTGGCCCTGGTTTTGGCCCTGGTCATTCCCTTGGCGGGCTATGCCGTCCTGCGAAAGATCATTGCGCCTCTCCATGCTGCTGCCGTGGCGGCCGCCTACGGCTCCGTCAGTGCGGTAACCTTTATCACCACGGTTCAGTACCTTGATAATCAGGGGATCCAGTACGGGGGGCATATGTCGGCGGCCCTGGCCTTGATGGAGTCTCCAGCGATTCTGTTTGCCGTTCTGATGGCCAACTTGGTGCGCGCCAAGTTACCCAAGCGCAAGGGGAAGGCCCCGGTCGCGGATGCATCCCTCAGGCATATCCTGCAGGAGTCCTTCACGGAGGGAACCCAGATCCTGCTTCTCGGCAGTATGGTGGTCGGTTATTTGACGGGCGAGCAGGGCAAGTCGGTGATGGAGCCCTTCACCGGAGATATTTTCAAGGGAATGCTCGCCTTTTTCCTTCTCGATATGGGCATGGCTACCGCCGCCCACTTTAAGGATCTAAAAAAGATCCCGAAAATGCTGGTGATCTACGGATTGCTCGGCCCGTTGGTGCACGCGGTTTTTGCTCTTTGGCTTTGCTCTTTGTTTGGGGTGCCCACGGGCAATGCCATTCTCTTAATGGTGCTGGCCGCCAGCGCGTCCTATATTGCGGTACCGGCAGTGATCAAGCACGCCATCCCCGAAGCTTCACCGCTGCTTTACCTCGGGCTGCCACTAGGCCTGACGTTCCCATTCAATATCCTGGTCGGAATTCCCCTTTACGTGGGGCTGGTGGAAAAGTTTTTGCGTTAAAGCCGTTTCCGCACCAGCTGGGCGTGCTGTCTCATGAGATTGCGGATCCGAACCGGGTCCGGGCCTTTTTTCCAGTCTGCGTTTCTTTTGAGAGAGGAGCCGACAATAAATCCATCAGCCAAGGCAAAATAGTCGGCCAAGTTGCTCGCATTCACTCCGGAACCAAGCAAAACCGGAAGGGAAGTGGATTGTTTTACCGTGGCAAGGTCCTCCGGAGAGGGCGCGTCCCCGGTAACATCTCCTGTCACAATCACTGCATCTCCCCGCATGAATTCCACCGCATGGGCGGCGGCCCCGACCCCCAAGTCCGCCGTGATGGCATGCGAGCTGTGCTTCTTTTTCACGTCAGCCCAGATACGAACTCCGGATGCGCCGATGGCCCGGCGCTCCCGTAGCAAAGGCCCGGCGCAGGCCTCGATCAGACCCTCGTCCGCCACATGGGCAAAAGCGAAACCTTCCGCGCGGATGAAATCCAGACCGGCGGCCAGCGCCGCAGCCAAGGCCTCCTGATTCGCTCCGGCTAGGATTTGGATTCCGGTGGGAAGTCTGGCCGCCACCTTGACGGCCAGCCCCACGGTCGTCATCGCCGCCACAATCTCAGGCCCGACACCGCCCTTCAAATAAGGGGTGTCGTGCATGTTCTCAATCATCAACCCGTGGATGCCGGCAGCCCGGTAGACTTCGGCCTCACGTATGGTTTGGCTGACAATTTGATTCAACGATTCGCGGCTGCAAGGCGTTCCCGGAAGGGCACCAACATGGATCATCCCGATGACGGGCTTGGAAATAGGGAATGGAACTAACTTCAAAACCGGAGCGCCGAGGCCTGAATCAGCGAGCCTGTCGGGCGTTTTTGACCAATTCCGACCCGTCCGCTTTGCACTTGTGGCAATGGGCATGAAGGGAAGACCAAGACAGGCCGAGAAGGACGATAATGAGCGCCGAAAGCCTCATGACCTTTCAGTATCAACCCTGCCCTAGGGAAGTCAACGCTCTGAGTCGGTGCCTAGCCGGCGCAACTGATCCCCCAGCAGGTTAAAAAGGAGCAGGCAACTCACCAGCGCCAGCGCCGGGAAGACGATCAGCCACCACGGAGTCTCGATAGGATTCAGCATGGAGGCGCCGTCGGCTAGCAGTGTTCCCCAACTGGCTAACGGAGCCTGCACGCCCAGCCCCAAAAAGCTGAGGAACGACTCTTCGAGGATCACTGCCGGCAGGGCGAGAGTGAGGTAGGTGACGATGATCGGGATGACTTGCGGGAGAATCTGGCGAAATAGAATCACCGGTGTGCTTTGGCCGATCAAACGTGAGGACAGGACAAACGGCCTCTCCTTGATGGTCAATACCTGGGCCCGGACGATTCGGGCCAGCGTCAGCCACTCCACCAAGCCCAACCCCATAAAGAGCAGTAGCAACCGGGCGTGAGTGCCGAAGGGAGCTAGAAAGGTTCCATCCAGGAGGCTCTTCAACTTCAGATCGAAGAGGCTGATCAGGACGATGACGAGAACGATCCGGGGCAGGGCATAAAGGACGTCGACGAAGCGCATCATCAGGTTGTCCAGCCGTCCGCCGGCATATCCGGCGATCAGGCCGTAGATTACGCCAATCAGAAGGCTGATGGAGGCTCCCACGAATCCGACCAGCAGGGAAATTCGAGCCCCGTACATCAGCCGCGTCAAAAGATCACGACCGTGGAGGTCCGTGCCCAGCCAATGCTCGGCGCTGGGCGGAGCCAACCGGTTGTCGGAAAGTTCGCCCACGCCGTACGGGCTGAAGACCGGTCCGAAAACAGCCGCAATTCCAAGGATTCCCAAGAGTCCGAGAATGATTAGGGCAGAGGGGGACAACTTCATGAGGCCACCCGGATCCGCGGATCCAACAGGGCGGTGAGCCAGTCCGCAATGAGGTTGAAGAGGAGAAGCAGCAGGCAGTAGACGAGGACCACGCCCGAGACGAGGAAGACATCTCGGTTGATGACCCCGTTCACAAAGAACTGGCCGATTCCCGGAATCGCAAACACCTCCTCGATGACCAGGCTTCCGGTGAGGATGTTGGCCGCAAGGGGGCCGGCATAGGTCACGAGAGGCAGGATTGCCGGTCGGAGAGCATGGAGATAGACGAGGTTGGCTTCAGAAACGCCCTTGGCGCGGGCCGTGCGGATGAAGTCTGAACCGAGGGTTTCGAGGAGTCCGCTCCGGGTGAGGCGGGCACAAACCCCGATGAATGGAATCGCGAGACAGATGGCCGGCAGAATCAATTGAGAAAGGGTCCCCCAACCCGCTGGGGGGAGGAGTTTGAGGCCAAAGGCGAAAACCAACACCGAGACTGGGGCGATCACGAAAGTCGGGGCGGAGAGAAGGAGAAGGGCCAAAGAGTTAAGGAAAGAATCCGCTCTCTTGCCGTGATTTGCCGCCGCCCATGCTCCCAGGGGAATTCCCAGGCCTAGGGCAAGGGTGAAAGAGATCGAGCCAAGGAGAAGTGAGCGGGGTAGGGATTGAGAGATAATTTCCACGACCGTGCGCCCGCGGAATTTGAGGGAGTCGCCGAGGTCGCCTTGGAGAACGTTGCCGATGTATCGGGCGAGCTGTTGGGGGAGTGATCCGGAGAGGCCGTATTTGCTTTCGAGCATCTGTCGGGTGGTGGGGTCGAGGGCTCGTTCGGAGGTAAAGGGGGATCCAGGGGCGAGGCGGACGAGAAGGAAGCAGGTGGCAATGACAGAGAGGGCGACAGGAATTGAGGAGAGGATGCGCCGAAGAAGAAAGGAGATCATGGAGAAAGGTAAGTTACGATTGTAAGGGTCTCGTAGCGAAGTGGAGAAGGGGGAAGTAGTTATGAATTGTGGATTATTCTCATGGGTTACGTGACGCAATAGTCAGAAAAAAAGTGGAATAATTAACAATAGGAACTAGCTTGATTCTGAGATGAAGCTCGTGTCAAAGCTGCTGGTTTTGAGTTGGCTATTTTCTGGATTGGCGGGGGTGGTGCATGCGGAAGTGCTAGTTGGAAATACGGGAAATACCGCCATGCCCAATTCCCATACGATAATGTCGATCAGTGCAAAATATGCACAAAAGTTCACAACAGGGAGTCTTAACCTTGGCGATGCAGATCTGAATGGGCTTGTGTACCATAAATTTTCTTGGGCTTTGGAACCTGGGATAGGAGGGTTCGATCCCGTTCTCGAAGCTTTTCCTTGGGCCGATTATACTTTTTTTGAGTGGAGCCTCTTGTCTGATGTGGGAGGTTCCCCTGGCACTGCACTTATCAGCCCCGCTGTTTTCACTATTTCAGAACCTGGGGTTGCATCTGAGGGGTACAGTGGGTCATTTGTTCTACAGTCCAACTCATCGTACTGGCTAAGCATCCGTTTTGTGGGTGCGAACAGCTACACCGGGCTTAGTATGTACCCTACTTTGCCGGTGACTTCGGACTCCTCATTTTATGGAGCCGGTACTTTAGGAGCACTTATGGTTAATACCGGAACTGGTTGGGGGGAGGTATCTGGCCGGGCACTGATAGAGGTTGAGGCGGAAAGTGTGCCCGAACTTGCTTCGTCACAGCTTTTGAGTTTCGGTTTGGGCAGTCTGTGGATATTGCGGGGCAGACGTCGTAAGGTTTAACCTGATGGTTAAGGCTACGGGCTGGAGGCACTTTTTGTTGGGTCTTCTCTGATCCCCTTGGCAAATCCTGTGCAAGGTATAGAGCGTTTTTGGATTTAGTGGATCAAGGTTCCGGGGACCTCTTAATTTCAGAAAAGGGGTGTTCGTCAAGAAGGTTGGGTAGGAGGCCGTCCCATTTCTTGGGGTCAAACATGAGGCATCCGATAAAATGGTATAAAGGGATGATCGGCATCGCCTGAGCGACGAGGATTTCTTCCGCTTGCTCCAACAAGCGGAGGCGGGTGGATGGATTGGGTTCGGTCTGGGCTTTGGAAAGAAGATCGTCGTACATCAGGTTTGACCATCCGGTCCGGTTGTTGCCGCGACCGGTGGCAAAGCAGTCAAGGAAGGTCAGGGGATCGTCGTAGTCGCCCACCCAGCTGGAACGGGCGATGTCAAAATCCAGGGAGTCGAGGGAACGAAGGTAGGTGGCCCACTCTTGGTTGCGCAGCTCGACCTCCACCCCCAACTCCCGCTTCCACTGGGCTTGGGTTTCAACGGCGACCTGTTCATTTAGCTCGGACTTGTTGTAAAGGATCGAAACCCGCGGAAATCCTTGCCCGTTTGGGTAGCCGGCCTCGCGAAGAAGGGCCTTGGCGGTGACCGGGCTGAAAGCAGGGCCTTCCGGAGAGCGGTATCCGGGAACACCCCGCGGGGTGAGGGAGAGGGCCACTGGTTCACCCCCACGGGTGATTTTTTCCACGATCGCCTCTTTGTCGATGGCCAAGCTAAATGCGCGACGGACCTTAGGATGATCAAAGGGCGGGCGGGTTACGTTGAACCGGTAAAAGTAGGTTGCGAACAGGGGGGCGGGATGAAAATCCGGCCGACCGCGCAGCTTGGGCATGATCAAGGAGGGGATCAGCCCTTTATCCAGAAGAACATCTGCTTGGCCGGAGGTATAGAGATTGAAGGCCGTACTGGCACGGGTGACGGCCAGGGCATCGATCCGATTGAGACGGATTCTCTCTGGGGAGTGGTATGCGGGATTTTTCTCCAGGGAGACACGATCATTTACCCTCCAGGCTTTAAGCTGATAAGGGCCATTGCCTACCCAATATTCCGGGCGGGTCCAGCGGTCCCCATGCTTTTCGACCGTTGTCCGATGGACAGGCAGATAAGTGGTGAAGGAGGTGAGGGAGGTAAAGAAGGGAGTGGGGTTTTTGAGGCGCACCACCAAAGTGCGTGCGTCCGGGGCGGCAATTCCAACGGATTCCTCCGGGCTGCGACCGGCCTGAAAGTCTTCCGCCCCGCGGATAAAGAACAGAATTTCAGCATAGGGTGAACCAGTCGCCGGGTGGAGCGCTCGCAGCCAACTAAAGCGGAAATCCTCAGCCGTTACGGAATCCCCGTTGGACCATTTGAGGTCTGGCCGCAGGGTAAAGGTGTAGGTTTTGCCATCAGGGGAAACGGTCCAGCTCTCCGCCGCCCCCGGGACCGACTTTCCTCGGCAGTCGCGGCGGGTCAGGCCTTCATACAGGGCCGCACAGAGCCGACCTTCCAACTGCCCGGAAACCAGCGCGGGGTCGAGGGTCTGGGGCTCGGCCCCGTTGCATAGAACCAGATCAGCGCGGGGCGTGGAACGGCATCCTGAAAACAGCAGGATGAAAAAAAGGCCGATCAGGCCGGGAAACACCCGGCGGAAGGTCATCAGGGGTTGGCGGGGGCCGGAACAGCGGGGGCAGTGGACCCCACCGGAGCGGGGGTCACTGGATTGGTCGCAAGGTTGTTGGTGACAGCGGCCACGGGCTTGGTGAGCTCTTCCTCTAGTTTCGGACCGGCCGTCTGCCGATGGCTGTAGAGAAGGGCAAGAATTAGCGTGAGAACCATGAAGATAGATCCCAACCAGATCGTGCCTTTGGTCAGCACGTCGGAGGTTTGGGCGCCAAAGATCGATTCCGTGAAATTCCCTCCGAAGGCTGCGCCCAAGCCCTCCGCGCGGGGCTTTTGCATGAGGACGAGCAGGGTCAAAAGGATGCAAACAAGGATATTGATCCCCAGCAGGACGTAGATGGCGATATTAATCATTTTCGGATACCCGGGCAGGCCGAGCAGCTTGGATAATATCAAAAAAGGAGCGGGCGTCGAGACTGGCGCCGCCCACCAAAAACCCGTCAATTTCCTCCTCCGCCATGAGTTCGGTGGCGTTTTCCGGCTTCACGCTACCCCCGTAGATAATCCGAATGGCCCTGCCTTCAGGGCCGTAGAGGTCGGCGAGGATGGCGCGAGCCTTGTGGTGCACGTCGTTGGCCTGTTTGGGGGTGGCCACCTTGCCGGTGCCGATCGCCCAGACCGGTTCGTAGGCGAGGACAATCTCCGAAATCTTTTCTTTCGGAAATCCGGCGAGAGATTTGCGAATCTGGGTCTCAACCACAGTCATGGTCTCTTTCGCCTCCCGCTGAGATAGGGTTTCGCCCACACAGACGATCGGCCGGAGATGATAACCGACCGCCGCCACTGCCTTGGCCGCCACAGCGTCATCCGTCTCGTTGAAATACTGGCGCCGCTCGGAATGCCCCAGGATGACATGGCGGACGCCAAGTTCCCGGAGCATTGGGCCGGAAACTTCCCCCGTAAAAGCGCCTTCCTTGGCCTGATGCATGTTCTGCGCGCCGATGGCCAAAACACTGTGACGGCCCAATGTCTCCGCAGCGGCCGGCAGGGAGGTGAATGGCGGGCAGACCACCATGTCCACATTGGCCACTTTTTGGACCCGCTCGACGACATCCTCGATCAGGCTCTTTGTATCGGAGGCGGTCCGGTGCATTTTCCAGTTTCCGGCCACGAAGGGCCGCCGTGGGATGGATTTCCTTGCGCGGGTCATGGTTTCTCGCTGAGGGCCGCCACTCCGGGCAGGGTTTTGCCTTCCAGAAACTCCAGGGAAGCACCGCCGCCGGTGGAGATAAAAGTGACCTGGTGGCCGACCCCAGCCTTTTTGACGGCCTTCACGGAGTCACCCCCGCCAATAATAGAAACAGCTTGAGAGTTGCGGGCGACGGCCTTGGCGATGGCAAAGGTGCCCTCGGCACAGGCTGGAATTTCAAAGACTCCCATGGGTCCGTTCCAAAGAATGGTGCCTGCCGTGGAAATTTCCTTGGAATAGGTTTCCCGTGCTTGAGGTCCAATATCCACTCCCTCCCAACCGTCGGGGATATCCTCGTCGGGGCGGGTGAATTTTCCGGGGGAGACTTTCCGGCCTGCAAAATCAAGTTGCTCCACGATCAAGGTGTCCTCGGGCAGGAGAAATTTGACCCCCCGCTTTTGCGCTTCAGCCAAAATATCCTTGGCCAAACCGACCTTGTCGGGCTCGCAGAGGGATTTGCCGACCTTTTTCCCTTGGGCGAGCCGGAAGGTGTAGGTCATCCCACCGCCGATCAGGATAGTGTCGGCTTTTTGCAGAAGGAACCGCAGAACCCCAATTTTGTCGCCCACCTTAGCCCCACCCAGGATCACGAGAAAAGGGCGCTTGGGATTGGCGAGCTCAGTGCCCAGGTAGCGCAACTCCTTTTCCATGAGCAGGCCAGCCGCCGCCTTTTGGGCGAGCCGGGCACAGGCCTCAGTGGAGGCATGGGCGCGATGAGCCGAGCCGAAGGCGTCATTGACATAGAATTTGGCGGTGCCGAGGAGCTTTTTGGCGAAAGTAGGATCATTTTTCTCCTCTTCGGCGTGGAAGCGGACGTTTTCAAGCAGAAGGATTTCGCCCGGCTGGAGGGCGGCGCGGAGTTTATCCGCCTCGGCGCCGATGCAATCGGGTGCGAACTTGACGGTTTTGCCGAGAACCTTGGCAAGGTGGGCGGCGACAGGTTTCAGCGAGAACTTTTCCTCCGGCTTGCCTTTGGGTCGACCGAGGTGACTGGCGAGGACGAGGGAGGCGCCTTTCTTAAGAAGTAGCTTAAGCGTGGGTAGAGTCTCCTGGATGCGGGTGTCGTCGGAAACCTTCGGGCCCTCCGGGGAGGGCTCAAAGGGGACGTTGAAGTCCACCCGGACGAAAACCTGTTCTCCCTTGGGCTGGAGATCTTGGACGGTCAGCTTGGCCACGATCCGGTCAACCCGCGATGTGCTTGAGGAGATCGACGCAACGGTTGCTGTAACCCCACTCGTTGTCGTACCAACTGACCAGCTTGAAAAACCGCTTGTTCAAGCCGATTCCCGAACCGGCATCAAAGATGCTGGAGGCCTTGCAGTGAATGAAATCGGATGAAACCACCTCGTCTGTCGTGTATTCCAGGATGCCTTGGAGGTAGGTTTCCGAGGCCTTCTTCATGGCGG
>JBBAWG010000051.1:6819-9588 GCA_040397305.1 Methylacidiphilales bacterium | reverse complement strand
CCATCTCGATTTTCCCGACTTTGATGCCGACCGCGATACGGTTATCCGTCGGGCCGTCGAGGCCGGGGTGACCCGAATGATCGCGATCGGCACAAACCTTGAAACCAGCCGGGCGGCCCTCGCCTTGGCCCAGCGTCATCCCGAGGTCTTCGCCACGATTGGCATTCACCCTAATGAGGTCATGGAAGCTCCCGAGGACGCCGTCACCCAGCTCGAGCAAATGGCGAACCAACCTAAGATCGCGGCCATTGGGGAGTGCGGCTTTGACTATCACTCTCTTCCCAGCCAGCAGGAGTCCACTTTTGCCAACATCTCCGCCACTATTGGTACCACCGCTCCTGGCAGCGAATCCGCCGCCCTGGCTGACGCAGATGTCAAAAACCGGCAGGCTATCTTTTTCCAAGAACAGCTGGACCTGGCCGCCAAGCTCGGCCTCAACGTGGTCATCCATCAAAGGGATAGCTGGAAGGACACCCTGGACGCCCTCAAGCCCTATAGCGGCCGCCTGCGAGCCGTGTTCCACTGTTTTTCCGGCACGACCGAGCAGGCCTGCCACCTTCTCGAACTTGGCCATGCCCTCTCATTTACCGGGATTGTCACCTTTAAGAATGCCAAAGAGGTCCAGGAAGTCGCCAAGCGGGTGCCCTTGGGCTCTTTCTTTGTCGAAACGGACTGCCCCTACCTCGCCCCGGATCCCGAACGCGGAAAGCGTTGCGAGCCTGCCCATACCCGACGGATAGCCGAAAAGATCTCCTCCCTCCGTGGACTTTCCCTGGAAGAAACTGCTCGCGCCACCACCGAAGCCGCGGAAAAATTCTTTCGACTGAGATGAGATCCCCCCACCTGCACCTCCCATTCTGGATCCGGGTTCCTGCCACCACCGCCAATCTCGGCCCCGGCTTTGACGCTCTCGCCCTCGCCCTTGAGCTTTATAACTACATCGCCATCGAACCCGGTACCCCGGAGCGCCCCGACCCCTTCGCCCAGGAGATTCTGGAGGCCTACCACAAGTCGCGAAACCTGCCCCTCAAGCCTTACAAACTGGTCGTCCGGGGCAGCGTGCCACCCGCCCGTGGGCTCGGCAGCAGCGCCACCATCCGCCTGGGAATGCTTGCCGCGCTGGATAAGGTGAACCGTCGGCCTTTCGACTTGGACTGGCTCATTGAGACGGCGACTAAAATCGAGGGGCACCCCGACAACATCACTGCCGCCGCCCTCGGCGGATTTGTCGTCTGTGGCGGAGCCCAGCCTGCGCGGGTCCGCATCTCGTCCCGGCTGAAGTTTGTGGCGGCCATCCCCCGGATCGAAACCTCCACCCGCACCGCTCGTTCCATCCTCCCTCCCAGCGTTTCCCTTCAGGATGCCGCCAGCAATCTCCGCAATGCCTCACGCATCACTGCGGCCTTTATCGAGCGGAAGTACGAGGAGGCCCGTGGAGCGTTCCACGATCGGCTCCATCAACCCCACCGGGCCGCCCTCGTACCGGGACTCGAACAGGCGATTGAGGCCGCCGAACGGTCTGGTGCCATCGGGGCCTTCCTGAGCGGGGCCGGACCCACGATTCTCGCCATCTGCCAAAAGTCTGAAAAACACATCGGAAACGCCATGGTCGCGGCGCTGCGCAAGGCCGGCCTCGATGAGGTGGATGTTAGGGTTCTCTCCGCTGACAACGGCGGCATCACCACCGCGCGCTTCCTCCCTTCCTCCGCCAAGGAAACACGTTGCTAGCCCGCAGCTTCTGAGGCCGTGGCCTTCGTCAACGTTATTGTAACTAGCTGCCGGCCGCAGCCAGCGTAGAGGCGCTACTTCTTTTCCGCGTAGTGATGTAACCGGTTCGACAGGATGAAAAATGTCGGCGCCCAGATCCCCACAAAGATCCCAAACCTCTCTGCGTAGGCCCGCTTCGCATCCGCGATGGCATCTCCCATGCCCGGAGCCCCGAACTGGCCGCCGGCGGAAAACCAAATCAGCACGGAGCCAATAATGGAAAGAAATCCCAAGGCAAAACACAGGTTACTGAGGAACTGGATCTGTTCTTTATTCATGCCATTAGCTTGTTCTACCCCGCTGGCCCTTCAAGATTTTTCTCCACCCGCCATGCATAAACGCGTTTCGGAGCGTTTACTGGCAGGCCTCACACTCACCTCCATTCCGCATGGCTTCGAGTGAGCAGGCCATTTTCTGTTCCTCGGTAAACTCCTTCTTCGGGGACTCCTCGGTCGGCGCCTCCCCTTCCTGCAAGGAGGCTTTGACCTCCTTTTTGAGCTTCACCGTGGCCTTTTCGATATTGGAGGCTCCCAGCGTCCGGAGGTAATAGGTTGTCTTCAGGCCCTGATGCCACGCCAAGCGGTACATCCGGGATAGCACTTTCAGATCGGGTTGCCCCAGGAAAAGGTTGAGCGATTGGCTTTGATCAATCCACTTCTGACGACGGGCAGCCGCCGCCATGATCCACTCGAAGCCGACAGCAAAGGCCGTCAGATAGCGCTGCTTCAATTCCTGCGGCATGCCTTCCACCGGGCCAAGCTCACCATCAAAGTACTTCAACTGATCGACCATCTGCTGGTTCCATAGACCCGCTTTCTTCAGATCACGAACCAGGAATGGGTTCAGCACAATGAACTCACCTGACAAGTTGCTCTTCACGAACAGATTTTTGTAGGTCGGCTCAATGCAAGGGGACGTTGCCGTGATGTTGGAGATCGTCGCAGTGGGCGCGATCGCCAGCACGTTGGAGTTCCGCATGCCATGGGCGCGGATTTTCTCCCG
>JBBAWG010000051.1:1842-6719 GCA_040397305.1 Methylacidiphilales bacterium | reverse complement strand
CCCATCACGCCCAGTCCGATCGGGCGGTGGCGGGAATTGGCCGTCTTGGCCGCCTCGGTCGGATAGAAGTTGATATCGATGACGTTGTCCAACGCCCGTACCGCCACCCGCACCGTTTCCCGCAGTTTCGGCAAGTCGAGCGCCCCGTTCGGGAGAAGATGAGAGTCCAGGATAACCGAGCCAAGGTTACAAACCGCGGTTTCATCCTTGCCGGTGTTCAGGGTGATCTCCGTGCAGAGATTGGAGCTGTGAATGATCCCGGTGTGGTCTTGGGGACTGCGCACGTTGCACGCGTCCTTGAAGGTGATCCACGGGTGGCCCGTCTCAAAGAGCATCGCCAGCATCCGCTTCCACACCTCGATCGCCGGGACTTGCTGACCCCAGATCTCGCCACGCTCCGACTTCTTTTCATAGGCCAAATAGGCTTCCTCAAACTTCTTTCCGTACGTGTGGTGCAATTCCGGCACCTCGCTGGAGCGGAAGAAGGTCCAGTGTTCCCGG
Organism: Methylacidiphilales bacterium; assembly: GCA_040397305.1. GTDB lineage: Bacteria > Verrucomicrobiota > Verrucomicrobiia > Methylacidiphilales > Verrucolacustridaceae > Verrucolacustris. The sequence goes on along the minus strand of JBBAWG010000051.1, from coordinate 6,218 downwards.
GCCTCCATCCGTTTCATGAACAGATCAGGAATCCAGTTGGCCGTGTTCATGTCATGGCAACGGCGCCGGTCGTCCCCGGTGTTTTTCCGGAGTTCCAGGAAGTCGAACAGGTCGTTATGCCAAGTCTCCAGATAGGCGCAGCCAGAACCCTTTCGCTTTCCACCCTGATTCACTGCCACCAGCAAATCGTTGTGGAGTTTCAGGAACGGAATCACGCCCTGACTTTCGCCGTTGGTGCCCCCGATGTAGCTTCCGGTTCCACGCACACTCGTCCACGATCCGCCTAGACCGCCCGCCCACTTCGAAAGCATGGCGTTCTCCGCCACTCCCCGCTGCATGATCCCGTCGATCGAATCGTCGACCCAGTAAAGATAGCAGGAGGAAAGCTGACTATGGTTCGTGCCGGCATTGAACAAGGTCGGCGTGGAGGAGCAAAAACGGCGGCTCTTATAGAGGTTGTAGAGCTCAATCGCCCTCTGCTCGCGCTCCTTGGGTTCCGCATGAAATAGCCCCATCGATACCCGCATCCAGAAGAACTGGGGTGTTTCGAGACGTCGGGTGGTCGCCGCCTTCTTGTCGATGATCAGGTAACGGTCGTACAGGGTCTGCACCCCAAGGAAGTCGAATTCCAGATCCGCCAGCGGGTCGAGAGCCGCCGCCATCTTCTCCAGATCGTATTTGAGCAGATCCTGACTGAACCGTCCGATCGCTATCCCCCGGTCAATGGTTTCCCGGAACCGCCGACGGTGAAAGTCCCGCAACGCCCCCACCCCATCCCGCACGATGTCCCAACCGAGCACCTCCTCATAAATAAAAGAGAGCTGAATCCGGCCGGCAAACTTCGCGAAATCGGCATCTTTTTCGATCAGGGTCTTGGCGTTGAGGCTGATCGTATTGTTCAGGTCCGCCTTTTTGATTCCGTCAAAAACCGAGCGCCGCAACTCCTTCTCGATCTCCCCTGCCCCCAGGCATAGGTCCAGCCCGATCGAGGCAAACTCGATCCGTGCCCGAAGGTCGGCTCCGTCCCACAGGTAGGTGGTGCCATCGGCATTGGTGACCACCACCATGCCTTCGTTTGTGCTGGCGGAAGTTTCGGTCTCCTCGCCCCGGGACTTTTTCTCCCGCAACTCCGTCCGCATGGCGCGATAAAGGATGTAACGTTCGGCTACCTTGTAGTGCCCGGCCCTCATCAGCTCTTCCTGAACAATATCCTGCACTTCTTCGATGTGGACCGTGGCCTGCCCCAACTCAATCACCCGCAGGGTCGCCCCGCGTGCAATCGCCGCGGCCGGAGCCGAATCCATTCGCAGGGCCAAAAAGGCCTGTCGGACCGCCACCTCGATTTTCGACTCGTTCCACGGCACCGACTGCCCCATCCGCCGGATCAACTTGGTGGTGCAAACCGGAACATCTCCATCGGCCTGGTTGTCCTCAAGTCGGCGCTTTCGCTCCACAACCAAACTACGGGCTACGTCGTATGCGTTGTTGTCCACGAGGGTCTTTTCCACAAGGGTCCTTAGATCCTCGATCTTGAGCCGAAGCGGCCGCTCGGCCAAGGCCTGACGGGCGAGATTCTTCCCCACCTCGGTGCAGATCCGGGCCACCCAGCGGCGGTTGGACTCGGTAAATATGGAATCCTGCCCCTTGGCCTTGAGCAAGCGGGCCAGGCTGCGCCCCACCATCTCGGCCACTTCCGCCAAGCTGAAGGCGTGGTGACTTTCGCCGTCGATGACCTCGATCTCCGGCAAATCCACCTGTACATCCAGCACGGTTTTGCCCCACTCCGCCGGGGTGCCCTCCGGCAGATTTAGAAAGCGCTTCATCGCCAAGTCCACGTCCACTTCACGTCGGTCCATTTTCATGCTTTGTCTCCTTGTCCTGCGTTTGCTGGGTAAAAAATCAGAGTTCGTCGTCGTGCACGGCCGCCAACGCCGAGGACTTCTGATACTCTGTCACCCGACCCTCGAAGAAGTTCTGCTCCTTCTTGATGTCCATCATCTCGGCCAGCCACGGCAGCGGATTAGCCACGTCGCCGCGCAGCGGCTTCAGACCCACCCCCTCCAGACGACGATCGGCGATGTAATCAATGTAAGAGGTAAACTCCTCCAAACTTAGCCCGACGGCGTTGACCGGCAGACAGTCCTTGATGAAGGTCTTCTCCAGTTCGACCGCTTGGGCCATCGTTTGGCGTAGCTCCTCCTTAAACTCCTCGTTCCAGATCTCCCGGTTTTCCTCGACGAGATCCATGAACAGGTTCCGGAACACTTCGATGTGATTGGACTCGTCCCGCAGGGTGTAGCGAAACATCTGCCCGATCCCCGGGAACTTGTTTTGCCGGTAGAGAGACAGCACCATCCCGAACAGTCCGTAAAACTGCGTCCCTTCCATGCACTGACCGAAAACAAACATGTTTTTGGCGAGGAGCTTCTTGTTCTCCGGCTTGGTCAGATCCAGGTCGCGGCGCAAGTCCTTGGAAATCCCCGTCACGAACTCGTTCTTCTTCACGATCGACTGCACATCCTCGAACATCGCCTCGCACTCGTGCGGGTTGATGCCCAGCGAGCTGATCATGTAGAGCAGTGAATCGGCGTGAATGTTCTCCTCATGGGCGTGCCGGCCCAGCACCAACTTCAGCTCGGGTGCCGTCACCAGTTCCCGTACCACGTGCTGGATGTTGTCACCCACGATCCCCTCCGCCGCAGAAAAATACCCAATCCCCATCCGGATGATCCAGCGCTCAACATCGGAAACCGCCTTGGAGTCTTTCCACTGCTCAATGTCCTTCCCCATCCCAATGTCCTCAGGTTCCCAGTGGTTCGCCTTCATCTTGCGGTAAAGGTCGTAGGCCCAGGTGTACTTCAACGGCAGGAGGTTGAAGGTCATGGTCTCCTTCCCCAGAATCACTTTCTTTCCCGCAAATGCGGATTCCGCCTTCTTTTTATCGAGGACAAATTTGCGTCCTCCCACGGTGAATTCGGTTTGCATCATGGTTGTGTACTCCCTTAAGCGGCCCCGCAGAGACGCGCCGGAACCGTCTCTGCAAAGGTCATGAATTGGGTGATTTTTGATGTTTTTACGCATTTTTGCGTAAATTGATTCCCCAGCCGACTGCACCATTGAGTTGTGGTGGATGTTCTCAAGACGACTAGGAATAGTATGATAAAGAGGCCTGTCAACCCCCTTCAGTTAAATTATTTGTTTTATGCGGATATTGCTTAAATAAAGGCAAATAGGTCCATTTCCCCCTCGGAGATTTCGTAACTCTGCCCCACTCACTTATTCACCAGCCCCTCTTCCCCGTTGAACTTTCCCCCAGCCCGTCATCGTTTCGTCACATTTGAAACTTCCCTATTCAAAGCCGATCACCCGGTAGGGCCGACCGTCTCGGTCGGCCGATAGTGAATCTAAACTTCAAAACCTCCCTCCATCACTAAGGCCTAAAAGACCAAGGGCCCCGCCTAACAGCCGGCAGCCGGTAGAAGACAGCCTCTCCTTAATCTTCATCCTAATCCTCATCGCAGCGTTTCCGCGCCTTAGCGCGGAACGCTGCATGCCCCGCCGTGCTTTTGATGATACTTTTGGTGATACTCCTCCGCCGCCGTATACGGCCCCGCCAAATCCACCTGGGTCACGATCGGACGCGAAAACTTTTTCGCCTCACTCAACTTTTCGATCACTTTCCGGGCGGCCGACTCCTGCTCCGGCCGCATGAAAAAAATCACCGACCGGTACTGGTCACCCACATCCGGCCCCTGCCGATTCAGCGTCGTCGGATCATGGATCTTGAAGAAATACTCCAGCACCTTCTCTGGACTCACTTTCCCAGGATCGTACTCCACCTTCACCACCTCGGCATGCCCAGTCCCATGCCCGCATATCTCCTTGTACGTCGGATTCTTGGTCCAGCCGCCTGAATACCCTACCTCGGTGCTCGTCACCCCCGGCAGCTCGTCAAAGGCCGCCTGGACACCCCAGAAACAACCGGCACCGAGCAGTAAGGTCTCTGTTTTGGGAGTCAGCCCTGTCTCCTCGAAATTCAACACCGCCGAATTGATGCAGTACCTCAGACCCGTTGGCTTGGGTCCATCTGGGAACACATGCCCGAGGTGCGTCCCACACCGTACGCAGTGCACCTCGGTCCGACTCATTCCATAAGAACTGTCCGTTGTCTCCCCGATATTTTCCTCGGCAAAAGGCTGAAAAAAGCTCGGCCAGCCAGTGCCCGAGTCGAACTTATCGTCCGACTTGAACAGCGGTAGCCCGCACCCGGCGCAGAAGTAGACCCCATTTTTCTTGGTGTCGTGAAACACTCCGCAGAACGCCCTCTCCGTTCCATGCGTCCTTCCGATCCGAAACTGCTCAATCGTCAGCCGATT
>JBBAWG010000051.1:0-1742 GCA_040397305.1 Methylacidiphilales bacterium | reverse complement strand
ACCTTCACGCTTTTCGCCTCTGTTTTCTTTGCCATAGCCATGTCTCCACGATACCCCACCCACCATCCCCCGACGAGTAGCAGAATCCCGAGGGTGGTTAGAATTTGGGCCAGCTTCTTCATGAATCTTTAGACTGCTCCTCATTGAGCCATGTTCAACCCGACTTCTTCCACCTCCCGCCTGCCCCCTCCCGCGCCGCCTTAATCTTAATCCTAATCTTAATCAAACCCGTCAGCTCGCGGCTGCCGCGTCCACACCCGTGTATTTCGCCGACTGCTCATCCGCATGGTACGAGCTGCGCACGAGCGGCCCGCTTTCACACACCCCAAAACCCAACGCCAGCGCCCTCTCCTTCCAGCGGGCAAACTCCTCTGGCGTCACCCAACGGTCGATCGGAAGGTGCTTCTGTGTCGGCCGCAAGTACTGGCCCAATGTTAAAATATCGACTTTTTCCTCCGCGAGATCCTGAAGCGTCTCCTCAATCTCGCCCTCCTTTTCCCCGATCCCCAGCATGAGGCCCGTCTTGGTGACAAAGCCGCGTGCTTTGGCCCGACGCAGCACCTCCAGACTCCGGTCATACCTTGCCTGGACCCGCACCGGCTTCTGCAGCCGTTTCACCGTCTCCATGTTGTGATTCAGAATATCCGGGTCGGCATCCAACACAGTGCTGAGGCAGCTTTCCTGGCCCTTAAAATCCGGGATGAGCACCTCGATATGCGTCTCGGGGTTCACGTTGCGGACGGCCCGCACGGTCCGCGCCCAAATCTCCGCCCCGCCATCGGCGAGATCGTCCCGGGCCACGGAAGTGATCACCGCATGCTTCAGTCCCATGATCCGCACAGCGTCCGCCACGCGGGCTGGCTCCCCCCAATCCACCTCGCCGGGCTTACCGGTAGCGATGGCACAAAAGCGGCAGGAGCGGGTGCAGGTGTCGCCCAAGATCATAATTGTGGCCGTTCCCCGGCTCCAACACTCCCCGAGGTTGGGGCAGTGGGCGCTTTCACAGACCGTGTGCAAGCGGTTCTCCTGCACCAGGTTTTTGACCTTCAGGTAGTCAGGCCCTCCCGGGATCTTGGCCCTCAACCACGCCGGTTTACGCTCCATTTCGAGCCACCCTAGCGCCTGTTTGCCACATTCCAAGCCACCCCATCTAATGCCCCCGCTTACTAAATCTTCATCTTCATCTTAATCAAACAGCTGCCACTTCCCCTTTTCCACCTTCCACCAAAAACCAAAAGCCCCGATCCTTTCGGACCGGGGCTTCAAGCTTCCTAACGGTCTTGGGCCTAGGCGCGCCGCCGACGATTCGCCAAGAGCGCAGACAGCCCCAGCACAAACATGCTGGCCACGCTCGGCTCTGGAATAGCCGACGCTCCACCAACATTATTCAAGGTGGCCCCAGTGTAGTTCAGCACCAAATTATTGCCTGAGGTGTTCACACTCCAAGCGCCGTTGTTGTAACCCGCGGCAGTCATCGCGTTTTGGAAGCTTCCCGTGTTAATAGTGAAAGCCCCGGCATCAAATCCGGTAATCCCGCCGCTGGCCGTGGCAATCGCGAAACTGTAGCTGTCCGTAAAAACAAATCCGGAAGCCAGCCCAGTGGTGTCATCCGCGGCCAAGAGCGAGATGACATCGATGATAAATTTGTCTCCGGAGTTGGCTGAGATCGTTAGACCCCCTGCAATATTCAGGAAGTCCCAGCTCGTGCCGACTGTGCCACCGAAATTATCGATTTCCCATTG
>JBBAWG010000050.1:0-9896 GCA_040397305.1 Methylacidiphilales bacterium | reverse complement strand
CTCGGAGAGCCCGCCCTACCGCAGATTGGGAAGGAAACGTTGTCCGGGCTTAACGGTTTTCGAGCCGATCTATGCGCGTCCGAAGTTCCGCGATTTCGGCACGAAGCTCGCGCAGGGTTGCCGTCAACGCTTCCGCCAGATGGCGATCCCCTTGAGTAGGGGTGGCCCGGGGTGCCGGTGTGCTGGCTCCGGAAGACTGGAGCCAGCCCTGCGCAGCCTGCTCCAAGATCTGCGGGGCGAGGGTGGGGGTGGAGTAAGCGGAGCTTTTTGGGGACGGCCGCCCAGCGGCCTTCTTTTTTGCCTTGGCCATCGGGATTAGCCGCCAACCAAGCGCCGGGCTTCTTCCGCTAGGGCGGTGGTGAGGTAGCGTTCGCCGGTGCTGCAGCCGATCGTCACGATCAGTTTGCCTTTGTTTTCCGGACGTTTGGCCACCTCGATCGCGGCATGGACATTGGCCCCGGTGGAAATTCCGACGAGCATACCTTCCTCCTTGCAGATCCGGCGGGCCATGGCGAAGGCGTCGTCGTTGGAGACGGTGACCACCTCGTCGACAATATCGAGATGGAGGTTGTCGGGCACAAAGCCGGCTCCCGTGCCCTGGATTTTATGGGGGCCGGGTTTCACCGGCTGGCCGGAGCGGGTCTGGGAGATGACGGGGGAGTCCTTGGGTTCGACGGCCACGGCGCGGAACGACTTTTTGCGGGATTTGATCACCTCGGCCACTCCCGTGATCGTGCCGCCGGTGCCGACGGCGGAGACCAGCATGTCCACCTTGCCGTCCGTATCGCTCCAAATTTCCTCGGCGGTGGTCTGACGGTGAATCGCCGGGTTGGCCGGATTTTTAAACTGCTGCGGAATCCAGGAGTCGGGAATTTCCTTGGCCAAGGCCTCGGCCCGGGCGATGGCCCCCTTCATTCCCTCCGTGGCGGGGGTGAGTTCCAGTTTGGCCCCGAGCAGGGCGAGGAGAGTGCGGCGCTCGAGGCTCATGCTCTCCGGCATGGTGAGAATCAAGCGGTAACCCTTGGCGGCGGCCACGAAGGCCAAGGCGATGCCGGTATTTCCCGAGGTGGGCTCGATGATCGTGGTTTTTGGGGTGAGTTTGCCCTCCTTTTCTCCGGCGGCGATCATCGCCGCGCCGATCCGGTCCTTGACGCTGCCGAGCGGGTTAAAAAACTCGCACTTGAGGGCGAGGGTGGCGGGCAGGCCGGCCGTGACCCGCTGGAGTTTCACCAAAGGCGTTTTGCCGACGGTACCAAGGATGGAATCGTAGAGAGGCATAGAGCGGAAGGTTGAGGGAAAAACCGGAGAGGCTCAAGCCTGCACAGGTTGTTAGTCCCTTAGTCTTTCGTCATGAAGGAGCCCCGATCTTGTAAAGTTTCCTCCATGACTAACGACTAAAAAGCTAATCCCCTAACGGGCCATGAGGCGGCGATAGAGGTCGGCCACTTTGCGTGCCTGCACCGGAAGAGAAGCCTCTGCCTCCACGCGGGCATGGGCGGCGGTCCGCTCCGGCTCGGTGGGAGCGGGATGCTCCGCCTGCCCGATCATGGTGGCCGCCAACTCCATCGGGTCATTGGCGGGGACCAGATGGCCCAGTCCGCCGATGCCCCATGCCTCCGGAATCCCGTCGAGGCGGGAGGCGATCACGGGACGGCCGCAGGCATGCGCCTCCAGCACGACTGAGGGAAAGGCTTCCGTGGCAATTTGCGGGTGCACCAGAATATCGAGCGCGTGGTGGAGGGCGACAGGGTCGGCCTGATGCCCGACGAGGAGGGCGCGGCCCTCGAGGCCGTGGTGCCGGATGTCCTCCTTCAAAATGTCCGCCATGGTGCCCGTGCCCGCGAGGAGAAATTTGGATTTCGGCAGCCGCCGGACCACGTCCCGGGCGGCGCGGAGAAAAACCCGCTGTCCCTTGCCGACAGGCAGGTCAAAACCTCCGACCACGCCGAAAACAGTTTCGCCGGGTGTCAGGTTCAAGGTACGGCGCGCGGTTTCAGCCAGGGCCCGGTCCCGGGGGCGGAAAGCTTGAGTGTCGATCCCGGTATGGATGACGTGCAGTTTCCGCGGATCCATCCGGCTGGGAGGGCGGTGATGGCGTTCGGCCACCGGCGACGCCGGATCCCGGTGGCCCCGGGTCAACACCTCGGCGACAAAACGGGAAACGGCGATGACGGCATCGGCTTGGGCGAACAGATGTTTCCGGCTCAAAGGAGAGCGGGGGCTTTTGGCGAGGTGGCGGGAAAAGATGACGAGGGGTCTGGGCTGGACCAGGCGCGCAGCCAGCAGGGCGGTCCAGTAGTCGTCCCCGTGGTGGGCATGGACAATCCGCGCGCGGGAACGGCGCAGGACCCCGGCCAGCGCCAGGATTTGGAGGGGTCGAAATTTGGGGAGGGACTGGAGCGAGGGAGCCTGCGGGGAAAGATTCGCCGCTTCCGGGCCGGCCATTTGCACCTCCCAGCCTTGGGCGCACAGGCCGTGGGCGAGAGCCAGACACTGCGTATCCGTGCCGCCCCCCCGAAGCCGGGAGTTAAGCATGACCACACGGGCGGTGAGGGACGAAGAGGACATGGTCGATCGATGAAACCGAAGAGTAGGGTTTTTTGCTTACGTTTACGATTACGTTTACGAAGAGTGGGCCATAGAAATTTCTGGAGGGATGCAGGCCCCTGCGTTTCTCCAGGCCCGCCGATTAAAACCGGACGTTGATGCCGAACTGGACAGAATTGGAGAGAACGACTCCCGGTTGGAACGAGGAGTAGTCCGGATTGACCAAGCCCAGCAGCTTGTACATCACGTCGAAGTCCACCATGTCGGAGACCTGCCAAAGAAATCCCGAACCGACGGAAAAAGCCGGAGAGAACTCTTGCGCCATTTGGTCGGAGGTTTGGACGCTTCCGACCTGGTTGATCTGCAGTTGGCTGTAGGCAAACCCAAACCCGGTGGAGAGGAACGGCTTCCATCTTCCCTGCCCGGGCCAACGGAAGACGGCGGAGGCGAGGGCGGGAACCTGGAGATAGCGGCCGGTCAGGGTCACTCCTTCACTGCCCACGGCCACGGGCGTGGCGCTTCCGTCCATCGTGACGGATCCGGAGCCGTTGAGATGGTCCAGGCCGTTGTAAGTGATGCCGGCGGAAAACTCCGCCCCCAGCCAATCGTTGAAATTGTAGCCCGGGGCCACATCAAACCGGAGCCCGGGATTGATGGAAATGGAAGGATTGGCCAGGGCTCCCGTGACGCCGGGCAGAACAGTTCCGGAAAGGCTCTGGGAGCTGGAAAGATTGTTCACGAAGGCGAAGCCCAGATCGGTGCGCACATAGGGTCCCAGGCAATCGGACGGTGTGCCCACGACAAATTCCTTGTCGGAAAATTTGTAGGTCATCGACCAGTTGGCGCCGGCGCTTAGGTTGGTGAAGTCGCCGGTCTCGGCGATCTGGCTGGTGCTGTCGCTTTTGGAGTAGTTGAAGTTGAGTCCGGTGGAGAGCTCCGGCGAGAGCTGGAAATTCAGGCCCAGGCCCAAGGTGTATTGCTGGTCCAGCCGGCGGTAGAACCCGTTGGCGGTTCCGGTGAACTGGCCTTGATCATTAAAATCCGCCGTGGCGGGGGCAGTGGAGGCGTCCGTGTAGTAGGCTAGGCGGTAGGAGGCGAAAGGCGTTAAGGTGATTTTTTCCGAGAGGCTGACGAAATAGGTTCCGGTCAGGTTGTTGTCGGTCCGGGTAAAATAGGTGGGATCCGCAAACACATACGAGGCCCGCCAATTCACGGCCACGGCATGCTTCTCCGTGAAAGAGTGGAACCAGTTGGCGGTGTAGGCGAAAGCATACTCGTTCAGGAAATTGGTCTCGCCGGGATCGGTCAGGCTTTGGCCGCGCTCCTCCGGGCTGTTGAGGTAAAAATAACCGTTGTAGTCGAAGGAGAGTCCCACGCTGAGCTCGTCGGTGACCTGTTTGGTTCCACGGAGAAAAAGGTTCGCGAGGAAAAAGTCCTGAACGAGACCGATGTCGTAAAGCCCGCCGGTGTTGTTGGTTTGGCTGGGCTCCTCCTGGTTGAAGTAGTTAAAAAACGAGCCCCGAAAACCTGCTTCCGGCGAAAAGGTATCATATCCCGGCATAGTGGTGAAGGTGGGGGCCCAAGCCGCCTCCAGCGAGGAAACCGTTTGCCAGGCGGCCACCACATTTTGGGAGTTCTTGGCGTAGTTGGCATTGGAGAGCCAGTTGTAGGTTTGATCCATGCGAAGCCGTGCAAAGGGAAGATCGGGGACCTCCCGCATGAGTTGAAGGGAGCCGAGATCTTCCGAAACGGTGGTGGCTTCCACCGCGGCTTGGTCCTCGGGTTTGGTCTGGGTGGCCACTTGTCGCTGTCGTTCCCGCTCCTGTTGGGCCGCCGCATCGGTGACCGCCTGCTGGCCCACCGCGCCTGGCAGTGGATTCTGGGCAAAGGATTGCCAAGGTCCAAAGGCCAGGATCCCAAGGCAAATAGGCAAAACCCACCTGCCGGGATTGAGTTTATAACTCTTTTCCACCGCCTCGATTCATTAGAGAGTCGCGGCGGCAATACAACTAATAGGTTATTCTAAAGAATGAACACAATATTTATCAATAACGTAAAAACTAGCGGTAATGCCTGCTGGTCTTGAGGATCCGCTGATGAACGGAATCGGCGAGGGTCTTGGGTCCCAGAACCTTGGCATGTTCTCCCCAGCTCAAAATCCAGCGCTCAATTTCCTCCAGGGCTCCCAAGGTCATCTCCAGTTCGATTTCGCCGCTGCGTAGCTCCCGGATTTTTTGGCTGGGGTGCCAGTCCCGCTCCCGCACCAACCGAGCGGCAAAGGCGTCAAACCGAATCCGCACGGAGTGCCGGCCGGTACCGCCGAAGACGCCAAAGCCCGATTTCAGCTCCTTGGCCGCGGAGAAATTGCGGGGCCGGTCGAAGGTTCGCCCGCTGGGCTTGGGGACACGAATGCGGGCCAAGGCAAAGGTCCGGAGCTGGCCCCGTTGGGGATCGTGGGCCAGCAGATACCAGGCGTTGTCCACATTGGCCAGGTGGTAGGGGTGGACAGTCCGTGTCTCAGGGGTCGAGGCCCGCAGGGATCGGTAGGAAAAGGAGACCTCCTGTCGCTGGACAATGGCTTTGGCCAGGAGGCGAAAGGTTTCCACATCGGCCGCCGAGGCGCCGGTGACCCGGAAGGAGTAGTCCGCACCCCACTCTCCCAGATTAAAGCTGACCTCCTCCTTCAGTGCGCCGGTCAGTTTTTGAAAGGCGCTGGCGAGAGTTTTTTCGAACGGGGTGCCCCGATACTGGGCCAGCACCTTCTGGGCGACAAAGAGGGCCAGGATCTCCCCCTCGCTGACCTGGAGCAGGGGGAACGCCTCGACCGTTTCCGTGTAGCGAAAGGTGTAGCGGGTGGCGTCATACGCGATGGGCAGGTTCAGGCGGTCCCGCATGAAGTCCAGATCGCGCTGGATGGTTTTGTAGGAAACCTCGAACTCCCGGCCGAGCTGCTGACAGTTCACCGGCTTTTCGTTCATCAACAGGTCGTGGAGCCGCTGCATCCGCTCGAGGGGAGGGCGGCTGTGACCGCCGGAGAGGGGGGAAACTTTTTTCTTCATAGGACGCTTAATGTCCTACCCCTTCCTTCAGGATGCAAGAAAAAAGGAGGAATCATGGAAACGATCGTACATTGTCGGAGTTGCGGAGAGGATACGAACCGCCCGGACTGGGAGGCCGCCCGGCGGTGCTGTGCGCACTGTGGCGAGCCGGCCGGAGCTGTGGCGCGGGGTCTGGACGCCCTGGCCGCCTTGCGGGAGCGGATGGAACTGGAGCTGGCCTGGCGGCCGGTGACCGGCCATGCGTAGCCCGTTGGCCCTGATCGCGGCCCTAGCCGCGGCTGGATGCACCGGCCTGAGTCTGGGGGTGTCTTGGTATTTGCCGGAGCTGGCGATCCTTTCCGCTGCAGCGGCCGGTTTCTGGTGGCAAGTGGCGTCCGCGGCTGGACGTTGAGAGGGCATCCGAAGGATGGGAAATTAGTTAAGTAGGGACGTGCTCCAATGTGCATTTTGACGAACTTCATTCTCGGAGTACGGAAGGAGGGCTCGGAGAGCCTTTCATACAAGTTTCAACACAACATATAGTGGTTCCTGAATCAGTTATATACAACAAATCATGTAAGCCAAATGATTATTAAAAATCATTGATTTGTAGTACTTTATGATGTATTTATAGGTCGTTGAACAACTTTAGGTTCAATCAAACTTTGTTTGAACTTTCCCTGCCTAGGAGCGGTCGAAGATAGAGCAGTATGAATTTCAGAAAGATCTTTTTCCTGTCTTGGTTCGGTGTGATGGGGTCCTTCTCTCATGCGGCCATGGAGTTCAAGGAGGCTGAGATCACCACCTTGAAAAATATGGTGGAGCACAATCCTGGTTCCGGCGCCGCCCCCGCCAAGGTGAATGAAAAAATCGGGGAAAACTCCAAGGTTACCACAGCCGCAGCCTCGATGGCGGAGCTGACTTTTGCCGATACCTCCATTACGCGCCTGGGGGCAAACTCCCTCTTTTCCTTCCAGTCCAAAGAGCGTCTGATCAAGTTGGAAAAGGGGAGCGTCTTGGTGAACACGCCCCCGGGCAATGGCGGAGCTACGGTGGATTGCGGGGGGGTGACGGGAGCCGTTTCCGGGACCACCTTCTTGGCCAGTCGCGACGGGGCTGGAAACGTGATGTTCCTGATGCTGGAAGGATCGGGGACCCTCAAGGTAACCGTGCCGACTCCCGGCGGCGGGTTTCAGCAAAAGGAGATCCGTCCCGGGCAGGCGGCCACCGTTGGATCAGCCTCCATTTCTCCGGAGCCCGGTGCCGCAGGCTCTCCGCCAAAACCAGAACCGGCAGCGGCGGGCGGCGACGGGGAGAAAAAGGGCTCTGCCCCGGCCCCGGCCATCCAGGTCTTTGAGGTGGATGTCAAAAAAATCGTGGAGACCGCCCCGTTGATCCGGGAATTCAAAAACGAGCTGCCCTCCATCGAAAAGATTGAAAAAACCATCGAGACCCAGCAGACGGCGGTCCGTGAGGGGAAGATGGAGAAGTTGGAGGTGGAGGTGGTGGCTGTGAAAAAAGACGGCGATGTTTTGGTCGGGGCTCCCAAGGTGGAAAAGGAGGAGATGGTGGTGGTGAACAGCAAGGAGCAAAAGCCGATGGCCGGCAATCGGGATAATCTGGATATCGACACGGCGGCGGGTCCCGGAGCGGGCGGTGGACCCGGAGCGGATGCGCGTCCGATCGCGGCTGCCCCGCCCCCTCCGCCGGCTCCCTCGAGTGGCCCCGGACTCCCCGCGGGTCCTCTGAGCGGGGTGATTGGACAGACGGCAAATCAGGTTCCCAGGGAGGGTCCGCCTACCGTTCTTAAGTTTGTGCTCTCCGGCAACACCGGGGTGGTTTCCTTGGACCGAATGACCCGGGAAGATCGCCTGATCACCTTCACCGGATTTGACGGGTTGCCCACGGACGTGCTGATCAGGGCCGGAACACCCCGGACCACTTTTGCCGTCGAGCCTCGCAATCTTTTCCCGGGCTTTGTCTCCACCACAGATCCCGCCTTGAAGCCTTTTGCCGTCACCGCCACATCCCTGACGCTATCGGACACGATCTTCAACACGGGAATGTTTCCCACGACTATTCTTTCTGCAGCGAATCCCGCCCGTGATTTCATGGAGACCACCTTCACGCGCATCAGTTGGAATCCCGAAGCCGCCGCCACCGCCTATGAGCTGACGTTAGGCTCGGCAAGTCCAATTCTGATTCAAGCGATACCCGGCGGCCTCAACTCATTTTCCGCCCTCGGCACGCTGGCGGCCGCGGATGTGAATATTCGCGCGCTCACGCCGACCGGCTGGGTTAATCTGAGCCCCGGGCCGGTGATTTCCGACAACAGTGCGGAAGGGGAGGCCCTCATGAAGGTCTTGGATGCCTTCTTTTACTTTCAGGCCGCCTCTCCTTCCGCTGAAGGTCAACCTGGGCCGAGCCAGTGGTTTGCCGGGCTGAACGGATCCCGCAGCTTGGCGGACGGGACGGTGGCTGGAGGCAGACGGGGCGACCCCATCGCCTTGGGAATGACGGTTCAGGATTTCGATTTTTATGCGGCCGGAGCCTTCACTGCCACACCGGCCGATCAGTCCGCCATCACCGTGGGGACGGCTCCCGAAATCGGAATCCTTGTCCAAAATCAAGTCTTCGCCAAAACGATCCTCTACGCCGATCGGATCAACCTCGGGGTGCCTACCGGAACTTGGGCTGGCCTTTCCGCATATGACGGCACCACCGCTCCGGATGTCACCCAACCGCTGGAGATGCGTTGGGCAGGTTACTTGGGCCAGTTTTCCGATTTTGGGGAACCCAATGGTTTGGTTTGGGATGATCTCACCGGGAATCTGGCCAACGGATTCAAGTTGTTCGCGGATACGGATGTGACGGGAATGACGCTGGCTGCCGGAAGGCTCGGCTTTCAGGCCCGTGGGATGGACTGGGTCGGTAACGGAAGTTATGGGCTCGAGATCAATTCCGTGGCCGATGTCGAAATGGTGGCCACCCGGATCCGTAATGTCGGCGCCTCCCCCGGAACCGAAGGCTCCAGCGGTCTGAAGGTGGAGGCCAAGGGTAAGGTGAAATTGGGTGGGGCGGTGGCGGAAGATCAGGTCCGTCTGGAGGCGGCAATTCCCACCGATGCCGGTACCACGGGCCCGCAAAATCTTGCGGTGATCCGCACCGGGAATTCCCTGGAGTTGCGGAACGTGGTGATCCGCAATTTTGATGGAACCCGGCTGGAAAAAATCACCACCGCGGCGGACGGGACGCAGACGATGGCGGGGCGGGTACTGGTGAGCGGAAGCTCCGTCCGTGATTTCAAGATCAAGGAGCTGGTGGGGGCGGCGGTGAATGCCGACGCCAAGATCCAGATGATGGCCATGAGTGACAACGGCATCTTGGCGGGTGAAATGATGGTGCAAGGATCCCTCCCCGTGGCCACCAAACTGGCCAGTGCCTTGGCGGCAACGGACGAGATTTTGCCGACGGCGACGGCTTCCGCCCAAGTGCACGCCAAGGAGATCGACCTCGCCGCCGACCGGATCACTCTGAACGGTGCCACCATGACCGCGATGAACTCGATCGCGGTTCGCGCCAACACCCTGATTGTCCAGAACTCCTTCATGACCGTGGTGCGGAACAGCGGCATGATCAACATGTATGTCCAGCAGGGTCTGGTGAACCAAAACTTCGGCACGGTGGTGCCGGGTCAGGCCAACTTTGCCGGGAACAACACCTTCCAGATCGGCTCCCTGCCCGCGATTGTGATCAACAACAAGGCCACCTTGGACGCAGCCTACGGAACCCGGTTGTTTGATACGGCTTCGCCGGTGGTTGGCGGAACGCCCCAGGTCGGGGCCATTAACGTACTTAGGCTTTAGTTTTTAGGCTGCTTCCGCAAGCAGCCCTTATGCAAAGTAATGGCAATAAATTACTTAGGCAGATTATAAATACCTGAAGGACAACGACTTGAGGGCGCAACTAAATGCCATAAGTAGCTGATTTAAAGAGTCTTACGTGAGTATCCATTAATCGTTTTATTTGTAAACTGTTGATTATATTGAACTTTCGCGTGGAAATTCGGTCAAATGGAGGTATGTTTTCATTTGTGGGATCAGAATTTCAATTTCCCAAGGGATCGCTTCTGCCCAAATCAGTTGCGGGATGGGCAAAAGCCGGATGGCTTTCTGTGGTCTTGGCGGGGTCCTTGGTCTCGGTGAATGCTGAGACTCTTTTCTCTGCCAACTTCAATGAGTTCACGGGCTCGCCCACAGGGACGCAGTATCAGACCGGTCTGCCGATTGTTTCCGGGGCGTCGCCCGCCGG
>JBBAWG010000049.1:0-10104 GCA_040397305.1 Methylacidiphilales bacterium | reverse complement strand
GAACCCGTGACCCACGGTTTACGAAACCGTTGCTCTACCGCTGAGCTACTCCGGCGGAAGATCCATCGTATCCCACCCCGGCGGCTTTTGACAATCAGACCGCTTTCCGGCGTTTTCGGCTTGAGGTGGTGACGGCCCGGGAAAGGGTCTCGGGATCGTGGCGCAAGATGTTTTCTGGCATTGAGTCCTGAATCAGGAAGGGGTCGGGGCCGTGACAGGCCAAGGTGTTTCCGCGGACAAAATGCATGCGGAAACGAACCTCGGTAAATTCCGATCGTCCCTTGTCCCGCTGCTGCTGCAGAAGTTGCATGCACATCTCGGTCATGGCATCGAAATCCGGCAACATCCCAGTGGTCTGGCGATTCGCGTCCCCATCAACGGGTGCCGAGCCAATCGAAACAATGCCGAGATCGTCCGGCACGCTGACGCTTTCTGCCAGCGCAGCCTTGGTGAGGGCCATGGCCCGACCCAGGGAGCCGCTCACCACGGCCACTGGACCAAGATTCTTGGTTTGTTTCAGGATTTCATGCAAATGGGATATGACGGAAGGAAGATGCTGATTGTTCACCGCTTGAGATGTGCGGATCAGAGACTCATCTACCTCCAGGCCATTTTCCCGCATGGCCTGGGCATAGCCGGAGCGGTGCATCTCGGTCTGTCGGGGATCCGGTTCGATGCTGTCCTCGGAAAAGATCACCCGCCTGTGTCCATAGCGGATGACCCGGCTAGTCAGTTCGTAGTAGGCCTCTTGGATATCTGCGCAAATCCTGGGCATGCCGGCTTCAAAAGGGGGTAGGAGAAAAACCACGGGAATCGTGCCCTCCGTATCCCCGAAACGAATCGGCATGTGCCAAGGGGTAAGGGAAATAATTCCCAGAACGTCATCGTCAAAAAGTTGACCCCGGCGATTGATTTCCGAAGCGGCCAAGTGAACCGGCAAGACCTTGGTCTCAGAAACCAGATTTTGCTTTTTCGCGTTTTGCAGGATGACGTGCTGGTACCAAAGAGTGAGGGGATCTTCGGTTTGGTCCGGGGAAACGAGGACGCCGATCTTGCCGGCGGTAGAGGCGGCCTGGGGATGCCGTGATTTTAGAAAAGTGCCCCGGTATCCAAGTGCCTTGACGTAGCCATCCTTTTTGAGGCGGTCATAGGCGCTTTGAATTGTTTTCGTTCCAAAATCAAGTTCCTTGGCCAGTTGAATGACTCCGGGCAAGCGGTCGTTGATCTGCCATCGGCCCAACTCAATCTCCGCCACCAAAATATCGTAAAGCTGCTCCGAAAAATTGAGCATGTGGTGCGGAAGAAGTTTTTTCCCAAACAGTGTGCGCACCCTTGCCATGCAAGGTGAATTGTACACCTCATGTTCCGAGGTATACACCTGAAAATCAAGACGACCGAACCAGCGAGCTAAAGAACTAGCTTAGTATTTGAATAGAAGATACTTGGGAAAGATCTTTGGTCCGAAAAGTCGCCTTCGAAAGCGAAGAGGCCGATCCAACCGCCAACACCTTCATGCCGGCAGCGAGGCCTGCGTCCACGCCGGCCTCGGCATCCTCGACGACCAGACAATCCCGCGGCTGAACCGCCAAAAGGGAAGCGGCCAAAAGGAAAACCTCCGGATGGGGCTTGGATTTTTGGATCTTGGTTCCATCGGCGACAGCTTCAAAGGCATCCGAGAGTCCGATGGCTTTCAGGATCGGTATGGCATTTTTGCTGGAAGATCCGATCGCGGCACGAACCTTTCGAGAGCGAAGATCCTGCAAAAACCGGAGGACACCCGGCAAAACGTCAGCCGGCGAGAGATTTTTCAACAAGTCGCGATAGTAGGAGTTTTTTCTTTCGGCCATCTTCTCCTTGGCCTGAGGGGTGAAGGATTTTGGGCTCTGCCGAAGGATGATTTCCAGCGATTCCATGCGACTGACCCCTTTCAACTGCTCGTTGTCTTCCCGGGAGAAAGGAATTTTTTCTTCCTGCGCCAATTGTTGCCAAGCTTGGAAATGGAACTCGTCGGTGGAGACGATGACCCCATCGAGATCGAAAATAACGGCTTGGATCACTTGGCACCCAGAGCAGAAGTTTGGGGCGAGCGGGAAAGCGGGAGTTCGACGGTTTGACCATCGATGAGGGGAGTTTTCTTGCCTCCCAAAGCCACATGGGCCTGCCCAACCCCCTCACTCCCATCGGTCTCAATCCGGCAGGAGTCATGAGAGATTCGAATCGACAGGCGATAACCGCGGAAACAAACCTGCAGGGTCAGGGATTGCCATTCTTTGGGAAGTTGTGGCTTCAGGGTCAGGCAGCCGGGCGGATGAAGTCGTGCTCCTAAAAATCCGTAGAAGACCGTTTGCCAGGTCCCTCCCAACGCGGCGGCGTGCAAACCGTCAGCTGTCGCGTTTTTCAGGTTGTCCAGGTCCAGGCCGGCAGCCTTGAGGAAATATTCGTAGGCTTGCCTCTCCCGCCCAATGCGCAAGGCAAGGATCGCGTGGGTATTGTAGCTCAGGGAGGAGTAGTGAAGGGTCATGGGCTCATAAAAGTCATAAGCCTCCCTGAGTTGGGCCGTGGTAAAGTCCTCCTGCAGAAGGAACATGGCCAAGATGACGTCGGCCTGTTTCACCACGCGGTGAGTGTGCCGCTTCGCGTAAGCTTCCTCCGGTCCCAGGCCTTCAAACTTCATGGGCTTTTTGGCCAGAAGGAACTCATCCTGTAAAGGGATCTCGGTGCCCGGAACTTTGGGCACGGCCAGCCGGTCCGAGGCCTCGAGCCAAAGATCCATTTCCTGTTTTCGAAACTGAAGGCGAGTGAGAAGCATTTCCACTTTTTTGGGAAACTCCAGTTGGGTGGTGCGTACCCAGTGGGCGGCCAGGCGCAGGTGATGCCGGGCCATCAGGCTGACATAACCGTTATCCTTGCCATGCTTGTCGAGTTCATCCGGCCCGACGGTGTCCGGCAGGTGAAACACGCCTTTGGCGTCCTTCTTTAGCTTGGAAAGCCAGAATCGGGCTCCTTCAATAAGGATTTCCAATCCTTTCTCCTGCATGAAGGCAAAATCTCCCGTGGCACGGACGTACTGGTCGATGGCGTAGGCGATATCGGCGGTCTGATGCCACAAATAATCCCCGATATTCCAAGGGCCCTGTTCAAAGCCATCTTGAGAGTCCGTCATCCAAGGAAAACACGCTCCCATCGCTCCGAGGTGAGCGGCATTGCGACGGGCCCCTGGCAGGGTGTGATAGCGGAACGAGAGTAAATTTTCCGCCACCTCTGGGTGACTGTGCAAAAACTGGGGCATCAGGAAGGTCTCGCTATCCCAGTAGTAGAGGCCGTGGTACCGGTTTAAGGCATAAGCGCGGGCCGGGATGCTCATCCGGTCGGTGTGGAAGGGGGCCATCTGGAGCATGCTAAAGGTGCCGTAGCGCAGATAAGCCTGGTCCCGGGCAGGACCCTCAATCGCCAGGTCGCTCGATTTCCATCGGTGCTCCCATACCTGGGAGGATTCCGTCAAGGATGGGCCGTAGCCTGCCCGGATGGCGTCCCGGGCCACCTCGGAAGCTAACTTGGCGACCTCGCTCGGTTCTTCCACATCTCGAGAACTGGCTACCGTGATGGCCCGCGTCACGGAAGCGGTTTCCCCGCGTTTTAAATGGAGGGAGACCTTTTGGCAAAGCACCGAAGGATCCTTGGAGACCGGTACCGCCTGCTGCGCCACGGAGGCAACCACCACGCGGTGGTGGGTGCCGACCGTCTGTACAGAGAGAAGGGAGGGGGCGCCTTCGGATTGGATCACGGAGGCTTTTTCGAGAAGTTTTTCCACCAGATGCGGCTGGCTTCGGTCCCCGCAACGGAAGATGGAGGGGGTTTTACCGTCGAGTTCAAACTCCAAAGAGGCTTCCCCCTGCCAGTTTTCCGGGGTGATTTCGATCTTCTGCATGGCGAGGTGGGGGGTAGCGGCGCTCAAGAATCTTTTCAGCACAAACCGGGTGCGGTGTCCGGAAGGGCTCTCCCAGTCCAGTTCGCGGATCATCTCCCCGTTTTTCATGGAAAGGCTTCGCCGATGGGCGTGGAGGACTCCCTGATCGAGGCGAAACACCTCGCCCGCGAAGTGGATCCGGCAGGCAAAAATTTCCGGAAGAGTGATCATGCAAAGCATGGGCCAAGGATAGTCGACCTTGATTTGCGTCACCGCCGTCTTGTCGATCTGGGCGAAAACTCCGGCGAGATAGCCTTCCCGGTGGCTCTTCAGGTCCGGGGTTATCTCCTCCGGATATCCGCGAACCCCAAAATACCCGTTGGACTGGGTGAAGATGGTTTCAAAGTAGATATTCTTTTCGGCGTCCCAGCCGTTTTGGACCAGTTCCCATGGGTTGCCGGCCGTATACCAAGGAGACTCAGGGGCAACTGTCTTCATGTGGAGGGCTTGGCAGGAATCATTCCCGTCCTCTGTTTGACGTGACGCAGAAGCAACCGGTTGGCAGGAGGAGTCAGTTCACCGTGATCGTGCCCCTGCAGTTCAAAGAGTTGGATGTCGGGGTGCCCGATGACCTTCATCATGCGGACGAAGTAGGCGTTTTCCTCGTATCGGCCCCATAGCTCCAGTTCCCGATCTCCGGTGATCACCAAGGTGGGAGGCGCGTCTTTGCGGATGTGGTAAAGAGGGGCCATCTCGTCAATGACCGGCTGGAGATTGGAGCCTCCTCGCTCTTTTCGGATGGTAAAGTGGGTGATCATTTGGCCGGTGAGGGGAACTAGGCCCTTCAGGCGGTTCGCATCGATCCCGTGGGCCTTTAGGTAATGTTTGTCGAGTCCGACCATCGCGGCGAGGTAGCCGCCTGCGGAGGCACCGCTGAGGAAGATCTTTTCAGGGCTTCCTCCGTAGCGACGGATATTCTTGTGGACCCAGGCGACCGCAGCTGCGGCGTCCTCCACATAGGTGGGGGACTTCACGGTCGGACTGAGGCGATAACCGGGTGCCACGATGACGATTCCCTCGTTTTTCAGTTCTTCCGGGATGAAGCGTTTGCCCTCCGTCAGTCCGCCGCCGTGGAACCAGACGATCACTGGAAGGTTTTTTCCTCCCTGCGGGTAATGAAGATCGAGGGCGCATCGCTCCACGGTGAGCGGATCCGCTTCCGAAGTCTCTCGGTAGGGAATGTTTTCCTCCGTCCGGTGGGGTAGGGAGGCCCCCAGAATCTGGGGCGCCAACCCGGCCAAGCTGGCCCAGAGTGAAATGATTCGAAACACACCTGCAACTAGCTGGCCTAGGAACGGTCCGAGAAGTTTCCCAAAGCTTTACGTAAATATCAAAGACCTTTAAATTTAGAGAATGAAGGATTCCCAGCCGATTTCCCTGCAGGCGATCGCCAAGCGATCTGGGGTGAGCCGGATGGCCGTGTCCCTTGCTTTGCGGGGTCGCCCCGGGGTTTCCCTGCAGACCCGGAAGCGGGTCATGGCCGTGGCTAAAAAGATGGGGTACGCGCCTGATCCCGAGCTCGGCAAACTCATGGCACGGATGCGGCAAAAAATATCCGCAGAGTCCAAATCTTGCCTAGCCTTTCTAATTCCCGGGGACTCGGCGGAGGGTCGGATCATATCTCCCACGGAGAAAAAATATCTGGAAGGGGCCCGGGAACGGGCGGGCGAATATGGCTATCGGTTGGAGGAATTCCCGATGAACCAGCGGGAAATTCCGGTTGCCCGGCTGACTTCGATTCTTTGGAACCGGGGGATTGAGGGAGTGGTGTTTGCCCCCCTGCAACAACGGCTGACGGGGGATTCTCCCAGGGGGATTGAAATGGATGTCAGTAAATTCGCTGCGGTGGAAATTAGTGAAACGGTCGAAACTCCGGACCTGGATCGGGCCACCAGCGACCCATATGCCGCCATGGTTCGGATTTTGGAAGAGCTGCACCGTCTCGGCTATCGGCGACCCGGCCTGGTCCTGGAGGAAGCCCTGGATCTACGGGTCGGAGGAAAATGGACGGCGGCATATCTTCGGATAAATCGTGGGCATGGCGAAATTCCTCCGCCCTATTTGGTGGCGGCCCCACGGCAGGCGGATTTTGACCGATGGTTTGAGCGGCATCGTCCGGATGTGGTCATCAGTGTGGATCGCCTGGGGCTCAGACTATTGAAGGGCAGGGGTGCCAAAATTCCCGATCACGTGGGCTATGCTTCCCTGGATCTCGACGGAGACTTGCCGGAGTTTCCCGAAGTCAGCGGCATCGACCAGAATTCCCGATTGGTGGGGGCGGCAGCGGTGGATTTGGTTGTGGCGGCGATTCAGCGCGGGCAAAAAGGCATTCCCGCCCACCCGGTTCGAACCATGGTGGAAGGGTCATGGAAAAAAGGGGAAAGCACGGGCGTTCAGAAGTAGGTTCTTTACGTAAAGACAAAAGGGTCTTCAAAGCGCCTGCAGCCAGAGGATGATGAGTAGGTGATGGGCTGCTTCCCAAGCCTCTCGGCGAAAGAAGACCGGCCCTTCACATTCAGTACCACCAAGGAGAATCGACCATGATCCGAGCCCTACTTGTCATCCCATGCATTCTTTTGGCAACCCAGCCCATCTCGATGGCGGCCGCCAATTACAACGATTCCCTGAAAGCAGGGGATGAGGCGATGAATTCCGGTAACATCGAATTGGCTCTTCAGGAGTTTGAGGCCGCCATCGGTCATGGGGTGGCCGAAGGTGAAAAGGCATTTGGCAGGGCCAAAAAGGCCTATGTATTGGCCTTTCGAAAGAAAGACTATGCGGCCGCCCGCCAGGAGGTTGAGGAAGCCGCGAAGGTGACGGGTTTAAGTCCGGTTGCCCAGCTGACCGTTTTTCAGGTGCAGGCAGAGTGCCAAATGCGAGGGGATCGCAACTTTGTTGAGGCGGCTAAAAACCTGGAGATGGCTTTGGCTTTGCCCGACATCGACTTTGCCCGCCCTTACCTGAATCTTTCGCTGGCGGATTGCTATCGCGAAAACGGCGATTTCCCCAAGGCTCTCGAGGCCTGCAAAAAGGTTTTGGAAACGAAGGGAGTTTCTTCCAGTGCCCAAGCCTCCGCCCACTTCAATATGGGTATGACGTATCAATACGGCCTGAAAGATTTTGAAAACGCCAAGAAATCCTACGGCGAAGCGGTCAAACTGAATCCCGGCCTGAAAGGCGAGGCTGACTCCCACACGGCAAAAATGCCTTAAGGCGGGCAGGAGGTTTTCTTGAAATCCTCCTCCCCAGACAAAGAAATGAGTCCTTGGCATCAGGGTGCGGCCCGAATTGCCGCCCTGCTTTTTTTGGGCCTTTCCGCCTGCTCTTCCCAGCCACCGCAGGAAGTATCGGACAACTCCAAGGCCGTTGAGCCTGCCCCTCCACAGATGCCTAAGCAGGTTGCCGCCCAGCCCACAGCCTCAGCCCAGAGATTTTGGGAGGGGAAAACTCTCCTGATGCACTACATGCCTTGGTACGAGACTCCGCAGGGTCGGGGGAAGTGGGGCAGTCACTGGACCGGACACGAGAAGCAGCACGACCCGGACAAAGTGAAGGAAAACGGTCTTCCGGACATCTGGTCACATTACCACCCTCTGATTGGCCTCTATGATTCCGCGGATCCGGATCTTTTGGAGTGTCACCTTCTGCAGATGAAGCTGGCCGGAATCGACGGGGTGATCGTGGATTGGTACGGAATCATGCCGGTGGCGGACTATCCGCAGATCCATGAGGCCACCCTGGCGATGTTTGCCGCCTGCGGAAAGTTCGGCATGCAGTTCGCCCCTTGTTTTGAGGACCGTTCAGTGGATCTGATGCTCAAATGGAAAAAACTGACGGAGGAGCAGCTTCCCGCTCATTTGACGGAAACCTTTCAGTGGATGGAGAAGGAGTGGTTTCCGAAACCTCAGATGGCGCGTCGTGATGGTAAGCCCTTGGTCTTAATGTTCGGCCCGATTTATGTGCAAAACACGGAAACCTGGCGGCAGGTGCTTGGATCCCTGCAGGAAAAACCTGCGCTCTTCGGTCTTCACCATCTCTGGAAAAAAGCAGCGGCGGATGGGGGTTTTACCTGGGTCCATTTCGACGCTTGGGCTGGAAATCCCGACAGCGAGACCGTGAAAAAAAGGCTTCGCGAGACCTACGCCTACCCGGCGCCCGATCCGAATCAGGTCATCCCCTCGGCGATCGTTGGTTTTCATGATATCTATGCCCAGAGCCACGGCCGGGTGGAGGCAAGGGAGGGTCAAACCTTGCGGGAATCTTTGGAGGTTTGCATGGAAGGGCCTTGGCCACAGATCCAGTTGGTGACTTGGAACGACTACGGGGAAGGAACGATGTTTGAGCCGACCCATGAGCATGGGTATCGATCTCTGGAAATTGTCCAAGAGGCCCGAAGGAAAGAAGGTGGTGGGAAGTTTCCGTTCTCTCTAGAGGATCTTCGTCTGCCGGCCAGGCTGTACGCCTTTCGCAAAAAGCCCGGGGTGGACCCAGCTCTTCTGGAAAAGATTTCGGCCCTTTTGAATCAGGGAAAGTGCTCAGAGGCTAAACAAGCCCTTGACGCTTTGACTCAAGAGGAAGCCAAACCCGCTTCCTAGGATTCCATGCGGGAAATCTTTGCGCTGATCAGTCGACAGACCTGGATTCGCCGTCCCCCCTTGGGGTGGCTGGTTGGCATGTTCACGACATGTGTGGTTTCCGCCGAGGAGGATTTTTCGAAGGTTTTGGCCAGACCAGGGCCGGAGTGGCTGGCCTCCGCGGTTGTCTACGAGGTTTTTCCCCGCGCTTTTTCTCCGGAAGGAACCCTCCAAGCGGTGACTCAGCGTTTGGCGGAGCTGAAGCATCTGGGAGTGGATGTGATCTGGCTCATGCCGATTCATCCGACGGGAGAAAAAAATAAGCCCGGGCCTGACGGCAGTCCTTACGCGGTGCGGGATTTCTACAAGGTGGATCCGCGACTGGGTTCCAAAGGGGACCTGGTGGAGCTGGTGGAAAAGGCGCACGGCTTGGGATTGAAAGTGATTCTCGATCTGGTGCCCAATCACACGGCCTGGGACGCGGAGTGGATGAAGGATCCCGACTACTATCGAAAAAACAGTTTGGGGGAGGTCATGCATCCCCAACCGGCCTGGAAGGATGTGGCGGCGTTGGACTACACCCAGCCGAAAACCCGGCAGGCGATGATCGAGGTGATGCGCTATTGGTTGAAGGAAGCCAAGGTCGACGGTTTCCGCTGCGATGCGGCCTGCTTTGTGCCGGTGGACTTTTGGGAAGAGGCGAGGGCCGCGTTGGACCAAACTCACCCAGGAGTCTTGTTACTGGCCGAAGCGGAGGATCCCCCATTTTTGGCGAAGGCCTTTGACCTGGATTATGACTGGCCGCTGTACCACTCGCTCAACCGCGTGATGCTGGAGGGGAAGTCAGCCACCGACCTTCGCAAAACCTGGGAAGCTAGCCAGGCCAGATTCCCCAAAGGTTCCCGGCATCTCCGGTTTTCCGACAACCATGATCAGGTACGGGCCATGACCCGTTTTGGAGTCGACGGGGCAATCGCCGCCCAAGTTCTGATGTTCACGATGGACGGGGTGCCTTTAATTTATAATGGGATGGAGGTAGGGGATGCGGTCGAATCCACCGCCCCGGCACTTTTCCAAACCCGGAAGATTGAGTGGGAACCGGTGGGGCGACCTCCCATCCGGGATCTGTACCGTGCGCTGATTGCGTTTCGAAAAGAAAACAAAGCCATGACTTCAGGAGAGCTGGTTTGGCTGGAAAATTCCCGAAAGGATGAGGTGGTGACGTTTTTAAGAAAAAAAGACGGTGATGAAATTTTGGTGGCGATCAATCTTTCCAACCGGCCTTTGGAAGTTTCCGTTCAGACAGCCAGCCCATCTGGTTTTAAAACCGTGGAATTTCCTGGTCACCTCCAGAAGGGAGTCGGAACTCTGGAGCGCCTGAGATTGCCGGGTTTTGGTTGGAATGTAATGAATCGAAAGGAAGGGAAAACATGAGCCGATTCACCGGCCCCCGAATTCGAGACTCAGCTTTTACTTTAGTGGAGTTGTTAGTCGTCATTTCCATCCTTGGGCTGCTGGCAGGGCTCTCCATTCCGGCAATTTCGGCCGGTCGGGCGAGCGCTC
>JBBAWG010000048.1:0-10127 GCA_040397305.1 Methylacidiphilales bacterium | reverse complement strand
TTTTGAATTTCAATCACCCCTCCGACCCCCGCTTCCTTAATCCTAATCTTTATCTAACAAACTCAGCCCTAACCACGTCGTTTGCGCTTCAACTGCAGCTGCGCCGTGGACCGCTGGATCAACGCCATCAACTCCTCCGCCTCCGGTCCGGCCTTCTTCTCCATCAGTGCCTGCTTCGCATTTTCCAACGCCCGCTCGATGGCCTTCTCGTCGATGTCCTCAGGCTTCACCGCCATGTCGGTCAAAATCGTCACCCGGCTCCCGGTGATCTCGGCAAAACCTCCGCCCACCGCCAGCTCATCCCCCTTGGAGTGGGCCTTCAGGTCCAGCTCCCCGGGCATGATCTGCGTCAACAGCGGCACGTGCCCCGGCAACACCCCGATCTGACCCTCCACCCCGGGCAGGACGACCTGTTCGACATCGTCGTCGAACGTCTTCCCCTCCGGGGTGACGATCACCAGTCTGAGTTTGCCAGCCATTTTATTTCTCTCCGGGTCCTTAACTCTTCTCCACCGCGGAGATGCCGCCCTTCATGTAGAAGTTCGCCTCGGGCACGTCGTCATGCTTGCCCTCCAGGATCTCCTTAAAACCCTTGATGGTCTCCTTCACGGGGACGTATTCGCCTTTTGTGCCGGTGAACACCTCGGCCACGTGGAACGGCTGGCTGAGGAACCGCTGGATCTTCCGCGCCCGGTAGACGGTCAGCTTGTCCTCGGGGGAAAGCTCGTCCATGCCCAGGATCGCGATGATGTCCTGCAGGTCCTTGTACTTCTGCAGCACCCGCTGCACGCCCCGCGCCACCTCGTAGTGCTCCTGGCCCACGATCTCCGGCGCCAACGCCTTGGAGGTCGAGGCCAACGGATCCACCGCGGGATAGATGCCCAACTCGGCGATGGAACGCTCCAGCACGATCGTGGAGTCCAAATGAGCGAACGTGTTGGCCGGGGCCGGATCGGTCAAGTCGTCCGCCGGCACGTACACGGCCTGGAAGGAGGTGATCGACCCCTTTTTCGTCGAGGTGATCCGCTCCTGCAGGTCGCCCATCTCGGCGGCCAGCGTCGGCTGATAACCCACCGCGCTCGGCGTCCGCCCCAGCAGCGCCGAAACCTCGGAGCCCGCCTGGCTGAACCGGAAGATGTTGTCGATGAACAGCAGCACGTCCTGGTTCTTCTCGTCGCGGAAATACTCGGCGATGGAAAGACCGCTCAACGCCACCCGCATCCGGGCGCCGGGCGGCTCGTTCATCTGGCCGTACACCAGCGCCACCTTCGACTTCCCGATGTCCTTCAGATTGATGACACCCGCCTCGGCCATTTCATGATAAAGGTCGTTCCCCTCACGGGTCCGCTCCCCCACCCCGGCAAACACGGAGAAACCTCCGTGCGCCTTCGCGATGTTGTTGATCAGCTCCATGATCACGACGGTCTTGCCGACGCCCGCGCCGCCGAACGCGCCCACCTTGCCGCCCTTGGTGAAGGGACAGATCAGGTCAATGACCTTGATCCCGGTCTCCAGCACCCGGGCCTGCGTGTCCTGGTCGGTCAAGGCCGGGGCCCGACGGTGAATCGGATAGCGTTTCACCGCTTCCACCGGGCCGCGCTCGTCCACCGGTTCGCCCAGCACATTCAACACCCGACCCAACACCCCTTCCCCGACGGGCACGGAGATCGGCGCCCCGGTGTTCTTCACCGGCATGCCGCGCTTCAGCCCTTCCGTGGAGGACATCGCCACCGCACGGGCCCAGTCGTCGCCCAGGTGCTGCTGCACCTCGAGTACCACGCTGGTTTTCTTTCCTTCAATCTCGTAATCCACCTGCAGGGCGGAAAGGAGCGGCGGCATCTGGGCGTCCCCGCTGAATTCCACGTCCACCACGGGACCGATGACCTGCACGATCGTGCCGGTGTTGCTTTTTGTCTGGGTTGCCATAACGCGTTCTCCTTGTTCCGTCAGGCCATGGCCATCTGGGCCGTGGCGATCTCCAGCAGTTCGGTCGTGATGCCGCTCTGCCGGACCTTGTTGTACTCCAGGGTGAGGTCCTTGATCATTCCCTTCGCGTTGTCGGTGGCGCTCTTCATCGCCACCATCCGCGCGGAATGCTCCGAGGCCTTGGCGTCCAGCACCAGCTGGTACACCTGGAAATGAATGTAGGACGGGAGCAGGGCCGAAAGGACCCCCTCCGCATCGGGCTCGTAAATGTACTGCAGGCTCTCATCCCCCTTCAGCTCTTCCTCCCGCTTCTCCCCCGTGCCCGCCTCCAGCTTCTGGAGCTTCCCGATCGGCAGCAGATCGTTTTTCTCCGGCTTCTGCACCAGCGTGTTCACGAACCGCGTGTGCAGCACCGACAAGCTGTCGATCTTGTGCTCCAAAAACTGCTCGATGAGGAACTGGCTCACCTGCCGGACCCGGTAGCTGGAGGCGTCGTCTTTGATCTCAAAGTCCGCCAACAGCTCGCGCCCGGTCCGGGCGAGGAACTGCTTCCCCTTCTTTCCGATCGTCACAAACACCGTCTCCTTGGGCAGTAGCGCCACTTCCCGCAGCAGGTTCGTGTTGAGCGCCCCGCACAACCCCTTGTCCGTGCTGATCACCAGCGCACCGGGGCGGCGGACCTCCCGCTTTTCAAGGAAAGGGTGACTGACCGAACCGACCCGGTTGCCCAGTGACGCCAACACCCGGTTGAGGGCCTCGGCATAGGGACGGCCTGCCAGCGCGGCCTCCTGCGCCCGGCGCATCTTGGAGGCGGCCACCATCTGCATCGCTTTGGTGATCTGCGCGGTGTTTTTAACCGAGCGGATCCGGCGGCGGATGTCGCGGGTGCTGGCCATGGTCGGTCTTCCGGAACTCCGTTACTTGTTCGAGTGCGTGGCCGCAAAGTCGCCGATGGCCGACTTCAGCTCGTTCGTCAGCGCGTCATCCAGCGCCTTCTTCTCGAGGATCGCCGCCAGGAGGGAGGCTTTCCGGGTGGTCAGGTACTCGGAGAGCTTGTTCTGGAACTCCTTCACCTTGTCCACCGCCACGGTGTCGAAGAAGCCGTTCTGCACGGCCCAGAGGATCGCCACCTGTAGTTCGACCGGCAGGGGCTTGTACTGGGTCTGCTTGAACACCTCCACGATCCGGGCACCGCGGTCCAGCTTGGCCTTGGTCGCTGCGTCCAGGTCGCTCGCAAACTGGGCGAAGGCCGCCAGCTCGCGGAACTGGGCCAGCTCCAGCTTGATCTTGCCGGCCACCTGCTTGATCGCCTTGATCTGGGCCGCCGATCCCACGCGGGAGACGGAGAGACCGACGCTGATGGCCGGCCGCACGCCCTGGTAGAACAGGTCGGTTTCCAGGTAGATCTGCCCGTCGGTGATCGAAATCACGTTCGTCGGGATATAGGCGGAGACGTCGCCGGCTTGGGTCTCGATGATCGGCAGCGCCGTCAGTGAACCCGCCCCGCTCTTCTCGTTCAACCGCGCGCTCCGCTCGAGCAAACGGGAGTGGAGATAGAAGACGTCCCCCGGATAGGCCTCACGGCCCGAGGGGCGGCGCAACACCAGCGACACCTGCCGGTACGCCACCGCGTGCTTGGAAAGATCGTCGAACACGATGAGGGCATCCATGCCGTTATCCATGAACCACTCCCCGACCGCGCAGCCGGCGAACGGAGCCAGGTACTGGGCCGTCGCGGACTCGGAGGCCGTTGCCGCCACCACGATGGTGTAGGCGAGCGCGCCGGTCTCCTCGAGCACCGCGAGGGTGCGGGCGAGGCTGGAGTTCTTCTGCCCCACCGCCACGTAGATGGAGTAGACGGGGCGGAAATCCTTGGCGCCGGACTTCTCCGCCGCCTGGTTGATCCGGGCCTGGTTGATGATCGTGTCGATCGCCACCGTGGTCTTGCCGGTGGAACGGTCGCCGATGATCAGCTCCCGCTGCCCGCGGCCGATCGGGATCATCGCGTCGATCGCGAGAATCCCGGACTGGAGCGGCTGGCTGACGGACTGACGCTTGATGATGCCCGGGGCGATTTTTTCCACCGGGTAGGTCTTCTTGGCCTTGATCGGGCCTTTGCCGTCGAGCGGCTCGCCCAGGGCGTTGACCACGCGGCCGAGGAGCTCTTTGCCCACGGGAACCTGGAGGAGCTTACCCGTGGCCTTGACCTCGTCCCCTTCCTTGATGTGGGAAAATTCACCCAGGATGATGGCGCCCACTTCGGTCTCCTCAAGATTGAGGGCCAGGCCGGTGACCCCGCCGGGAAATTCGATCATCTCGTTGAGGGCGACCCCTGTCAGGCCCTCGATCTTGGCCACACCGTCGCCGATCTCCCGGACGCGTCCGGTGTGGCTCTTGGTGACCTCGGATTTCAGTTTGCCGATCTCGGCTTCGATTTCTGCGACGATTCCACTCATGTTCTGCTCCTTGTTGTCCGCGGCTTAGGCCGACCGGGCGAGCGCCTCCAGGCGCCCGCGAATGGTCGCGTCCCAGACATCGCTGCCCACGCGGATCCGCAACCCGCCCAACACCTCGGGCCGGACTTCGGCCGTCTGCGCGAGCGGTTTGCCAAAATGTTTCTCCAACAGCGCAAAGACGGACTTGCCGCCGTCCTCGAGCTTCGTGGCGGACACCACCTCGTGCGTCCGCCGTTCCGTCTCCAGTTTCGCCAGCTGCGCCAGCCGGCCGAGCACCTGCAGGTAGCCCCGCGGCCGCTGCTTCGCGACCGTCTGGACCACCTTGCGCAGGCGCGCCTCATCCAGCCCCTGCTCCGTCCGGCAAAGACGGAGGAGGGATTTGGCCTCGGCGCGGGCGGCTCGGCTGATCTTCATCGGCTCCTTAGCGGGCGACCTGTTCCACGGCCTCTTTCCGCAGGCGCTCTTCGTCCTGCGGAGTGAGCACGCGACCCACCACCTTCTCGGTGGTCCGGGCGACCAGGCGGCCGAGCTCCTTGCGCATTTCGGCCTCGAGCTGGGATTTCTCCCGCTCCATCGACTCCTTCGCCTTGCGGACGAGGGTCTCGGCCTGGGACTGCGCGTCGGCGAGCCGCTGGGCTCCCTGGACGTCGGCGGCGGCGCGGGCCTCGGTCACCATCTTCTCCGCCCGGGCTTCCGCCTCGGTCAGGATTTTCCGGCGCTGGGCTTCGGCCTCGAGCAGGGCGGTCCGGCCTTTTTCGGCACCGGCCAGCCCCTCCTCGATGAGGCGCTTGCGCTCCGCGAGCATGTTAAGGACCGGCCGGTAGGCGAACTTCCAGAGCACCGCCATGACGATCAAAAAGTTGATCGTCTGGGCGAGGAACTTGGCCCAGCTGATGCCCAGCTGTTCCGCCAGCTGGGCGCCGGTTTCCGCGAGGGATGTGGCGAGCACGGCTCGACGTCCCCGGGATTACTTGTTGACGACGAAGTAGACGAGAATCGCGAGACCCTCGGCAAACGCCATCCCCAGCAGGCTGATGATCAGCACCGGGTTAAAGGCGCCGGGATTGCGACCCACGGCTTCCGCCGCGCGTCCACCGATCAGGCCGACGCCAATGGCCGCGCCCGCGCCGACCAGCGCCACCGCGATCTGCATACCGTTCAATGCGATTTGTCCTGCTTCTGCCAGTATCATGGATGTCTCCTTGGTTGGGGTTAGTGGTGCCCGCCCTCGTCATCCGAGTGCGAGCAAAGCGTCGCCGTGAAGGCCACGCAAAGCATGGTGAACACGATCGCCTGCACCACGCAGACGATCAGCTCGAGAAAGTAAAAAGGCACGGCGGCGATCCCGCCGGGGAGCATCTTCAGCATGAGGGTGAGGACGTTCTCCCCTCCGTAGATGTTTCCGTAGAGACGCATCGAGAGCGAAACCGGCCGGATCATGATGGAGATCACCTCCACGATGCCGACGATGAAGAAGATCACCGCCATGGGAATGAGGAGGAACCCACCGATCTTCCCCTTCACGCCGAAGATGTGCTTCACCAGCCCGACCGGACCATTAAAACGCAGCGCCCAGAACGTGCTCATGAGGAAATAAATCACGGCCATGGAGATGGTGAGATTGGCGTCGGCTGTCGGGGGGCGGAGCAAAGGGCGATCCACATGGTCAACGGAAAACGGCAAACCGCCTTCCTTGGCATGGCCGTAGCCGATGCTCCCCACGCCGGGCAGCAGGTCGACCAGGTTGGAGAGCAGGATGAAGATGAAGTAGGTGCCGATCAGCGGCAGTGCCCAGCGGACGACCTTGGGCTCCAGCAAACCGGAAAGCATCCCCTGCACCCCGTCCACCACGGCCTCGACCAGGTTTTGGGAACCGGTCGGCACCAGCGCCATCCGGCGGGTGCCAAGCGTGACCACGGCGATGATCAGGGCGGCGACACCCCACACCGCGATCATGCTGCTGGTGACGGGAAGCGGACCGATCTGGAAGAAGGTGGTGGCAGCGGGAGGAACAGGAGGGCCGCCAGAAGCTGCAAGAGGAAGAAAGGCCAGCATGTGAGCCCTTCAATAGAGCGAAAATCCGGTCCCAAGCCAAGCACCCCGAACCCAACCTTCCTTTTAGTTACCAAGAGTGAAACCAGTTAAGATTCTCTAATAGATCGTGAGTGATTCACCGGTCAGTTTTGCCTCAGACCCATGTTATACCTCCAAAGTGCTAATTTTTAGAGTTTTACAAATTGAATCAATCATCCGACTAGTTGGTATTTCTTAAAAAGGAACTTGGGCTAGTAAAAACTTTATGAAGTTGAAGGTCTTGTTGGTGGAAGATCAAAAAATGTTTCTCCAACTCCTTGAGGGGATTCTTCGCTCCACCCCCGAACTGGAGGTGGTGGCCGCGTGTGGCACTGCCAATGAGGGAATCGAACTATGCCAGCGGCACAAACCCGATCTTTTGATCCTCGATCTCCAGTTACCGGACGGCAACGGGGTGGCGGTGGCTCGCCAAATGACCGTTTCCAACCCCTCAGCGAAAATCATTGTTCTATCGGGCCACGCCAACACCTTTATCTGTCCGGCGGATCTCCAGCCCTCCATGCATGCCGTGATCGACAAGACCCGCGCCTATTCAGTCCTCCAGGAGCAGATCCATCTCCTGCTGGACGGCCGAGGACTGAAAAAAGGAAAGCCCGAGAGCTCCCCGCTGGAGGAACTGACGGAACGGGAGCAGGAAATTTTCGCCCTGATCGGCAAGGGGCGGACCAACCGGGAGATTGCCAAGCATTTCGGCCTTTCCGAACATACCGTCAAAACCCACCGCAAACGCATCGCCACCAAGTTAGACCTGCGCGGAGCCGCCCTCATCCACAAAGCCACCCTCGCTTCCCGCAGCCCCGGCAGCTGATTCTGCCTGCCACGGCAAGGCGGCGTCTCCGCACGCCGCCTCGGGGGACATTGTGTTTTGAAAGATCAACGAGGCGGGCTCGGAGAGCCCGCCCTACCTGGTTCCTGGTTTTCAGTCTTCTGCCTCCCGCTTTCCACCTCCCCCCTTTTTTCCTAAGATCAGCATCTTGAGCTTTTTCCTTTCTTGGCTGCGAACTTCCGGCCTCCCCTCCCTTCTCCTCGCCATCGCCTACGCTTTTTCCGGGCAACTCAGCTTTCTTGCCCAGGTCGACGATGTCCTTGTCACTCCGGTTTTCTTCCTCCCGGAAGGCGTGGCTCTCGCCTTCGCCCTCCGCTTTGGCCCGGGCATCTGGCCGGGCATCTTGGCCGGCCAACTCGCCCTCGCCCTTCACCAGGGATTGCCGCTTGCCCCCGCCCTCTCCATCTCCGCCATCAACAGCCTCGAGGCCCTGGGAGCCGTCTGGCTTTACCGCCGCTGGGGAGGCCAACCCCATCTCTACGATCTGCGTTCTTGGATCGTTCTGCAGGGTTTGATTTTTTTCATCCTCCAACCCTTTAGCGCCACCCTCGGCACCCTCACCCTGGTTTTCTCCGGGGTGATCCAGAATTTCCCCGACTGGCTAACCGCCTGGCAAAGCTGGTGGATAGGCAACGCCGTGGCCCAATCCCAGCTCACCCCCCTGCTGCTTTTACTCATGAACCGGGAAAGCCGCGCCGGCTGGGCCAAGAAAATTCTGTTTCCCTTGGCGATGACTGCGGCAGCTCTCGGGTTTACCCTCCACGGGTTACCTGTCGGCGGCATCGGAGCATCCCTGGCTCTGTTCCAACCGTTGCTCGTGGGATTCGGACTCGCCCTGGGCCTCAAGGCCGTCTGCGCTGCCAGCACCCTCACGTCGCTGACCTTTCTTTACGCCACTAGCCATGCGATCGGACCATTTTACTTCGGCGAAAACACCAACCTGCTGGATCTGAACGTTTTTCTTGTCGGCATCTCCCTCATCGGCCAGTTCCTCGCCGTTCTGTTCCGCCAACTGAAGGATGCCCGGCAAAAGGAGCGGGCCGCGGAAGAACTCAAGCGGGAGGAAATCACCCGCAAACTAAAGACCAGCCTGACGGCCGCCGGAATCGCCCACGAGATCAACCAGCCCCTCAGCCAGATCCTGCTCCAGAGCGAGCTGAGCCTCCGCCAGCTGGCCGCTTCGCCCGATTCCGCAGGGGGAACCAGGGAGGCTTTCCGCAACATCCAGGAACGAACGAAGCAGGTGGTGGAAACCATCGAAACCATCCGGGCGCTGCTCGGAAACGTGGCGTCCGAGCATCAAAAGCTCGATCTGACGGATGTCGTTCGCAGTGCCGTTCTCTACCTCCAGCCGGGCTTTCAGCGGGCCGGGATTCAACTCCAACCGACGGGGCTTGAGTCTCCCCGGACCATGACTGGCGACGACGCCCAGCTGCATTTGATGGTCTCCAACCTGCTCCGCAACGCTCTGCAAGCCGTGGAGAAAGGACCGGCCGACAGAAAAAAGATTTCTCTTTCCCTGAAGGAATCCCCCGAAGGCCTCCTGCTCTCCGTGGAGGACTCCGGTCCCGGCTTCAGTCCGGAGCAGCAACTGGTATCCGAACTGCCCATCGAGTCCACCAAACCGGAGGGCATGGGGATGGGCCTTTATCTGGTTCGCACAGCCGTCGAAAACCACCGCGGTCGAATCACCTTCTCCCGTTCCCCTTCCCTCGGCGGAGCCTCCGTCACCGTCACCTTCCCGAAATAACCAGCGCTCCGCGTCCGTTTACGATTACGATTACGTTTAAGTTTTCGCAGAATCTCGCAGGTTCGAGGCGGATGGTTTCGTAAACCTAAACGTAAACATAAACGAACAGTTTCCCGCCCGATTCGACGGCCGGCTCAATCTTTCAATCTCGAACTATAATGCCCGCGGATCAGCCGAAAAAACCACGCCGGCGCCGGGGCCAGGAAAAAAAGTTGTCCGAGAATCAGGAGGTCCCGGCTGACGTGGCCTCCTTCCATCCGATTGATCCCCTGCCAGGCCATCAGCAGAATCCCGCCCAAACAGAGAAGGTAGACGATCGGCATGAAGACACGGTTGAACTGATCCCGCTCCAGCATCCGGCCGATCCTCTCCCCGCGATTGTTCCAGTTCACTCTGCCTTCCCCCGCAACTTTTTCAGGAAGTAAATCCATCCGCTCACCCCCACCAGGAGAACCGTGCTGGTGATCGAGAGAAAAGCAAACCAAGCGAAAATCTTGATCAGGACGACAGTCACTTTTCTAGGTAAGCACCCATCTCATTGACTCTCAATACCCAGACAGGGGTAATTGTCGATTTTTATGAGTAAATCCAGCCTGCTTCCGACTCTTTTCACCTCCCGCCTGCCCCTTTCCACCAAAGAAAAAGAAAACCGCCCCGTGACGAATATCGCCACGGGGCGGTTAAACTCTGGCAACGACCTACTCTCGCGCGCCCTTGAGACACACTACCATCGGCGATGTCGCGTTTCACTTCCGGGTTCGAGATGGGACCGGGTGGGACCACGACTCTCAGGTCACCAGACCACTGTTCCGCTCGGGGGGCTTCCCCTCCCGGAAAAGGACGTCTTCTGACCGCCAGCTGCTGTCAAAGAACCCCGGGGGGCTCCCTGACAACTGCGCAGGAGATAAAGTTTCAGCAAACTCAAGTCGAGGCGGAATCGGAGAGAATTCCATTTGCGCCTCGTTGCGAATCAAAAAAACTCAGTGAATCGTCCGCCGGCGGCCCGGCCCCCCGAAGGAGGCGGACCGCATCGCGGAAAATCCTGAGATCAAGCCAATTGGGAAATTAGTATCGC
>JBBAWG010000047.1:9353-10505 GCA_040397305.1 Methylacidiphilales bacterium | reverse complement strand
CCGCCGCCCTGCAGGCCTCGGCTCCGGAGCTTTTGCCCAACCCGGATCCCTACGCCGAAAGCTCTTGGGGCCGGGTCGCCCAGTACCGCCTGCCCGAAGGAGTATTGACGCTGGGTTACCGGCCGTCCGGCGACTTCACGGCCATCCGCACCATCTTCCGTAACCTCGCCGACAACACTCCCACGGAATGGGAAACCGTCCCCGTGCCGGAGGGCTCGATCGCTTGGCGCGTCCAGGACGGAAACCTCGAGCTGGCCACCCTCGTCCATCGCGGCGAAAAACTGACCGTCAGCGACGAAGAGTACGGCCAAGCTATGCAGCGCATCCGTCTGGATCCCTCCAACCTCGCCCGCTGGTTCATCGGCCAGGCGAAGCTTCGCGATAGGCGCGCAGTCCTCGTTCATCTCAAGCTCGCCGGGAAGGATGCAGGTCAGATTCAAACTTTTGTGCCGGTCGTCGTTCAAGCGGCGAAACTCACAGCGGACAGGTTTTGAATGGGTGGGGCGCTCTCGATGAGAGCGCCTCGCTGAGTTTTCTTTCTTCCACCTTGAACGCAGGCGGCCTCATCGAGGCCGCCCTACCTAATCTTTAAGCTTTAGCTTTCTTCCGCTCATACTCCGCAAACTCATAAAGCTTCGGGTCCCGCCTCGGCGGCAGGCGCTTCCTGAGTCGCGTCCGTAGATCGTCCTTATCCTTCTTGTTTCCTTCCATCCCCTCCATGCCATCCATCTTCTCCAAAACATCCCCATATTCGGCCTCGAGCTTGTCGGGATCCTCACCCTTCTCCAGCCGGTTGAGCATCTCGCCCATCTCGCCCGGAAGTTTCTGGCCGCTCACCTCCATCATCCGACGCATCATCCGGCCGAGCACCTTCGGGTCGGGATTGTTCTCATCCATCTTGGAGAACTCGTCGGCCATCTTCATCATCTCCCGCTCCATCCGGGGATCCATGTCCGACCCCTCGCCTTCGGGCCCATCCTTCTTCACGGGCTCCTTGGCCCGCCCCGTGAAGGCAAACTGGGAGATCATCTTCTCCATCTTGTGCTTCGGGTTGTCCGGGCAGAGCGGCAACTCACCGCCCTTCAGCATCCGCCGGGCAAAGAAACTGTAAATGCGATGGCTGTCGGGAGAGTAGAATTCGTAGATCGGCAT
>JBBAWG010000047.1:5856-9253 GCA_040397305.1 Methylacidiphilales bacterium | reverse complement strand
CAGATCCGAGATGTAACAGATGTGATCCCCTTCCCGGTTCTTGTCGACGTACTCCCACTGCATCTTTTTTCCGGTGAGTTTTTCGCTGGCCGCAAAGGCCTCAAGAATCGAGCAGCTGTTTTGCCGACCGCCTCCCAGATTGTAGATCTCCCCCACACGGGGCTTTTCCAGGAACGCGGCGATAAACTTAGCCACGTCCAACGAGTGGATGTTATCCCGCACCTGCTTGCCCTTGTAACCGTACACCTTGTACGTCTTCCCCTCGAGGTTGCACTTCACCAGATAGGAGAGAAACCCATGCAGCTCGACGCCGCTGTGGTTCGGGCCGGTCAGGCAGCCGCCGCGCAGACAGCAGGTTTTCATCCCAAAATACCGCCCGTACTCCTGCACCATCACGTCGGCCGCTACCTTGGAGGCGCCAAAGAGGGAATGCTTGCTGGCGTCGATGGAGAAGGTCTCCGCGATTCCCTCCCCGTAGGCGGGATTGTCATAGTCCCAACGGGTCTCCAGCTCTTTGAGTTTAATGAAGTTGGGCCGGTCGCCGTACACCTTGTTGGTCGACATGTGAGCGAAGGGGCTCTCCGGGCAGGCCCGCCGGGCGGCTTCCAGGAGATTGAGAGTGCCGACGGCGTTGACGTCGAAATCGTCGAACGGGCGGGAGGCGGCCAGATCGTGACTGGGCTGGGCGGCGGTGTGGACGATGGCGGTGGGCTTCAGCTTGGCAATGAACGAGAGAACCTTTTCACGATCCCGGATGTCGAGCTCGTGATGCTTGAAGCCTTTGCACTGCTTTTCCAGTCTCTGCTGGTTCCACCGCGTGTCGCCGCCGGGTCCGAAGAAGTCGGCTCGCTGGTTGTTGTCGACCCCGTGCACCTCCGCGCCCTGTTCGGCGAAGTAGCTGACGACCTCGGAACCGATCAGGCCTGACGATCCAGTGACGAGAAGCTTCACGTGATATGCCTGGGTAGGGCGGCCTCGATGAGGCCGCCTCGCTGTGGGTTAAGAGTTGGAGGCATAGACGCAGGCGGGTTCGTCGAACCCGCCCCACCTAAATTTAGATGTTCGAAAAGCATTTTTCCCTCATCCAACGTCGGCCTTGGGCCGAAAGTTACGCCGGTTTGCCAATCGCAAACACCTTGAACCCGATTTCCCTCAACTTCGCATGCGGGAGAATATTCCGGCCGTCGAAAACAAACGCGGGCTTGTACATTGCGTCATAGATTTTTTTGAAATCAAGGGCCTTAAACTCATCCCACTCGGTCAGGACCGCCACGCCGTGGGCCCCCTGACAGGCTTCGGCGGCGCTTTTCACCACCACCAGATTCGGATTTTTCTCTGAGCCGAGAACATCGGTGCGGATTTGCGCCTCCGGCACGCGGGGATCATAGACGACGACCTTGGCCCCTTCCTTGAGGAGATCGCGGCAGACGGCGATGGCGGCGGTCTCGCGGGTGTCATTGGTGTCCTTCTTGAAGGCGAAACCGAGGACGGCGATGTGCTTGCCGGTGACGGTGCTGAAGAGATCATTTACGATCCGGGCCGAGAAGCGCGACTTCTGCCAGTCGTTCATCTTCACGACGGATTCCCAATACGCGGCGACCTCGGGCAGGCCGAAATGTTCACAGAGATAAACGAGGTCGAGAATGTCCTTCTGGAAGCAGGAGCCGCCAAAACCAACCGAGGCCTTGAGGAACTTCGGCCCGATCCGGGAATCGGATCCGATGGCGCGGGCCACCTCGTCGACGTCCGCCCCGGTCGCCTCGCAGAGGCCCGAGATGGCGTTGATGGAGGAAATCCGTTGGGCGAGGAAAGCGTTGGCCACCAGTTTGGAAAGTTCGGACGACCAGAGGTTGGTGGTGAGGATCTTGTCGCGCGGAACCCAGCGGGCGTAGACGGAAACCACCTTCTCCACGGCAGCCAGGCCCTCGGGGGTCTGTTCCCCCCCGATCAGGATGCGGTCGGGATTCTCGAGGTCGGCCACCGCCGTTCCCTCAGCGAGAAACTCCGGATTGGAAAGGACCTGGAAGGTGCCGTTCTTGGAGTTGGAGCGGAGGATGGTGAGCATCGAGGAAGCGGTCCGCACGGGAATCGTGCTTTTTTCCACGATGATCTTCGGCCCCTCGGCCACCTCGGCGATCATCCGGGCGGCAGACTCGACGTAGGTGAGGTCGGCCGCGCGACCGGCGCCGACGCCATGGGTCTTGGTCGGGGTACCGACACAGACAAAAATGATATCCGCCGTCTTGACCGCTCCCTTCACATCCGTGGTGAAGTGGAGGTTTTTCCCGCGGGCCTTTTTGACAACATCCTCGAGACCGGGCTCGTACACCGGCAGCGGCCCCTCGTTCCAGGCGCGGATGCGGGGCTCGCTCATGTCCGTGACGGTGACTTGGATGTCCGGGCACTTGGCCGCGATCATGGCCATGGTGGGGCCGCCGACGTAGCCGGCGCCGAGGCAGCAGATGCGGGTTTGGGACATCAGAGGATTAAAGCAAAAAGGGCGGTTTTCGGCTAGGAGCCCGCGGCGATCTGCCGGAGGGCCTCCGCGTAGCCGTTTTTGCCGATCGCGTCCGCGAGGGAGCGGAGTTGGGCGGCGTTGATCCAGCCTTTGCGGAAAGCAACTTCCTCGGGCGAGCCGATGAGCATGCCGGTCCGGGTCTGGACCGTCTGGACGAACTGGGCGGCCTGGAGAAGCCCCTCGGCCGTACCGGTATCAAGCCAGGCCGAGCCGCGGCCAAAGCGCTCACCGTGAAGGGATCCATCCTTAAGGTAACAACGGCTGAGCTCGGTAATCTCCAGCTCGCCGCGGGCGGAGGGCTGAATGGTCTTGGCAAACTCCACGGCGCGGCCGTCATAAAAATAGAGGCCGCAGTTGGCCCAGTGGGACTTGGGTTTGGCGGGCTTCTCCTCGATGGAAGTGACTTTGTCATGCTCGTCAAAGGTGAGGACGCCGTACGAAGCGGGATCGGCCACTTGATAGGCGAAGATGGTGGCGCCTTTTTCGCGGGAGGTGGCGGAGGCGAGAAGTTTCCCCAGTTCCGCCCCATAGAAGAAGTTGTCGCCGAGAATCAGGCAGGAAGGTGAAGTGCCGACGAACTTGGCGCCGATGTGGTAGGCCTGGGCCAGCCCCTCCGGTTTGGGCTGTTCGGCATAGGAGACGGTGAGCCCGAGTGATTTGCCATCACCGAGCAGAATTTTGAAAAGCGGCAGATCCTGCGGGGTGGAGATGATGAGAATTTCCCGGATCCCCGCCAGCATGAGGACGGAGAGCGGGTAGTAGATCATCGGCTTGTCGTAAAGCGGGAGGAGCTGCTTGGAGACGGCCCGGGTCAGCGGCCAGAGCCGCGTCCCCGTCCCCCCGGCGAGAATGATGCCTTTCCTCGTCACTTTGTTCCTC
>JBBAWG010000047.1:0-5756 GCA_040397305.1 Methylacidiphilales bacterium | reverse complement strand
CGCTACCGCCCTTGGCCGTTTCCCCCGTTTTTTCCGGGAGAAGACCTGTGTCTCCCCTACCCTCTGATCTGTTCCGCAAACGAGTTGCGGCCCGCACCGGCCTTACCGTCTGCCTTGGCGGGCCTCCTCCGGCACCCCTTCCAGCGGATGCCGCGCCGTGGGCAACACCGTTGCCACCGGCACTTCCGTCTCCGACAACCTTCCGAGAAACTCGAGTAACACGGCCACCCGTTGCCGGGCCGGCATGATCCGGGTCACCACCGCCTTCAGTCCGGCAAACGCTCCCTCCACCACCTGGACCTCCTCCCCCGTCCGAACCTCGGGCGTGATGGTGATCATCTCCTTCTCCCCCGTCGGCACAGCGGCCTGCAGATCCCGTACCGCCGGATCCGGAATCGGGATGATCTTGTTGCCGAAATGCACGATGGTGCTGACCCCGGCGCAGTACTGCACCCCGCGGTGATGGGTCAGATAGTCGAACCGGGCGAAGATGTAAGAGGGGAACAGCGCCTCGACATACCAGCGCCGCCCCGTGCGGGTGGCTTTTTGGTAGCGGAGCCGGGGACAAAAGACCTCGATCTGGAAAATTTTCCGCAGATGAGTGATGGCGATGTGCTCCTGCTTCGGAGCGATCCGCAGACAGAACCACTTCGGATCGGGATCACCACCCTCCACCAGCTTGGCCGGCTCGAAATGCAGGAACTCATCGGTCGGAGGCACGGGTGCAGGGATGGGATCGGAATCCATGGCTTAGCCTTTCAGAAATTTCAGGGCGAACGGGATGATCTTCTGGCCCGTTCGCTGCCAGGAACGGATCCGGCCGATCCGGTTCTCGTGGACTTTTCGAAGATTCGGGCTTTCGCGGGCAATGACCTCCTCCAGCTGGGCCAGTTTCTGTGCCCCCTCCGCCAGCCGGGGTCCGATCTTTTCCTTCAGAAGCCCGGCGGCCAGGTTGCGGAGGCCCAACTCGGGCTCATAAAAGTCGCGACGGTCCCCCACCCGGTAGACCGTGCGGATGGCCTGGCAGGAGCGGAGAAACCGGAGGCCCTGGCTGGCGGAACCCTTGCTTAGCCCCAGCTTGGCAATGATCTCATCCATGGCCAAAGGCTCCTCGGAGGAGAAGAGAAGACCGTAGATCTCGCCCACTGATTTGGGCATGCCGGCCATGTCGGCCAGCGACACAAAAAACTCCACCAGAGCGACTTCCACCTGGGACAGGCCACGGTGGGAATCCCCATTTCTTACCCGCTTGCCGTTCTTTCCGGCGGACTGGGTCATGATCCAAAACCTACCCCTTCGTATCATTTTGTTCAATATTTTTTGAACTTTGCGCGCCATGGGAATGGGTAGGGACGCCTCGCCGAGGCGTCCTATGGATCTTTCCCCGGATCCAAAGATGGGGGCCCCTCGAGGAGGGCGCCTTCGTTGGACATTTTTTTATGCAGGGCTACAAAAGTTGCATGGCCCTGATGCTTTCCAACAACCGCATGGTCGGTGGCGTGTGCGGCGGCCTCGCCGAATGGCTCGGCTGGGATCCCACGCTGGTCCGGATCTTTTACACCGTCCTCACCATCTTCACCGCCTTCTCCGGCCTGTTCGTCTACCTCATCCTCTGGATCATCATGCCCCGGAAATCCTGAGAGGATTTCCGGGAATGGCATCTGGAAGATGGGAGCTCCCCATTTGCCATCTTCCATCTCCCCTGATCGCACCAGCGATCAGCGCACCGCTGCCAACCGAAACACCGGCTCTTTCCCTTCCGCCAGCTCCAACCACGCAAAGGATCGTGGCGCACCCTTGTTGGCCAACCCGGCCGGACCGGGATTGAGGAACCGCGTCCCCTCCACCTGCTGGTCCCGCGGCACGTGGGTGTGACCGTGGAGAAGAAATTCCGTGCCGGCCGGCGCGTGCCCGGGCGGGATGTGCACCAGATGGAACCGGTGGCCGAGCCGCTCCAGTTCCAGGCTCATCGGCCAATCAGGCTGGTTGTCCTGATTTCCCCGCACCACGAAGACCTTGGGGCCCAAATCCTGGATCTCTTTCAGCGTCCCCTTTTCACAAACATCACCCAGGTGCCAGATCTCATCCGCTTCCCGAATGGTTTCGAGAAGCGAGGGGGCGAGGCGATCGTGGGTGTCCGCGATGACGGCGATGCGGAGCGGTCCGGCCACTTAGCGGACGGGGATAGCGGAAAGCACCGGCCGCACCTTGCCCGGATGCCGCCGGGCCGACCATTCGATCCCTGCCACGAACAGAGCCGTAAACAGCAAATCCGAAATCACGGAGGCACGCAGGAAAGTCCAGGTCGGAGGAAAACCAGGCAACCCGACCGTCAGTGCCTGCCACCAGCCCATCGGGCTCTTGTCGTATCCCACATTCGTCCACCACGACACCGAGTTGGTCACGAGATAAAAGACCAGGGAGGAGGCCAAGGCTCCCCCCAGCCAGGTGCCCCACGAGGGGCGCGCAGCCACCCAACGACCCAGCTCCACGATCAGCAGATAAGCCCCGGCCGCCGCCACGGTATTTACCGTAAAGAACGTCTGTCCGTAGTGAAGATTCAGGACCGCATCGGAAACCAGAAGAGCGAGCAATGGACCGGCCCAGTTCCACGGTTTCTGGAAGTAAAAGGCGCCGCAGAGGGCCAAAGCGGCGAGCGGGGCAAAGTTCTCCGGTCCCCCCACCCAGGGCCGCACACAGCGAAACAAG
The DNA here is from genome assembly GCA_040397305.1 of Methylacidiphilales bacterium. Classification (GTDB taxonomy): domain Bacteria; phylum Verrucomicrobiota; class Verrucomicrobiia; order Methylacidiphilales; family Verrucolacustridaceae; genus Verrucolacustris. The sequence goes on along the minus strand of JBBAWG010000047.1, from coordinate 3,047 downwards.
GCGGCCCCCACAATCAATAGAATCGCCCAACGCATCGCTCCATCCTGTGCATTCCCCTTTCGAAATCAACCCAGCGGTTTTTCCTTCCACTTAATCCTAATCCTCATCAAAGCTGAACCTTGACCATCCTCGCCGGTTCCCTCACTCTTCAAGTACATGGGCAAGCAGTACAACAAGGCGATCAAGAAGCGGCGCCGCCTTCGCTATTGGAAGAGGAAGAAAGAAACCAAAAAGACGGGCGCTGCCCCCAAGTCCGCGGGATGAGCCCCGCCGCGCGGCCCGTACCGGATGCCGCGCCCCGTTATCTTCTGGTGGACGGCCACAGCGTCATCCACTCCTGGCCTGAACTTCGTGCCCTCCACCTCCGCCAACCCGCCGCCGCCCGCCGGCAACTGATCCGGCAACTCTCCGACCTCCACGACTCCGGCCGCTGGCGGGTCACCCTGGTCTTTGACGGCCGCGGAGGCGGAAAGGAAGAGACCCCCAAGGACTCCCTCGCCGTCCTGTATGCCCCGATCGACCAAACGGCGGACAGCATCATCGAGAAAATTGTCCAGGTTCATGCCGGCAAAGGGGAGATTGGGGTGGTGAGTGCAGATCACGCAGAAATCACTGCGGTGGAGTCATTTGGAGCCTATGGCTTCAGCCCGGAATGGTTGCAGGACGAACTACGCATCGCGGGGCAGGAGGTTTCGGAATCCCTCGAAAGTTACCGCCGGAAGAAACTCACATGAATTCGCAGTCCCGCCAATAAGTCCCGAATAAAAAAATCAAAAGCCCTTGGGAATCAGGATGGAGGGGTGAAACTCCGTCCCGGGCCAAATTATGACGATTGCAGGAAAAATCAGTTTAGGGGGTTCGGTCGCCCTCTCGATGGCGACAGCTGTGCTGGCCTTTATGGTCAGTGGCACCAAAACCCAGTTCGCCAACCAGCTCCGGGCCGCGGAGGAGTCCCTCCGCGGAGGAAAGTTCCCCGCCCTGGGCCTCCAATACACCGGCGATTTCATGACCGACACCTCCCAGCCCGCCGCCACCATCAGCCAAACGGGCGAAAAGTGGAACTCCACCAATGACGACCTCACGAGCACCAAAGGCACCTTAAAGACCACCGAGGAGAACCTGACGGAGCAGAAAGCCAAAAATCAGGAACTCAGCCTTCAAGCCGACAAACTTTCCAAGGATCTGGAGTCGACGAAATCCGACCTCGAATCCACCAACTCCAAACTCAAAGTCACCGCGGAACAGTTGCAGGCCTACAACGACGAGCTCAAGGGCCGCAAACCCAGCGAACTCTATCAGCAAATCAACGACCTTTCGGAAAAGGCCAAAGTCGCCGAAGGGGAACAAAAGATGCTCTCCGCCGCCAAGGACAAAATCGAGACCGAGCTGAAAAAACTTCGGGATCAGATCGAGATGATCAAACCGGGTGGCACCAAGTCGATGTCCCTGTCCGGACGGATTTTGGCCGTCAACCCCACCTGGAACTTCGTGATTCTTGATCTGGGCAAGAATGACCAGCTGGTGGAAGGACTGACCATGGTGATCTACCGCGGGGAGAAAATGGTCGGCAGGATCAAGACCGTCACCGTGGATGCCCAGACCTCGGTGGCCGATGTCCTTCCCGGAACCCCGGCTACCGCGATTGAAGTGGGCGACCAGGTGGTGTATTGATTCTGGATGATCAGGAAATCGCTCCCCCTTCTCCTTCTTCCTCCTCTCCTTCTCGCCTTGGCCTCCTGTGCCTCCAGCGGTAGCGGCACCAATCCGGACGGCACCCCCAAGGACGAACACAGCGTGAACACCTTGCCTTGGAACAAACCTGCCTCCTGGGAAGGCGGCAGCACGATTCCCGGCATGGGCGGCGCGCGATAATCGCACGCCAGGTAGGGACGCCTCGCGGAGGCGTCCGGTTTTAACTCCGGCGATTTTGGATATCTGCTAGCGCGTGGGGATTCACGTTTACGATTAGGAAACGTCGCGCCAACCCCTCGTAAACGTAAACCTAATCCTAAACGAGGAGTTTTGGGTTTAGGCTTTTAAGCTGATCAACCGTTCCGCGATTTGCACCGCATTCCAAGCCGCCCCCTTGAGCAGCTGATCCCCGCTCACAAAAAAGGCCAGGGAGTTCGGGTCCCCGGGAACCTCCCGAATCCGGCCCACCAACACCTCCAATTCCCCGGAGGCGTGCTTGGGCATCGGAAACAGATTCTTTTCCGGCTCATCCACCACCCGGACCCCCTCAGCTTTGGCCAGAAGAGCCTTGGCCTCCTTGACGGAAAGCGGTTGGGCAAAGCGGGCCACGACCGCCTCGGAATGCGCCCGCGGCACCGGCACCCGGACACAGGTCGGCACCATCCTGAGGTCCGGTAAACCGAAAATCTTCCGGGTCTCCTCCACCATCTTGTTCTCCTCCTCGTTGTAGCCGTTCGGGGCCACGGGACTGTTGTGGGAGAAAAGATTGAAGGCCAGCACGTGCGGAAAAACCTCCGCTTTGGGCTCCCTTCCGGCCGCATGATCCTTCACCTGGGTTTCCAACTCGGCCATGGCCTTGGCTCCCGCACCGCTCGCCGATTGATACGTCGCCACCACCACGCTTTCCAAGCCGGCCGCCCGATGCAGAGGGGCCAGGGCCACCGCCAGGATCGCCGCCGAGCAGTTTGGGTTGGCGATCAATTTGGGCCGCTTCTGCAAAACCTCGCTGTTCACTTCCGGCACCACCAAAGGCACCTCCGGATCCATCCGGAAAGCGGAGGAGTTATCGATGACCACCGCCCCGGCTTTCAAGGCGGCCGGGGCAAACTCCCGGGACCGACTGGCTCCGGCACTGAAAAAAGCGTAGTTCACCCCCGCAAAAGCGGCGGCTTCCAGCTTCCGAACCTTGTGCTTCTTTCCGGCAAAGACCGTCTCGGTGCCCGCCGAACGCTCGCTGGCCAAGGGGACCAGTTCCCCCACGGGAAATTTCCGGCGCTCCAGCACGCGCAGAATCTCCTGCCCCACCGCCCCGGTCACACCGACGACGGCCACGTTGTACGATTTACCAGCCATCA
>JBBAWG010000046.1:0-10588 GCA_040397305.1 Methylacidiphilales bacterium | reverse complement strand
ACCGTGGCCGTGATCGGCTACGGCATCCAGGGCAAGGCCCAGGCCGCCAACGCCCGCGACAGCAAGATCAAGGTCATCGTCGGCACCCGTCCCCCGGAGGAGTCCCCCAGCCGCGCTCAGGCCAAGGCGGACGGCTTCGAGGCCTACTCCATCGCCGAAGCCACCAAAAAAGCGGACGTCCTCCTGATCGAGTTGGCCGATCCCGCCCAACCCCCCATCTACAAGGCCGAGATCGCTCCCAACCTCTCCCCCGGCAAGACCCTCTGCTTCTGCCACGGTTTCAACGTGCTTTATGGGGTGATCCAACCGCCCAAGGACGTGAACACCGTCCTCTTCGTGCCCAACGCGCCCGGCCACTTTGTCCGTCAAAAGTATCTCGCCGGTGAAGGCGTCTATGGTTGTGTGGCCGTCGATCATGACGCCACCGGTAACGCCATGGCCATCGCCCTCGCCGTCGCCAAGGCCGTCGGCAGCACGCGGGCCGGCGTCGTCGAGATGTCGTTCCAGCACGAGACCGAGGGCGATAACTTCGAGGAGCAGATCCTCTACGGGGGCGCCATCCACCTCATGAAGATGTGCTTCCGCACGATGGTCGAGAACGGCTACCCGCCGAGCTTTGCCTACGCCAAGGCGATCCGCTCCCTCCGCAGCGTGATCGACGTAATGGACGAGGTCGGGATCGAGGAGTACGTGAGCCGCCGCTGCAGCCGCACGGCCGAGTTCGCGATCCGCACCCGCGGTCCGCGCGTGATTAACGAGGAGGCCATTCGGGAGATTTTCCGCGAGACCGAGCGCGGGGAGTTCGCCCGCGACTGGATGCAGGAATGGTCCCTCGGCATGCCCACCCTCCACCGCCTCCGCCGCACCGCCGCGGATAGCCAGATGGAGAAGACCGGTCAGGCCTGGCGCCGCGACTTCGGTCGCTAATCCTACCTCGGAAGACCGCGATGCCCGTCCACGCCGATCGGATCGCGCGGGACATTCAAGCGATCGCCGCCTGCACCCCAACGCCCGGCCAAGGCGCTGATCGCCCCACCTTCTCCCCTTCCTGGCGCAAGGCCCGGGACTATGTGATGGCCGAGGCCGGCAAGGCGGGTTGCCACCATCGCGTCGATGCCGCAGGTAACGTCCACATCCGGCAAAAATCCGTCGACTGGTCCACGCCTTGTTGGCTGGCCGGCTCCCACCTAGATAGCGTTCCGGGCGGGGGCGACTACGACGGGGTTCTTGGCGTGGTCGCGGCCCTCGAGGTCTTGCGGGCTGTGGACGAGGACGGCAAGAAATCCATGCCCTTCGAAGCGATCATCTTTGCCGAGGAGGAAGGCACCACTTTCGGTTTGGGCATGCTCGGCAGCCGCGGATGGGTGGGCACTTTAGATGCCAAGGCCTTGGGCTCCCTGAAAAACTCCCAAGGGCAGGATTACTGGCAGGCCGGCAAAACCCACGATGCCGACCCCATCAAGCTGGAGGCCTCCCGCCTCAAAGCATCCGACTGGCTCGGCTTTCTGGAACTGCACATCGAACAGGGCGTGGGAATGTGGAAGCGGGGAGAAACGGTGGCCCTCGTCACGGGAATCAACGGCCGTCGGCAGTATGCGGTCACCTTCGGCGGGGTCGCCAACCATGCGGGCTCGACCAGCATGGCCGACCGTCACGACGCCTTGGCAGGTGCAGCCGAAGTGGTCGCCGGATTAGAATCCTTGGCCCCGGCGGTGGGACCCCGGGTGGTGGCAACGGTTGGCCGGATTTCGGTGGAACCCAACGCCGTCAATGTCATCCCGTCTTCGGCAACCTTCACGATCGATGTCCGGGCCCCCGAGGACTCCCAACTCACCGAGGCCGATGCCCGCGTCCGCAAGCTGGTGAAAGATGCGGCCGGCAAACGGGGTCTCTCCGCTGAAATTAAACAGACCGAGTCGCTCCCGGCCGTAGGCCTCAGCGCCAAGCTGGCCGACCATATCCGCGGCGCGGCCGCCCGCCTTTCCCTCCCCAAGCTGCCCGAGACCACCAGCGGAGCCCTGCACGACGCCGCCATTCTCGCCCCCATCATTCCCACCATCATGCTTTTCGTCGCCAGCAAGGACGGGATCAGCCACAACCCGGGTGAATTCAGCCGGACCGAGGACATGGCCACCGCCACCCGCCTACTCTACGAAACCGTGAGGAATTGCTAAAACATTCCTCGAAAAGGACTTTGCTGTCTTTCCTTCAGTGGCCAAAATCAGAAGCTATGCAAAACCCACATCTCTCTAAAATTTCGCGTCGGCGTTTTTTTTACTACGGCTTTGCCGGTCTCGCCGGACTGACCGGTGCCGGACTCACCCGCTACCTTCCCGGCACGGCCCAGGCCGCCAAGATGGTGGACGGAATTCAGGTCGAGGACGCGGTCTACCAGGGCATCCGGGAATCCCTCGGGAAATACATCTACCTGACCCCGCAAAAACTTGGCGGCGGCACCCACGCGGTCGACCTCGGCACCCAGAAAACCCTTTCCTGGATCTCCTACTGGAACTACGGGGACTCCTGCCCCATCTCCCACCATCTCGCCGCCTTCTACGCTGACAGCGGCGACCCCTACAAAGGCTTTGAATTCATTAACTCCACCCAGGGCGGGGACAACATTCTCATGTACGGCCTGAAGACCCGTATCAAGGAAAACGGAATGCTCGGAAAGCATGGCATGGGAAACAACATCTACCGGGTCGGCTACGACGGGAAGACCGGGCAAATGGAGCTTCTCGAAAACATCGCCGAGACCACCGGTATCGGCCTCGGTGTCCACACCGTCCCCTTCCCAGACGGGAACGGCTTTGCCTGCGCCGACGGCCAAAAGGACGTCGTCGCCTTGTTCTCCCGCGCCCGCGGTCAGGACAAAACCAAAGTGCTCACCGCTTTCCGAGGTGACTGGGTGCCAAACTCCAAAACTCTCGCCGATACGTGGACCAAAGGCGGCACCATCCGGCTCTCCCGTCTCGCCCCAGCCAAGGACGGCAAATACGACTACTTCGGCACCAAGGGCAATAAGATCAACTACGAGATGGCCCCCATGGCGGAACTTCTCGTCGAGCGCGGCCAAACCCCCGGCGAAAGCCCCCACACCCTGACCGGTCTGGATTTCTGTCTGCACGACCCTCGCAACCGCTACTCGATCGCCGGCCTCCGCATGTGCGGCGGCGGCTTCGTTATCGACCGCACCACCATGGAGCCGATCTGCTACCTCATGGCCAACGAGGGACTGGCCGACAACTGGCCGGTCAAAAAGGTCTCGGGCAACCCGGACACGTGGGAAGTCACTCTCCCCTCCGTCGGCAACCCTATCCACGAGACCGGCTTCAACCCTTCCGGCAACCATCTCGTCATGATGAACAACCTCCGCGCCAACAACGTGGCCGTGTTCGACACCGCCTCCGAGGATCCCCGCGCCTGGAAGCGCGTCACCTTTGTGAAGGACAAGGAGTGGGTCGGGGAATACCCCTCCCCGTTCCACGTCAATTTCTCCATCGACGGCTCGAAATGCTTCTTCACCGTCCTCCGCCCCAAACCCATGAAGTCCGACGTCTACGTTGTCTCCACCAAGGACTGGAAGGTCATCAAGAAGTTCCGCAACGTCGGCGTCGACACCCAGACCACCGCCACCACCTACGACGGCAAGTACGCCCTCATCATCTTCTCCGGCTTCCAGCGGATGGAGTCCGGTGCCTTTGTCTTCCGCCAGGATACCCTCGAACAGGTCGGCTACATGCCGAACTTCGGCGGCCATCACGACTGCGTCATCGTCCCCTCCAAGGTCGAGGAGATGAAGTTCAGCCGTAGCTGCACAGTTTAACCGCTCCCGCCGCTTGATCCTTTTCCCGCTCGGTCTGCGCCTACTCCTGCAGGAGGTGCGCCGCAGCCCGGGACGCGTCGGTCTCCTCGCCTCCGCCGTGGCGGTGGGTGCGGCCTCCATCTTCCTATCCTTGGTTTTTCGCCAAACCATCCAACAGGGGCTCGAAAATTCGCTGAACCGCCTCGGCGCCGATCTCATCATTCTCCCCCGCTCCGTCACCCATCACCTCACCGCTGCCCTCCTCGCTGGGGAACCCGGCGCCCCACCACTCGACCCCGGGGTTGTCGCCCTCCTCCGCACCCTGCCGGGCATCGAGCGCATCTGCCCCCAACGCTCTTTCACCGTGGCTTCGGACGAGGGCCACGGGGAGACGGAGCTCGTCGCCTTCGATCCCGCCCACGACATCACCGTCCTCCCTTGGATTCGGGAAAAACTCGACCGCCCCTTCCGCACAGGCGACGTCATCGTCGGGGCGCGTCGCCCGGAAACCGTTGGCTCCGCCATTTCTTTCCGCGGCCACTCGCTCGTCGTCTGGGGTAAGCTCGACCTCTCCGGAGTCGGCCCTATGGAGCGCTCCATTTTCGGCTCCTTCGAAACCTTCACCCGGCCGGTGGTCGGTCATTCCATCCTCGCCGGCCCCGCCGATCCCTCCGCCCTCCTCATCCGCCTTCGCCCAGGCGCCCAGGCCGGCGCCATCCGCTTCGCCCTCGCCTCGCAACCCTCCATCCAGATCGCCACCGGCTCCGGCCTCGGCATCCAGGTCCGCCAAGCCATTCGCACCATCCTCGCCGGATCGATCATCGCCACGCTCACCGGTCTCGCCATGGCGGGGCTCCTCACCCTCGGCGTTTACGCCGGGGTCGTCATGGAACGTCGGTCGGAACTCGGCCTTCTCCTTGCCATGGGCCTTTCCCGTACCGGGCTTTCCCTTTGGCTGGCCGCCGAGGCCGCCCTCTGCGCCTTGCTCGGAGCCTTCCTCGGAATTCTTCTTGGTGCGGCTGGCCTCGCCCTCTTCGCCCGCTCCTTCGGCTACCTCCTCATCTCCCGGGGGATCGACTTCTCCTTTCCGCCGTTCACCTCCCTTCTCCTTCCGGCCGGATTCAGCCTGCTCCTCTGCTCCCTCGTGGCTGGGCTCGGAGCCTTGCTCCCGGCCTGGCGGCTGGCCGGCCAAGAGCTCTACCAGCTCATTCGGGACAACCGCGAATGAAACCCGTCCTCCGTGCCCGCAACCTTTCCCGCACCTATCGCGCACGCCGCGGCACGGTCGCCGCGGTCGACGAAGTCTCGCTCGAAATCGGAGCCACGGAGTTCATTGCCGTCTGCGGTCGCTCTGGCTCCGGCAAATCCACCTTGATGGCGCTTCTCGGCACTCTCGCCCGGCCAGACGGAGGCTCTCTCGAGCTTGAGGGAACGGACCTACTGAAACTCTCCCGCCGGGAACTGTCTCGTCTGCGCGCTAGACGGATCGGTTTTCTTCTTCAAACCAACTCCCTTCTCCCCGGCCTCACCGCTCTCGATAACGCCGCGCTCCCGGGAATCCTCGCCGGGGAGGATCCTGAACAGTCCTACGAGCAGGCCCGGAAATGGCTTTCCCGGCTTGGCATGGAGGATCGCTGGGACGCCTTCCCCCAGGAACTTTCCGGCGGGCAGCAGCGACGGGTCGCCCTCGCCCGCGCCCTCCAGCATAACCCGGCCCTGCTTCTCCTGGACGAACCCACCAGCAACCTTGATCCACGGGCGGAGGAGGAAATCCTTCATCTCCTCCGCGAACTGCGGGACGAAAGGAAGCTCGCCATCTTTGCGGTGACCCATGGCGACAACCTTGCCGCCCTGGCCGACCGGGTCCTGCAGATGTCGGCCGGAAAGCTCTCAGAAGGAGTCATCCCTCAAGTCGCCTCAAAACGCTCGGAACATGCGGCTGTTTCCGGCCCGGTCTTTGAGGCCGTCCCGACCGGCCTCGCCCCCTCCACTCCCACCGCCGCCCCGGAAAGCGACTGGCGGGGCCCGCTCTCCTTTTTCTTTGCCACGCTGGTGTTGGGCATTTCGCTGGTGTTCGGTTTCGACCGCATGGCCGCTTGGACCCAGGGAAGACAACTTTGGGCCCGCGCAGAGAAGAAGCGTGTGGCCGAGGAGATCGCCTTCCGTCATTTGCGGGCGGATATCGAATCCGTGCACGCCCAGGACCAAGGCCGGGTGGAGGCGGACCTTTTCCTTCAAAACTATGACCCCACCCGCACTTTTTTCGTTCTCGGACCATCTCTGCGGGCCTTTTATCAGGCGGACGGGCGATGGGAGCCGATTCCTCTGGAGGACGGATCCCCCGCCGCCGAGACCATCCGGGAGGTACTTCCCACCAAGACCCTTGTGCCTCTGGCTTTCACCCTTCTACCTGCAAAGTATGACGAGCTGATTCGCGGCTACTTCCACATCCGCTTTACCGGCACGATGGTCGTGAGTGAAACGCGCGACGCCACGGGCGACCTGTTCGAGCGGCAGGACGATTACTACATTTACCTCAAGGACCCGCGGCTCACGGCCGACCAGGTTCGCCAACGTAACGGCTGGAAGTCCGGCAGCGTCGTTCCGCCCTGGATGGCCATGCCCTCCCACTAAAATGAAGTCTCCCTGGATCCTCGCCTTGGCCGTGCTTCTCCTCGCCGGGGCAACCTATTGGTTGACCCGTCCCGAAGTCCCGGTACCGGCCTCGGAGCCGGACAAGCTTTCCCGCCGCCACCCGGCTCCCCCCTCCGATCTTCAATCCGTGAACCAACAGATCGGCCAGTCCATCGCCGGTGCCCATCTGCAAAGCATGGACGGCAAGGTCGGCCCTCTTTCCTCCTTTTTGCAGGGCAAGCCGTTGATTCTGGTTTTCTTCAGCCACGATTGCGACTGCAGCCTTGAGTTTGCCCGCTATTTTGCCGCCGCCATGGAGAATTCCCGCGCCAAGGCGGATTGGCGGTTTATCTTTGCGGACACACCGGACCAGATCTCCAGCTTCGGCTCCAAGACCGGACTCTCTCTCCCCTGTCTTCGTGATCCCGGGGCTTTACTCTCCCGCCAGCTTGGGATCACGAAATCGGGCCCTTTTGTCCTCGTGGATCCACAGGGAGTCGTCCTGGCCATCTGGCCCGGCGTTTCACTGGAGGGCTTGATGGACCTTTTCTCCCGCCTTCAACTCCCTCCTTTGTCCTCCTCCCGGCTCTCCGGCATCCCCCAGTCTCCTACCGCCGGCTGCCCGCTGACTCTTTAAGCTCTTCTCCGGCCGCGCCCAATCAGGATACCCAGGCCGACACCCAACAGCGAAAAACCCGAAGGCTCTGGGATTACGCTCACGGTAAGCAGAAAGCCGAGAGAGGAAGTGTCCCCGCCACTGTTCAGGAGGTCGTAGTACCGGGCCCCACCGACGAAGATCGAGTAGGCGCCGGGATCCAGATTCAGGCTGTGCACCACCATGCCGTCGGCATTCCCGTCCCCGAAAATACCGGCCGCACCTCCATACACGGCATTCGTCCCATCCGCCGCGTTCCCCACGTAGGTGAAGGTGGAAAGGTCGGCGAAGGACGTGCCATCGTCGTTGCCAATCTTCCAATCCCCCAAACTCCGGAAACTACCCTGCCAGTTCCCGACACCGTAGGTGGTGTCGTTCCAAAGGGCACTGATCACGCTGGTGTCATGGTCCGCCAAGGCAGGACTCTCGTGTGCCAGACCCCGGTAAACGGAAAAAGCCGGCGCTGCCAGAGCGGCAATCGGAATCCCGCTCCGGTCAAAGGCCAGGCCCTGAACCTGGATGGTGACGGTCCCCGCCGCGGCCATGGCAAACTTGAAGGCCCGCAACTTGTGACTGTCGCCTCCGTTAATGTCCGTGCCGCTCGCCCAGCCGAAGTCGCTGCTCACGGTGTTACTCGAAAGGGTGACGATCCGGGAAACCACCGGATCATAGGTCCCGAGATCCCGTGCCACGTAGGAGATGTGGGCTTGGGCGAAGGTGGCGGCGAAAAGCACAAAAAGATGGGTGGTGAGAATTTTCATAGGTTTTCCTTTCTTGGTTATTTTCTGGGATCGATAAACCGTGCCCCGGGTTGGTTGATCATGGTTTTTACCGAGGTCCAAGGCAGCGCCTCGACGTGGCCATCGAGGAACAGGTAGTTGGCCCTCCCCCCATGGCGCTCCACCCCGACATAAGCCTGAAAGACTTCCGGGGGAATCTCCCCGCCGTCGAACTCGGCCAGATGCAGATGGTCCGGCACGCTGCCCGTCCCATGGGTCCGGGACAGTTCGGCAAAAAACACCGTCTGGCTCGGTCTCTCCACGTTAACCAACCGGGTCAACCGCAGGGCCGAGAGGTACTCGGCGCCGCATGGGACCGCACTCAGATAGTCGTTCATCGCATAGGTTCGGGTTCGCCCCCTCACCTCGTCCCCAGGGCAGGTCAGAACCAGGTTTTTCCCCACATAAGGCTGGAGCGAGTTCGTCCAGGAGTCGGCTTCGTGCATGGTCTGCGGCAGCATCATCCCGTTGTCCGCCGCAAACAGCAGCATTCCCTTACCCAACTGGGCCAGGTTGCTGGCACATTTCATTCTTTCCGCTTCGCCATGACCGGCGCGCAGGGCTGGCCAGGCCAGCGACGCCAACAACCCCAGCATCGCTATCGCCACCAATAACTCCACCAACGTGAATCCGCGTGCATCTTTCATGAAACCTCCGGGCTTGAAGACCAGAAAAACCTGAGCGGGTCGCTCAGGGGTAAAGAGGGCTCGCTGCCATGGATCGGCAACGGACCGTCAATCAGGGAGAGGTTTTAGGCTTTGGGGACCGGCACGTCCGGTCGGAACGAAATGTCTTCCAGGAAGAAGCAGGAGGCACGAATGAAATCGAGTGGCCGTGAATCCGGATAGGAAAGGCGCATGGTGGTGACCGCCAGGAACGGCCCCTCTTTTTTGGCCGGCACGATCACCAGCGGGGACGTTCTTTCACTCTCCTTGGCCTTCGTGATCTTTTTGCAAAGGCCGCAGGGGTGGTTGCCATCGAAGGTCTTGGCCAAGGCCTCGGAAACGGGGGCCTGCTGCGAGTAGTCGATGACCATGTTGGTCCAGGCCACCGTCTGCAATACCGCCCACGGCCCCCCCAGGACCAGAAAGAGGGCCAGACTGATGGCGACAGAGGCGGCTTTTCGCAGACCGGAAGTAGCACCGAACATAAGCAAGAGATCTACTCGCTCAGGTTTTCCGTGTCGAGCACTCCAGCCCTTGCCTTAGCGCCCGATGCAACTCTACGATTCTCCCTTGTCCGCATGAAAAAATTCCCGGTCAACATCTCCCCCGCTGAGATCCGGCGGCAGCTCAACCAGACCGACTCCTACTCCCGCCGCTTCGCCGAAACCTCCCTGCGCGGTCTGCTGGGATTCCGGGACATCCCCGGCACCCTCTCCAACCGCGAGAACGTCTTTCCCCCCGTCCCCTGGGAATTCGAAAAGCTCCGCCAACGCATCCACGACAAGATCTCCCCCCACATCTACGGCTGGTATGACGAGGCTGCCTCGGCCGCCGGGGATAGCACCTCCTCCAACATCGCCGCCTTCTCCCGCTACCGCTTCGTCCCCCGCTATCTCCACCCGGACAAGACGTTCCGCTACACCACCCCTGTCACCCTCTCCTCCCGCGAACTCGGCGTCACCCGCCTGAGCAGCCCCACCCCTGTCTTCGCCTCCCCCTATGGCTCCGCCTCCCTCTACGGCGGGATGTCGGACGAAATCTCCCTCGCCCAGGGGGTGACTGACGCGGATGTCGTCCACTCCCTCGGCACGCTCACCCGCTACAGCCTGGAGGCCGCGCGCCAAGCCGTTGTCACCAACCGCTACTACTTCCGCCCCGGCCTCCGCGCCCCTTCCGGTCCCGCCCCCTTCACCATGTTCCAGCTCTATCTCACCGAGGAGGACGACATCAACCGCTCCCTGATCGAGCGAGCGAAGCGAGCGGGCGTCTCGGTCATCCTTTTCACGATCGACGCCGGAGCCGGCCACGGTGGTGTCCCCATGATGGATCTTGCGGCCGACTTCACCTACTGCGCCGGCATCGCCGGAAATCTCCTCCACGACCCCGTCTTCCACGAGAAGTGCTACCGCCAGCGCGGCTGCACCGGCACCCGCTCCCCCAAACTTCTCGCCTACGCCTCCCGCCGCCTCGGCGTCTCGGTCAAAAAGCTGGCCGACGCCTGCGATCCCGCCGTGGCGTTCGACTATGGCCGCGCCATCCAGTTCGGCGGCATGGGTCGGCAAAACTCCGGCCACAACCCCCGTGCCTCCTCCTACCCCTGGTCAGTCGAACATATCGCCCGCCTCACCCACTCCCGCCAGACCGTATCCGCAGCCCATCCGGCCTTCACCCATCGCCGGGGCGTACCCCTCGCGGTCAAAGGTGTGATGAGTGTGGAGGACGCCCGCCAATGTCAGGAGTCCGGGGCCGACGCCGTCTACGTCAGCAACCACGGCGGCCGCTTTGTCTTCAACTCGATCGCGCCGATCGAGGTCCTGCCGGAGATCCGCAAGGCCGTGAAGAAAAAGGACCGGAATTTCGGTGTCTGGTTCGATAGCGGCATTCGCAGCGCCGCCGATGTCCTCATCGCCTATGCCCGCGGGGCCGAATTCGTCGGCATCGGCCGGCCCGTCATTTACGCCTGCGTGGATAAGGGGCGCGGCGGCGTCCGCCAGATTCTGCAGGGCCTGCTCTACACCCTGCGCGACCAAGCCCGTCTCTGCGGCCTCCA
>JBBAWG010000045.1:7591-10753 GCA_040397305.1 Methylacidiphilales bacterium | reverse complement strand
CGACGGCGCACCCGATGGCGTGGAGGTAGTGGCGGGCACGGATCCCAAACTGGCCTCTTCCTTGCCGAAGCCGCTTATCTCCGCCCAGCCGGTGGCTGCTACCGGCGCGGTGGGCGGTAGCGCCTCGTTCACCGTGACGGCCGCCAATCCTGCCGGAGTCACCGAAGGGCCAACCTACCAGTGGAAAAAGAACGGCGAGGATATTCCTGGGGCGACGGGCAGCACCCTGAGCCTGCTTCTCCTGACAATCGAGAGTGAAGGAACTTATTCGGTCACCGTCGCAAACGCTTACGGCTCGGTTACCAGCGGGGATGCTGACTTGACCGTCAACAAGGCCACGCCGGTGATCGAGACCGCGCCGCTGGCCGGGACCATCACGTACGGGCAGATGTTGAACCAGTCGGTCTTGGCAGGAGGGGTCGCGAAACTCGGGGCCTTGGAGGTGGAAGGATTCTTCTCCTTTGACTCCGGTGACCTCAAGCCCGCTGCCGGCACCCCGGAACAAGACGTCACCTTCACCCCGCTGGACCCGGACAGCTACAACTCGGTGGCCCTGAAGGTATTGGTCACCGTGAACAAAAAGAGCCTGACGGTTACGGCGGAAAATAAAACCCGCGGGTACGGACTGGCCAACCCTGCCTTCACATTCCGTTACACGGGCCTGGTTCCGGGGGAGACGGAAATCACCCCGGCGCCTTCAGCCACAACCACGGCAGCCCTGGATTCTCGGCCGGGAAGTTTTGAGATCACGGTCAATGAGATCACGCATCCCAACTATGAGGTTGAAGAGGTGAACGGAACCCTGACCGTGATCGACGCGGACAAGGACGGGGACGGGGTGGGCGACGTGGCGGAGCTGGATGCGGGTACCGATCCCGCCGATCCGGCAGATCGCCCAGTGCTTCTTTCCGCTGGGTGGAACCACACACTTTATCTTCCGGTGCCCGGCCAGCATGTTCTGGCTTGGGGGTTGAACGGCGACGGTCGTTGCGGACTTGGGCACACCAACAGTCCGGTGCTCAGCGGCCAGAAGGGCGTGTATCGGGATGCGGGAGGAACGAATCGGACCCTGATGGGGTTGATCGCGGTGGCTGCAGGTGGAAATCACAGCCTCGTTCTGCAAAGCGTGGGTGGGGTCAACAAGATCTGGGCCGCCGGAGCCAATTTGGCGGGACAACTGGGTCGTGCCACCAACGAGGCGGCTTTCTCCGCGGTCTTTCAGCAGGTTCCCGGTGGACTACCGGCGCAGCCTGTGGCGATTGCCGCGGGATCCAAGCACAACTTGGCCCTTGGTCTCGATGGGCGGGTGTACACGTGGGGGGACAACAGCCAGGGCCAATTGGGTTCGGGCACCACGGTGGCCCTGCGTCACAGTCCCGCTCCGGTTCCCGGGCTCATCAACGTGAAGGCGATCGCGGCCGGAGCCGACCATTCTCTGGCTCTCACCAGGGATGGCCAAGTGTACGCCTGGGGCCGGGGCAACAGCGGGCAACTTGGCTACTTTACCCTAAGGGGAACCAATGTTCCCCGGTTGATCACCGGAATTCCCCTGGTGGCGCAGATCGCCGCGGGCGACAAACACACTTTAATCCGGACCGAGGCCGGGGAGGTGTACGCCTGCGGTGCCAACACTCTGGGACAGGCTGGTCTGCCGGCCGCCACCTCCTTAGTGCGGGCCCCGACCAAGCTCTCCTTCCCGGGTGGGGCGGTGGCGATCGGCAAGCTGGTGGCCGGACTGGACCGGGCCCATGCCATCGCCACCGATGGCAAGGTCTATGCCTGGGGATATAACTATTACGGTGAGCTCGGCTTGGGCTACGCCACGACCGTTGCCCCGTACGGCGTCTTCGAGCCGACGGAAGTTCCTGCGTTGTACGGGTCCAAAGAGATCGCGAGTGGCGGCTATCAGACCTTTGCTCTCGATGACTCCGGGACCTTGGCGGGATCCGGTCTGAACAACGGTGGGCAACTCGGCGTGGGCAGCACCAACAATGTCTCTACCGCCCCCCAAGCGACCAAGGAGGCAGGCAAACTGGATCAAGCCATCACCTTCACAGTTCCGGGATTGGCTTTCTCCACGGCTACCTCGCTCAACCTGGTGGCGACCACCGGCTCCGGCCTGAACCCCTTGTTTGCCTCCTCGGATTCGGCCGTGGCCTCGATCGATGGAGGCCTGATCCGCTTCCTCCGCGCCGGCACCGTGCGGATTACCGCCTCCCAGCCGGGGAATGAATTCTACAATGCCGCCCAACCGGTGGTCAGGGAGCTGACCGTGATTTGGGATGAGACAGACCCCGTGGTCGCTCTGAACGGACCCAGCACGGTTCTGCTCTACGTGGGCGACACCTTCACCGATCCGGGGGCCACCGCCCTGGATCCGGCCGACGGGATCCTGACGGATAGCATTCTGGTGACCGGCAGCGTGAACACAGCGGCGGCCGGAAGTTACACCCTGACGTACGCGGTTCAGGATGCGGCTGGTAACCTCGGCCAGGCGGTGCGCACGGTGGTGGTGAGCGAGCCGCCGCCTCTCACCCTGCAGCTGGCCGCGACTCCGGCCGGCATGACCAACCAGCCGTCCGGAACCAACTTTGCCGCAGTGGATGCGGGGCTGCAGGTCCTTGGGCGTCCCTCGATCAGCCTGACGGCTGCAACGGTGAAGATCGTGTCCGGAAAACAGACGGGCGATACGCTGGCCTTGGCCGGATACACCGGGCCGATCACGGCGAACTACAACTCCAGCAGCGGGACCCTCCGACTCTCCGGCACGACCAACCTGGCCGGGTACCAGGAAGCGCTGCGCAAGGTGGTCCTGGCGACCACCAACCGGACAGCCACGAATCGTGTGATTACCATGGCGCTGGGCACGGGGATCGCCTTCACCAACGGACACGTTTACGAATATGTCAGCACCCTCGCGGACTGGCCCACCGCCCGAACCAGCGCCAAGGCCCGTCGGATTCACGGAGAGCCGGGCTATTTGGCCAACTCCACCTCTGCGGAAGAGAACGCTTTCCTCCAGGGATTGTTGCAGGAAGCGGGCAAGGATGCCTGGCTGGGCGGTTCCGACACTTTGGGCGCCGGCGGCTACCGGTGGGCGGACGGGCCGGAGGCGGGCGTGCTGTTCTGGAACGGGGCGGGCAGTGGCGGCTCGGCGGTGGC
>JBBAWG010000045.1:5155-7491 GCA_040397305.1 Methylacidiphilales bacterium | reverse complement strand
AAGTGGAACGATGCACCGCTCAAAACCAGCGCCAGCAGCACCTACCGGCTGGGCTCCCTGGTGGAGTATGGTGCCAGTGCCTCAAGCGGGCTTTTATTCGCCGGTTCCCGCACCGTTGAGGTGATCAAGGGGGTGCCGGCCATCAACGCAGTGCCCGCCGCTTCCGCCCTGACGGAGGGACAGGCGCTGAATCTTTCCACCTTGGCCGGAGGGGGCGCCACTGTTCCGGGGACCTTCGCGTGGACTGATCCTTCCGTCGTTCCCGGGGCGAGTGGGAATTATTCCGTGACCTTCACTCCCGCAGACGCCGGGGCCTATCAGTCCGTTTCCTTTGAGGTGGCCGTCGCCGTCAACCCGACTGCCACCAGCCCGTTTGCCAACAACATGAACCTCACCTCGGCGACCTCGGTGATCAGTGTGCCGATGCCGACGGCGGCCTTGGGCGGCATGACCTTGGAGTTTTGGCTGAAGCCGGCGTCGGGCCTGGGTTCAGGCACCTATTCGGTTGTCAGGAAAAACTCTCCTTTGGGAGGCTCCGAATTGTCGGTCAGCCTCAATTACTCCTCGAGCACGGTCGCCAACCTCAGTGCCACCGTGACTCCTGCTCCTGGCTCTCCCCCCGCCACCGCCTCGGCCAACCTGGTGGATCCCTTGGCTTGGAACCATGTCGCTTTGGTGGTTTCAGGCTCGTCTGTTCAGTTTTTCATCAACGGCACCGCGGGAAGTAGCACCATGCTGATGGGTGCCTTGGCGTTGAGTAATGAGCCGCTGGTGTTCGGCAGCGGCTTCCGGGGGCAGATCGACGATATTCGGATTTATTCAGGCGTCCGCAGCGGATCCCAGATTAGTGCGGACAAAACCGGTCCGGCTCCTGCTCCCTACGAATCCGGTTTGGTGGCCTACTATAAATTGGACGAGGGATCGGGGACTGCTCTGGCAGATGCCACGGGGCTAAACGGGGATGCGACAGGGGGAGATATCGGATGGGGTCCAGGCCGATCGCCCGGGGCGTGGGATATCACCTCGGGCGACTACCATTTGCAGGACGACGGAAGCTCACTGCTGCTGGAACTAGGGGGAACGGAAGGAACCACCCTGTACGACCAGATCTTCGTTCGGAACGGGGCCGCAACGCTGGATGGGATCATCAACCTGATGTTCATCGGAACTTACACCGGCCCGGTTTCCGGCAGCTGGCATACGTTTGACCTGATCTGGGCGCAGAACGGCATCGTCTTTGGCGACGATTACCAGCTGGTTTTCGACCAACCTGGCTTCACCGTCGATACCGCCGTGGTGGCCAAGGATGGTGGTCAGCTCTGGCAAGTGACCGTCCGGGAGGCGGTGAGCCAGGCAGACCTGGAGCAGGCCGCAGCCCTGGCCCAACCCGCCCTGGGGATTGCCCGCAGCCCGGGCACGTCTGGCACGGTGGAATTAATGTACACCTACACCCGGCCCGTCGGTGGTGCCTACGTCCATGGGCAGTATCTGGTGGGTGGGGTGCGGTACGAGTTGCAGGTGAGCGGCAATCTCAAGACTTGGGCTCCGGCCACTCTGGAGGAGATCGCGGTGGTTCCCGCAGGAACGGGTTACGAGAATGCCACCGTCCGGGTGATCAGTGGTGGAACGAAAGCCTTCCTCAGGATGAAAGTTTCGAATTAAGAGCTGTTCGCGGTTTAGTTGTTTAGCCGTTAGTTATGGAAGGGAGGTCGAAGCTTTTAAGTTTCCTCCATGACGAAAGACTAACCTCCTAAAAACCTTTTACTCCTTCGGCTTTGATTCCGAGGTATCAGACTTGAGCTGCTTGTAATCCGCCTTCATCTCCTCGAGGGCTTGCATGACCTCGTCGGCGGATTTCTTGGCGGCATCCGTGACCTTGCTGGCGGCCTGGATGGAGGCGGCATTCAGTTCGGTGGTGAAATAGGTCTGCACCTCCTGCAGCTTGTCGACCGCTTTGGTGAGCTTGGCCCCGATCGAGCGGACCTTCTTGTCGAGATTTTCGTACTCTTTCTTGGCCTTGTTCATCCGTTCCTGGCTGATGTTCTTGAGGTCGCCCTCCATTTTGGCGAGGTCGGACTCCCAATCCTTGAAGCGCTCGTCGGTGACTTTGCGGAAATGGTTGATGCGATCCGAAAGGGTTTCCTGGACGTCCTTGTAATCCTTGAGCTGGTCCGTGAAATCCTCGTACGCATCGCGGGGTTTGTCCGCCTCGGCGGCGATCCGGTTCAGCTGGTCCACCGCTTCCCGGAGCTCTTTGACGGTCTTGTCGATGAGTGCCTCAATTTTTTCGAGGTTGGTGGTCATCTCACGGGCCTTTTCCGCCGTTTCCTGGGCGG
>JBBAWG010000045.1:2838-5055 GCA_040397305.1 Methylacidiphilales bacterium | reverse complement strand
GGCGGGTTGGGACAACCCGCCCTACTTAGCCTCATGGGGCATGCGTCCGTACCGTGACCTGGGCCGTTGATTTGTGTAATTTCAACTGATGCGGTGGATCCTTTTATTTCTCGCTTCCGTGGCCATGGCCTCGCCCGATGAAAGGCTAGTCGAGGTCACCCCGGAGAACGTTCCGGGAGTCGTGCTGGATTTACGGTACGCCACGACCAACAACATCACCGGGAAAGTCCTGTACCCTGAGGCCAAGGCGTACCTGCGCCAGGAGACGATCCGCAAGTTGCGTCGGGTGGCCCGGGAACTGGAGGAACACGGGTATCGGCTGGTGATCTGGGATGCCTGGCGCCCGGCTTCCGCGCAACGGGCTCTTTGGCAGGCCAAGCCGGACGGAAAGTTTCTCACGCCGCCTTCCAAGATCAGCCGGCATCGCCGGGGCACCAGCGTGGATCTCAGCTTGGCCGATGCTTCCGGAAAGATTCTGGAGATGCCCAGCGAGTTTGATGAGTTCAATGCCAAGGCCGACGAGGATTTCTCCGACGTGCCCAAGGAGGCGGCCAAGCGGGCCCGGATTCTGCGGGAAGCGATGTTTGAGACCGGCTTTTCCGGGGTGCCGGATGAGTGGTGGCATTATGACCTGCGGGATTGGGCGGACTATGAACCCGTTGAAGGCAAGTAGATGAAAATTAGCGGATAACAGGTATTCGTTTACGATTACGTTTACGTTTAGGATAGCGACGGCGTTCGAAGATTAACTCGTAAAGGTAATCGTAAACGTAAACGAACAGTTTCCGGTCGTATCTTTTTTCTATCAGCCTCAAAAAAAGACCGCATCCTTTTCGGTTTTTCGGGGTCTAATCCTTATGGCCTTGGGATATCGGCGCTGGGTGCGGACAAACCTGCTGCGGGAGGAGCCTGGGCCGATTTTGTCGGAATCGATCCTGCAGCGGATCTGGTTTGAGCAGCTGATCCGGAACCCACTGACCACTTTGACCGGGGAGCGGATCCGGCTCCTGACCCCCGGCACCTGGAACCACCGGCCGGGTCCGGATTTTCTGCGGGCCTCCTTCCACACGGCGGATGGCCGGGTCCTGACCGGGGATGTGGAGCTCCACCGCCACTCGTCCGACTGGTCTGCTCACGAGCACTCTTCCAATCCGGCTTATCAAAACGTCCGGCTCCACGTCTTTTGGCAGGCCGATCCGGGGTTGTCTGATCCGCCGCTTCCGGGGGTCCGCCAAGTGGCGATGGAGCATCAGCTGGCCGCCCCGTTGACGGAGCTGATCTCCTTGTTCCGTTCCGCTCCAGCGGAGATTCTCACCGGGGAGAAACCCGGGCAGTGCCATCCGCTGCTTCTCTCTCTCCCGCCCGAGAAGTTGAGGGAAATTCTGGAAGAGGCCGGATGGCATCGGCTAAGGCAGCGCCGCTCTTTGGCCCAGGCCCGGGGGGTCTCGCTGGGTTATGAGCAGGCTGTCTGGGTGGCCTTGGCGGAGGGATTGGGTTTTTCGGAAAATCGGGAGCCGTTTGCCTCGTTGGCCCGCGCTGTGCCGATTCAGAAACTGCAGAGGATTCCTGATCCGGTGGAAAGGGCGGCCGTTCTTTATGGAACGGCGGGCCTTTTGCCGGATCCGACGCGGTCCAAGGTCAGCGAACGGGGGATGTCCCTGCTTCGAAAGCTCTGGGAGTCGTGGTGGCGGCAAAGAGAGGATTGGGCGCCTTATATTCTTCCCGGTGGCAGTTGGCGGCTTGGGGGCACCCGGCCCAACAATTCTCCTTACCGACGCCTGGCCGCCCTAGCGGCCCTCTCCTATCCTGTTGTCTGGCAGAGTCTTGTGGAGTCGGTTCGGAAGGGGAATGCGGACTGTTTTCTCGCTATCCTGAGATCGATCTCCGATGGCTTTTGGGACCATCATGCGGGTTGGGATGGGCGTATTCTATCTTCCTCCTCCAAGCTGATCGGAACCGACCGCGCGGTCGCCCTGTTGTTTCAGGTCCTGGCCCCGCTGGCGGAGTTGACGGAAAAAGAGTTGGGTCAGCAGATGGAGAGTTGGCCGGCGGGGGGCGATGCGGGGTTGCTTCGGTCGGCATCGGTCCGGCTCCTGGGGGTGCCGTTCCCCCCTGCCGATGTTCGAACCCACTTGGCCCGGGAAGGCCTTCTTCAGATCTACAAGGATTTTTGCCGGGCGAAGCCGTGTGCCGAATGTTCGATGGTTGGGTTTTTAA
>JBBAWG010000045.1:0-2738 GCA_040397305.1 Methylacidiphilales bacterium | reverse complement strand
AAGGATTTTTGCCGGGCGAAGCCGTGTGCCGAATGTTCGATGGTTGGGTTTTTAACTCAAAGACGCTGAAGGCTTAGTTTAAAGAAGTCCCCAAGAAAGCGGGAAGGACGCGGCTAGGTAGGGCGGGTTCTCCGAACCCGCCTCATTGTGCTCTCTTCGATTCAAAGTTCCGCGAGGCGGGCTCGGAGAGCCCGCCCTACCCAAAGGGCAACGGTCTACATGGGGTCTGGAGTCCCGTTTCCACCGAACTTGTTTGGTTGGAAAAAGGGTTTAAAAAACAATAATGAAATGTTTCGGTTGGTTTCTGATAGCGATGGCCTCTGCGTCCGCCTTTGCCATCGCCCCACAGGACGAGCCGATCGTGAAGGCGGTGGAGAAGGTGCGGCCGGCGGTGGTCAACATCTACACCGAGGGAGTGGTGACGCAGGAAGTAAGGGATCCGCGTGATGTTTTTTTCGAGCGGTATTTCGGCGGGGGGATGTCGCGGGGAAACCGAATTTTGCAAACCCCGGTCAGGAATCTTGGTTCGGGGCTGATCGTGAGTGCCGATGGCTACATCATCACCAACCAGCATGTGGCCAACCGCGAGGTGAATCCCAAAATCCGCGTCACGCTCGTGAACGGGAAGGACTATGAGGCCATCCTGCTCCGGGACGATGATTTGCAGGACCTGGCGCTTCTCAAGGTCAATACCAAGGAGCCCTTGCCGTTTTTAAGCCTGGAAAAGCTTTCCCCCAATCTGCTGGGCCAAACCGTCCTCGTTCTGGGGAATCCCATTGGATACGAAAACAGCGTGAGCGCCGGCATTCTCAGTGCCAAAGATCGGACCCTGACCATCGGCGACCTCACGATGGAGGGACTGCTCCAGACCGATGCCGCGATCAATCCGGGCAACAGTGGCGGGCCGCTGGTGGATGCCGAAGGTGATCTGGTGGGTTTGAGCTCCGCCAAAATGTCCGTGGCCCAGAATCTGCCGGTGGAAAGCATCGGTTTCGCCATTCCCGGGGAGCGGGTGAAGCGCTGGGTGGAGGAGGCGATTGCCATTGTGGAGGGCAAGATCAAGCCTCCGCCCGAGCGATCGGCGGCCGTGGCCCTCAAGGAAAAGTTCGGTCTCGAACTCAAAGACCTGAACCCGAACGACTCCTTGCAGCTGGGGTATCAGGGCCGGGTGGGACTGCTGGTGGTCGGCGTGGAAAAAGGAAGCCCGGCGGCCGAGGCCGGTATCCAGAAAGGGATGTTGGTGGTGGGCTTGGGGCAGGTGCCGGCAAGGACGCTGGAGGAACTTCCCCGCAAAGTCAGGCAGCTTAAGGGCGGGGAACAGGTGGTGGTGACGGTGCTCGGAGCGATGAAGCAGGGCAACTTCATCGCCCTGAAGAGTGGAACGGTGACACTCAAGGCGCGATAGCACACTTTCGATTAGGAATAGGTTTTAGGATTAAGGGAGATTGAATCCGGAAGATTCCAGGCCCCGTAGGGACGAGCCGCCGGCTCGTTCGCCTTGGTGGCTTTTGGGCCATCCTTTTCCCGGACGCCTGGGCCAGGCGTCCCTACCGTGGCTGTGCATTTTTCTGGCTACCACAGCGTTGGCTCAAGAACAGCCAGTCTCGGATCGCATCAGCTGGCAGTTGCCGACGGAAAACCGGTATCTGTTCGAAAACCAGTCCAAGAAATTCTACCAACCAACGATCAGCCGGCGGTTGATCTCCGGCATGTTCGGCTTCACCCGCACCTCTGCGCCCGAGCCGGCGCGGATCTTCGAGCGGTTCCACAAGGGGGTCGATATCCGGCCGCTCCGGCGCGATGCCCGGGGCGAGCCGCTGGATCCCGTCCGGGCCTGTGCGGACGGCGTGGTCGTGCGGGTAAACGACAACGAGAAGATTTCGGACTACGGAAAGCAGGTGATCGTCCGGCATGACTGGGGAGGTCTGCCCGTGTTTACGGTCTACGCTCACCTGGCCTCCATCGCCGTCCAGGTGGGGCAGCCAGTGAAGACCGGCGAGGAGCTGGGCATCCTGGGGTGGACCGGGCCGGGACTGGTGCAGTCGCGGGCGCACCTGCACTTGGAGTTTGTCTTTCTGATGAACCCGAAGTTCGACGAATGGGTTCGGGTGAAAAAGCCGGGTCGGTTGTGGGAACCCAACCGGCACGGAGAGTGGCACGGGTTGAACCTCATGGGAATTGACCCGGTGCCTTTGCTTCAAGCGGTGCATGACGGGAAACCCAAAACATGGCGCGAGGCGCTGGCCGTGCAGCCGGGGGGATTCGTCGTGAACGTACCAGCTCCCCGGGAGCGGGTGGCCTGGACCGACTGGGTGCAGGTGGAGGAAAACTGCACGGGGGCACAGTCGTGGCAGATCGAGATGACCCCGTGGGGCCTGCCCTTGCGGGTGAAGGGATCGGCGCTTCCCGTGGCCGGGCCGGAGCTGGTGGCGAATCCCGGCCGGCCCAACGAGGGAAAGTACTACTGCCGCGGCCTAGTCGAGGCGGACGGCAAGGGGGGAGTGAGGCTGAGCAAGTTTGGGCGCCAGTATATGGAGATGATGATGTTTACCGGGGAAGAGCCGGAAAGGCTTTAGGTCATAAGCTGTTAGTTAGCAGTTTAGTCTTTTAGCCGTTAGTCATGGAGGGAATCTTTAAGCCTCCATCATGGCTAAAGACTAAATGGCTAAACCGCTAAACAAGGACCGCGGATGTCCCAGGTGGTAGGGTAATTTTTCCCGATGAGTCGGATTTTCTTT
>JBBAWG010000044.1:0-11018 GCA_040397305.1 Methylacidiphilales bacterium | reverse complement strand
ACCGCGGATGTCCCAGGTGGTAGGGTAATTTTTCCCGATGAGTCGGATTTTCTTTTTGACCGGGAAGGAGACGTTGCCGGCGGCGATGGCGGCGCAACTCCTGGCCGAGCGCAAGCCGGAGGGGGGGCTGCTTTCCTTTGAGGACACGATGGTGCTAACGATGACTGCCCAAACAGGCCGGAGAATCGTGGACCGTCTGGCCCAGGCAGCCCGGGCCACCGAGGCCATTCTTCTTCCTCCCCGGACGGGAACTCCGGCCGGCCTTACCCAAGGGGCGGACCCAGCCGTGGCCACGCCGCTGCAGTCGGTTGCCGCCTGGGTGGAAACTGTTTTGGCCGTGGAGGAAGAAAGGGTGCGTCAGGCGGGTTGGAAAAGGACCGATACCGGGGGACGGACGGATCTGGGGCTGGGCCTCTTCCGGTTGGCGACGGAAACGGCCAAGGCCGGATGCACTCTGGCCTCGGCGGCGGGGATGGTGGACGCGCCGGAGGATCACGAAAGGTGGGCGGCTTGGGCGGAGTTGGAGCGGCGGTATTGGCGGCGCCTGCAAGATCGGGGAATGCGCTGTCCGCAGCAGGCGGCCCTGGCCCGGGCGCAGGAACCGGTACTTCCGGAGGGAATCCGGCGGGTCGTTTTGGCCGGAGTGGTGGATGCCTCGCCCTTGGCGGTGGCGGCGTGCGAGTCGCTGAAAAAAAAGGGAATCCAGGTGGAGATTCTGGTCTGGGCACCGGGACTGAAGGAGGCCGAGGCCCGGGAAGCTTTCGACTCCCACGGGCGAACCCAGGCGGCGTTTTGGAAAAAGAAGGAGATTCTGGCAGACGTGGAGCCGGAACTCCGGCGGGATGGGGAGGATCTGGCCTTGGCCGCCGTGGAGCATTTGGCCGGGCTACTCTCGAAAAAAAATCCGGGTAAATCCACCGTGGTGGCTGACGATGCGGCCTTAGGGCGGGATTTGGCCGGCCGGATTGAGCAGGCGGGAGGCAGGGCCTATTTGGCGGCGGGACGGCCGCTGGAAGAGCAGTCGATCCGGAAACTTCTGCGGGACTTGGCGGAATTTTGCCGCGAGGGCTCGTTCCGCGCCATGGATGTGCTGCTTCACGATCCGGACTTTCTTCGGTGGATTCTGCGGGAAACGAAATCCAGAAACGGCCCGTCCCAGGCGTTGGGGGAGTGGGCGGAGTTTGGCTATTTGGCGATGGAGGCGGATCTGGAGTCGGCCCAACGAATGCCACCGGAGATCGGCACGGAGAAAATTGCGCCAATTCTCCACCGATTGGCCCAACTACGCGGCTCTTTGTCCGGGCCGGACTGGCCACGGGAGCTGCGGGCGGTGTTGCTCGCGTTGTACGGGGAAAAGGAGTTGGAGGAGAACCGGGGAGAGGTGGAGGCCGCGAAATCGATCGACGAGGCTTTGACCGAGGCGGAATCGGGCACGGGGCGGGAGCTGGGGTTGGCAGGCTGGGTGGAGCTGTTGCATGCCCTGGGCGGTGCCTGGACCGAGGAGAAACCGAAGGGCGCGGTGGAAATTGAGGGTTGGCTGGATGCGGCCGGGGAGGATGCGGAAACACTGATCTTGGCGGGGCTGAATGAGGGGCTCCTGCCCCGGGGCCCGGCGCCTGACGCGATGTTAACCGAGGCGGCCAAGCGGAAGCTGGGGCTGCCCGACCGGGAATTTCTTGAGGCGCGGGATCTTGCCTTGTTGTACGGGATGGAGGCGGGAAGAAAGAAGGGGGGGCTGGTGGTGCTGACGGCCCAGAACGGGGAGGCGGGGGAGCCGCTCCGGCCTTCGCGTCTGCTGTTTCGGGTGCCGGAGGAGGCGTTGGCCAAGCGGGTGGAGCGGTTGGCGGCGGAGGCGGAGCCCAAGGAGACGGGCAATGCCCGTGAGGCGTTCCAGCGCCACAAGCTGCGAATCCCGCTCCCGCCGAAGAACGGCCGAACGGACCTGCTCCATGTGACGGACTTCTCGGCATTTTTGGCCTGTCCGCTGCGGTTTTACCTTTCGCGCCGGTTGGGTTGGCGGCCCGGGGAGGAGCCGGCCGCGGGACTGGATGGCCGGCGATTCGGCACCTGGATGCATGAGGTGCTGGGGGAGTTCGGGGCGGATCCGGCGATCCGGGCGAGTAACGACCCGGAAAAAATTTACGACTATGTGAAGGTCCGTTGGGCGGGGAAGTTTCGGCCGTGGGAGGAGACGGGGGCGCTGCGGTTGAACCTGGATCTGCAGCGGGAGGCGGGCTTGGAAAGGCTCAAACGTTTTGCGGAAGTCCAGGCGGAGCTGGCCAGGGAGGGTTGGAGGATTCAATCGACGGAAACGCGGCTGGGGGAGGAGCGGGAACTGCCGGGGCGGGACAAAAAGGTGCGCTGTTTTTCCGTAGGACTGGAAGGTTTCTGGGTGCAGGGTCGGGCCGACCGGATCGACGAGCATCCGGAGCTGGGGATACGGGTGGTTGATTACAAGACGGGGCGGGAAAAGGAGGCGGCGGCCTACCATTTTGCGGGAGGGCGACGGGCGCTGTTTCAGAGATCGCCGCAGTACGCCCGGCTGAACCGGACGGACAAAAAGGGAAAGATAGGAACGGCCTGTTGGATCAATCTCCAGTTGCCGCTGTATCTGGAGGGCGTGGCGGAGGTTGGGCGGCCGGCGCAGGCGGGATATTTTTATCTGGGGGAGGAGCTGGCGGAGATCGGCTGGAAGCCTCTGGCTCTGACGGGGGAGGAAAGGGAATCGGCCCGGCAGTGTGCCCGGGAAGCCGCGCGGGAGTACCGCGAGGATGCGGTTCTGGATTGGATCCGTCAGGGGAAGTGGGAGCGGTTGGCGGTGTCGGCCGATTACGACGATTTTGAGGAGATGGGGTTGGGGAGATTTATTGAGGAACAAGCGATGGAGGTGGAAGCATGAGTGTTTTGTTGAGGTTTGTTGTGAACGAAGCCGTTTCCTGTCGGCAGTCGGGCGCCACTTTCACGTTCGCGTGTGGCGTTCACGAACGTCCTAAACTCAGGATCGGGAAATGAACGTCCGTCTCTCCCACCTGCGGATCACCGCCTCGGCGGGAACGGGCAAGACGTTCCGGCTGACAGATCGGATTGTGGAGTTGTTGTTGCTGGGCGTGGAGCCGCGAAAAATCCTGGCCCTGACCTTCACCCGAAAGGCGGCCGGCGAGTTTCTGCGCAAGCTGTTGGAAAAGCTGGCCGTGGGGGCGGAGAAAAAGGGAGAGGCGGGGAAGTTTTTCGAACGGCGCCGGGACTCCGCCAAGGAGTCGGGGCTCTTGGCGTTGGCCAACCATTACGCCGCCGAGATGAAGCGGCCGGAGGCGGAACAGCAGGCGGAGTTTCGAAAGGCCCTGCGGAAGGTAACGGAGGATCTGGACCGTCTGGAGATGGGCACATTGGACAGTTTTCTTTACCGGTTGGTGCGCGGCTTTGCGCCGGAGTTGGGCCTGAACCGGGAAGTCAAAGTGCTGGATGAGGCGGCGGAGGAGAAAGAAGAGGCGGAGGTGTTGGGTGAGCTGGCCGCGGCCTTGGGAGCGGACCTGCGAATCCGGGATCAGTTGCGGCGGGACCTGATCGGCGGGGAAAAGCACACGGCGCCAGCCGATCCCTTGAGGGCGGAGGTGCGGGAGTTGCAGGAGGTGGAGAGGATTTGGCATGAGGCCCCGGGCTCGGTCTGGGGCGGGGAGCGGGAGATTTTCCCCACGGGGATCCCCAAGGAACCCAAACTAACGGAACCGGCGTGGACGGGGTTGCCGGCGGGTTGGGGGGAGTTTCCGGAGGCGGTGCGGGAGATGGCGGCCGCCGGCCCGGGCACGAAATTAAGCGGCAAGGCCACCAAGCTCCTGGAAAATCTTCATGGATTGGAGGCGGGACGGGCGGAGTTTGTCTTCAATCGGAAGGAAGGTGTGTTGACTGGGGAGATGGCAAAGTACGCGGGGTCGGTGGCACGGGGCTATGTGCGCAGGTTGGTCGAGTGGCGGCTCGGTCGGACCCGGCGGCTGGGGGAGTATGCGGCGCGGTTGGCGCGGGTGCGGGAGCGGCGGCGGGAGCAGGCGGGGAGGTTGCGTTTTGCGGATTTACCAAGGATCGCGCAGGACGAGGTGGTGCAGGTGCCGGTGCTGGCGTACCGGCTGGATGGTTGGTTCGACCACTGGCTGCTGGATGAGTTTCAGGACACGAGCCGGTCCCAGTGGGCGGCGCTGGCGCCCTTGGTGGAGGAGGTGTGGCAGGACAGCGAGGGACGGCGGACCCTTTTTTATGTGGGGGACGTGAAACAGGCGATCTACGGGTGGCGGGGCGGGGATGCGGGCCTGTTCACGGAGATCGCGCAGGGATACGAAGGGCGGCTCAAGGACGAGAAACTCGGCCGCTCTTACCGGTCGGGAGAAAAAGTTTTGCGGGCGGTGGAGAAGGTGTTTGAGCCGGAGGCTTTGCGGAGGGCGGGAGTGGAGGGTGCGGTCGTGGGCGGATGGGAGCGGGGCTGGACGGGGCATGCGCCCCACGAATCCAACCGGGGCAAGGGGCATGTGGAAATTTGTCCGGCGGAGGGGGAGGAGATTTGGGTGGCGGTGGCGCGGATGGTGAAAACCTCGGGAGTTTTGGAAAAAGGGGGAACGGTGGGGGTGCTGACCCGCACGAACGATTTGGCCCACGAGGGTGCGGAGTTGCTTTCGCAGGAGGGGTTGCGGGTGACGGTGGAGGGAAAAAAATCGGTGGCGGATGAGGGGCCGCTCGGCCCGGCCTGTTTGTTGGCAGCGCGGCTGGCGGTGAATCCGTCCGATGCGTTGGCCGCCGGGGGACTCGGGGCGGGCATGTTGGCGGAGGCGCTGGCGGAGGGGGCGGAGCGGTTTGCCTTTCGCTCCCTGGCGGATTTTGCCAACGGCGGGGCGGAGGGGATGGTCCGGGGTTGGCTCCGGGGGGTGAGTTTGGCCGGGGACGCGTTTTTGGAGGAGACGGCGGGGTCGCTGGTGCGGGCGGGCCGGGCCTTTGACCGGTCGGGGGGAGGATCGGTGCGGGAGTTCCACCGCTTTCTGGCGGAGTATCAGGATCCGGGCGCGACGCTGCGCGGTGCGGTGCAGCTGATGACGATGCACAAGGCGAAGGGATTGGAATTTGATCTGGCGATCGTGGTTCTGGAGCGGGGCTGGGGCCGAAGCCTCAAGCTGGATGCCGCCAAGGGCCCGCATCTCCGCAGCGGGGAGGGCCCGCACGGACGGTGGGTCATGGAGTTGCCCTCGCAGGAAGTGTGCGATGCGGTGCCGGAGTTGGCGGGGGAAATGGAGAAGGTGCGGCAGGAGGCCTCGCTCGCGAATCTCTGCCTGCACTACGTGGCGATGACCCGGGCTAAGCAGGCGTTGGTGGTCATTTTGCCGCCGGTGAAGGAGATTCCGTCGCGCAGGACGAAGAAAGAAGGAAAGGGGAATTCCAATGGCGAAGCGTGAAGGTGTGGAGATCGACGGGTTGTTCCGGCAGGGGTTGGCGGCCCCGCTGGAATTTGTCGGTCCTGGCTGGGAACGCGGTTTGGCCGGGGGGAGAAAATCCGGGCAGGCGAAGCGGCCGGGACCTGTCCTCAAGGCGGAGATGCCCGGGGTGATGCGGGTGCTGCCGTCCGGGCTGGGGAAGCACCGGATGACGGGGCGTTCCATTTTTGGCCAGGGGGGTGGGTTGGGGCTGGGGGATGAGGTACATCGGTTGCTGGAGCGGGTGGAGTGGGGAGGGCTGGATCCGGCCTGGCAGGAGGATGTGTCCGCGGAAGCCTGGAAATTGGGGGAGGAGTTTTGCCGGAGTGAGGCGGGGCGGGAGGTCTTTGGAAAACGGGAAGGGTGCCGGGTCTGGCGGGAAAAAGCGCTGGAGGTGCTGGATGCGGAAAACCGGCTGGTGGCGGCGGCGGTGGATCGGGCGGTGCTCGAGGAAAAGAAAGGGGGCGAGTTAAGGATCTACGATTTCAAGACCGACCAGGTGGAGGAAGAGAAGGAGTGGCGGCAACGGCACGGACCACAGCTGCGAAAATATGCCGAACTCCTTGGGGGCTGGTGGCGGAAAAACGGTGGGGGCGGGGTACGGGTCTGGATCGCGGCGGTCCGGAGCGGGAAGTTGATCGAGGTGACGGAGCCATAAAAAAACCCGGCCCCGTTGCCGGGACCGGGTTTTTTGGGTTGGGAAAGGATTTACTCCTTCTTGTCGCCTTCGGAGCTTTCCTTTTTGTCCTTGGAGTCTTTGTCGCCGCAGCTGCCGCAGCTACCGGCGAGACCGGAGTTAATGGAAACCACCGAGGTGACGAGGCCCAACAGGGCGATACGGGTGAATTTATTCATAGGGGCAAAATAACACCCCGGGGGAGGGAAGCAAATCGAGGGGTTATTTTTTTCGGATTAGCTCCAGCCGGCAGGCAAACCCGCCCAAATCCACGGGTTGTGAGGATTCCAGCCGGAGGGAGCGCTCGGTGGGGCCGGTTTTCAGGGGATTGATCCAGACCATCCGTCCGCCCGGGCGCAGGGCGGAGGCGGCTGCGGCGTAGAGGTCCCGAAAAAGGCCCTGTCGGTCGGGAATGGGAACCCGTTTTCCCAGAGGTGGATTCGTGAGGATCAGGCTGACGGAGGCCGGAGCCCAGCCCCGGATTTTGGGAAAGTCGCGGAAGTCGCCCTGGTGGAAATCGGCCGTGGTGGAGGTCGGGCCGGCGGCGTTCCAGTTGATGCGGGCCGCCTCAATGGCTTCAGGGCTGAGGTCGGTCCCGAGAACCCGGCGCACTCCGCCCAAGCGGGTCCGCTCAATCAGCTCCAGGCCGGATCCGCAAAAGGGATCCCAGACGACCTCATCGGGAAGCGGGCGGGCCCATCGGGCGAGGGCCGCGGCAAGGGGCGGGTGGGAGGCGGCCGGAACATCTTTTTGGCGGTAAGGAAACCGGGGATCCGGGGTGAGGCGCGGGCGGAGCTCCACCGTCTGTCCGGCCGGGCCCGGATGAATCTCGACGGCCCAAGGGGCTTCGCGGGAGTCATTCAGCAGCTCGGGCCAGAGCTCGTACGCTTTTTTCACCACGGCATGGACCAGGCCGCGCCGATGGCCTTGGGCCATGAACTCCAGCCGGTAGCGAAGGGGGCCTTCGGTGAAGGCGGAGAGAATTCGTTGGCTGAGTGGGCAAGTGAGGGCGTGGGCGATCGCGGAGATCGGATCGTTGTCGGCTTTTTTTGAAACCGTGCCCAGAAGGAAAGAAAGCGTTGAAAAACAGCGCAGGGCATAGAGATCGGCAAGACGGAACGGGCCGGGAACGGAAAGTGAGAGGAGTCCAGCCGCGCGTCCGGTGATCTGGTGGGGGAGAGGAAGGGTGGCCAGCTCCTCGGCGAGGACAGTTTCAAAACCGGGACGGCAGCGGAGCTGGATGGAAATGGGTTCGCCGGCGGGGAGAGGGGAGTCCATTCGGATGGTGGTGGGGTGAAGTTGCCGGGCGAGGTTGGCTTTGGCCCGTTGCTCCGTGAACCGGGGCAGCGAGGGATCCTGGCGGACTTGCGCCAAGGTGGCGGCCCCGCCGATTTTCTCCAGGGCCCGGGAGACGTGTTTTTTTTCGCGCTCCGTGGCCGGGGATTGGAGCAGGGAGAGAATCTGTTTTTCTTCCGTCTGGCTGGCTCCGGTTTTGGGGAGGGCGTTGAGGGCGTAGCGGCGGACTTTTTCCTCGGAATCCTGCAGCAGGCTTCGCAACCAGGCGCGGACGGGTTCCTGCAGGGCGGGCGGAGCGGAATCGGCAAAGCCGGCGCCGAGGGCCCGGATCAGGGCGGCTTGGCGAACCCGGTCTTGAGGGGAGGCTTGGTCAAACCGGGGAACTTCTTTTTCCCATAACTGGAGCCAAGGAATTGAGCGGAAATGGCGGTAGAGATCTTTGGCGGGATTCGGTTTCTTGGCGGCCACGGCAGGCGGATGCCCTTAGCGGGAGGCGAGGCCAGGGCGGGGATAACGTTTCAACCCAAGGCTCCGTGGAGGAAGTCGAGGCCAATGAGGAGAAAGATGATGGCCAGAATCCAGCCGCCGTGCTTTTCGGCCACCGCTTCGCTGACCTTGCGGGCTTTGGCGGCGGTCTCCGGGTGAAAAATGGCCAGACCTAAAGGGAACAGCGTGGGGAAAAGAGCGAGGGCGAGGAAGGCGGCGAGGGCGACTATCGCGGCGACCCGGTCTGGGGCGGCATGGAGGGTGTGGCCGGCCGACATCGCCAGCCCGATGGTTTTGACGTGTACCACCGTGAGAAGAAAGCTGAGCCCGATACAGATGGCGAGGGAGGGAAAGGGACCGCCTGGGCGGGGCTCCTCGCTCACCGGAAGAAGTTTCATCAGCTTGGCGCCCAGTTTGCTTTCCTTGGGTTGGGCCTCCGGCTTGCGGTACAGCTGTTTCCAAAAGGTGTGGACGCCGAGTGCGACGAGGGCGGTCCCGAGAATCACCCGCAGCCACCAGGAAAAACCGGAGGGGTGGGCGGGGGCGGTGGAGTGGGTGAGGAAATAACCCGCGCCCAAAAGGAGGGCGATGCCGGCCACTGAGCCGAGGAAGTAACCCAGCGTGTTGGCCCGGGGGTGGGAGCGGTCCGAGGCGAGCAGCAGGCCGATGACGAGAAGTTCCGGGCTGACAAAGATACCGAAACCAAGCGAGGCGCAGACGGTCAGGGTGTGAAGCACAAATCAGCTTGGCCAAGGGGATGGCGGGCGTCCATCTCCGCGGACCCTAGGTCCGCGGTTGTCCTACCCCATGAGGGATGATTCATGTGAAAAGTGGAAGGAGTTTATTCATGACGATTCAAAGGATCTCAAATCGGGCGGGCGGGATCGGGGGCGGGCGGCTTCCGCCGGTACCTTCGTATGGCGGCGGGGATGGGGGTGAGGGTGAACGGGTGTTTTTTGACGACGGGCAGGTGAAGGTGACGGAGTCGCTCGTGACGATCGGCCCGCCGTGGAATAAGGCGTTTTCGGTTTCGCAGATCCGCGGCGTAGGCCATGGCCGGAACCGCTCCACCGATTTGTCGAATTCCATTCTCAAGCTGGTCGGGACCCTCCTGATCTTTGCCGGGGTCCTTTCCATGGCGGCCGGATTCACGGTGGGTTTCTTTGCCGGGGTGTTCACGGGGATCGGGGTGTTGTGGGGCCGGACGGAGCCGGATGCGCCGTTTTGTGTGACGCTCGATTTCGGGGATGTCTGGGCGAAAGAGTATCTGAGTACAAAAAACGAGGCCTGGGCGGAGGCCTTGGCAGCCGCGGTGGTCGCGGCCATCAGCTTCCGCGGGGAAGAGTCCGGATTTATTCCCGGCCCTGGAACGACGAGGAATTAATCATGGGATTCTGTTTTGAGTACAAGTGCACGAACCCGGCTTGTGGCTATGCGTCCACGGTTTCGGGAGGCAAGGATTTCGGCTTTTGCGGGGAGGTGGAAACGATGGTGTGCCTGGACTGCAAGGAGCTGATGGATGTGCTGGTCGCGGAGCCAGCGGCCACGCCGTCCGGGCTGAAGCCGGTGGAAAGAAAGTGTGCCGAGTGCGGCGGCAAAAACCTTAAGAAATTCCACTCCGGCAAGACCCGCTGCCCCAAGTGCGGATCCCGGCTGAAAAAGAGCGAAGACTTTAACCTTTGGGACTGAGGGGGTTGTCAGCGCGTATCGGCGATATGGCGGCCGAGGCGTTGGTAGGCGACGACCTGAAAAAGCAGCCAAAGGGAAGTGTCGTACCAGCCCATGGTTCGGTCGCGCAGACCGAGTTGGGTCCCCAGCCAGATGAGGGCGATTCCCAGCGGGATGCTGACGGCGAAACAGCGGGCCACGGCGATTTCGCCGAGAACGATGTATTTGAGGGCCAGATCATGCCCGTGGGCGCCGCCGTTTTGACGGTAGGAGTAAAGAAGGCCGAGGATGGCCAGAAGGATGGTTCCTCCCTGGTTGATGCGGTCCCAAAGATCGCTGCCCAGCGGGACGGGGAAGACCACGGCGCTGGCGGCAAAGACAAACATGGAAAGTAAGTAGGGAAGCGCTTCCCGGTCGGTCAGGGTGCGGGTCCGGAGCTTCTCTTTGACAGCGTTGTAACGGAAGAATTGCATGGGGGGAGCTTAGGGTCTGGGAGGCAAAAAGGGAGGGGGTAGTAAACCCGGAAACCTTGGCTAGGGTGTGAGAAGTGACGTTAACACCAGCGTATCGGGTCGTGCTTTTGGGGATGCTCTGGCTTGTGCCGTCGAGCCAGGCCGGGGTGCGGCGGGATGACGTGGCGGATTCTGAGTTTTTAAACCTGGCGGCGAGCGCTCTTTATCAATCCGTGGGCAAATTCACCTACTCCGTGGGGTCGGGCTCCTATATTGCCTCCGGGGTTTTGATCAGTCCGGAGTGGGTGCTCACCGCCGCCCATGTAACTGCTGGAAATAATTTCAGCGGAGGAGGTATCACCGGGATGAACTTTAGCCTGACCACAGGGAGCGGGGTTCTTTCCTTTGCGGCGGCGGAGTGGTTGACCCATCCGGGCTGGACTTCGACGGAGGGGGACCTGCTGGCGGGATATGATATCGGCTTGGTTCGTTTGAGCAGCAGTGTCACGGCCGTTCAGGCGGCGGCTTTGTATTTGCGGGAAAGCCTCCAAATCCAGCCTGGGACGATTGTCGGATATGGTGCGACGGGCACCGGGCTCACGGGCTACAGCGGTGGAACTTCCGGAACCAAGCGGGCGGGCCAAAACATAATCGATGCCCAGGGAGACGGTTTCTCTATCTCCTCCAATCTTCTTTTTGTGGATTTCGACCAACCCGGGGTTCCCGGGGAAAGCATTGTCGGAAGCAACTCGCCCCTCGATTTGGAATACCTGTCCGCGCCCGGGGATAGCGGGGGCGGGCTGTTCATCACCCAGGACAGCCAAACTTTTCTGGTCGGGGTGACTTCCTTTGGTTGGGGCTACACGGACGGCGTGGCCAATTCTGATTACGGGGATCTGGCCGGCTTCACGAGCACCACCGCCTATGCGGGCTGGATCAGTTCCGTCACGGGCATTGCCATCCCCGAACCGTCCTCCGGATCTCTGTTGG
>JBBAWG010000043.1:5333-11616 GCA_040397305.1 Methylacidiphilales bacterium | reverse complement strand
CCTTACGCAAATTCCACCTGCACCACCGTCGCCTCCTCCACTCCCTCCAGCAAAAGGGAGGGTTGGTCGGCGGTGACCAAACGAGCGGCCCCTTTCGACCACTCCTGCCCGCTCTCTTTCTCACGGATCTTCCCTGCCGCCACAAAGAGATATCGAAAACTCCGGGGGTTCGGCACCAACTCCCTTGGCTCCCCCGGCATCAGCCACCACCTGGTGATTTTGAACGAATCGCAAACCAGCATCCGCTCTCCCCGGGGCTGGACGAAGGCCGGCTCGTGATCGTCCCAGCGAATCGACGCCAACGCCTCCTTGACGTGAAGGGAGCGGGGCTTGCCGCCATCATCCTTCCGGTCCCAGTCGTACACCCGGTAGGTCGTGTCGGAGTTCTGTTGAATTTCCAGGATCACGTTCCCGGCCCCGATCGCATGCACCCGGCCGGAAGGCAAAAACATCGCTGCCCCCGGCTCGGTCTTCAACCGATGAAAACAGTCCCCCACGGTTCCCGCGGCTAAAGCTTTCTCAAACTCCTTTTTGCCGACCCCGTTTTTTAGGCCGACCAGAATTTCCGCACCCGGTCGGGTCTCGAGAAAGAACCACATCTCCGTTTTGGGCTCTCCCCCCAGCTCCTGCGCTTTCTCCGCCGGCGGGTGTACCTGCAGGGACAGCTTGTCCTGCGCATCCAGAAGTTTGATCAGAATCGGGAACCGGGCGACCTCCGGGGCTTTTGTGCCAAAAATTTTTTTACGCTCCGGCCCATTCCACAGATCGTGCAGGGTCTTGCCGGAATCCTTTTCCCGCGACTGGGCTTCCGCCCGGTCCACCAGCTCCCACGTCTCGCCGATCTTTTTGCCTTCCGGCAGATCCCGGCCAAACCCCTCGGCCAAGTTCCGCCCACCCCAGATTCGCTCCTGCGCGAGGGGTTCGAATTCCCAAATGGCCATGCCCCAACTTAAACCTTCGTCCAAAATCAAACATCCAAAATTAAAAGCCCTCCGCCTCCCAGCTTCGCCCGTCGCGGTAGGCCGCTCCGGCTTTCCATTTTTTTTCCTCAAACCAGAAGGGGACCACCATCCGGTTTTCTCCCTGACGGGTGGTCCGCCGGATCTCCGCCTCCCCGTACTCGTGGGCCGAAAACCTCGGCACATCCATCAGCTGGTATTGGGCCCCATCCTCGCGGTCTCGTCTCGCCGCAAAAGCCAGGGCCCCCCGCTCATCCCACCCCTCCTGCCGTATTTTTTCCTGAAGGGGCCGGGAAATTCGGCCAGCCAGCTCCCCATGTTGGCCCCGATTGGCCAACTCGATCATTCCCTCCACCTCATCCATGAATCGTGACCGCGGATCCGGGCCACAACCCTGGAGACAAATTGTCCCCAAGATCAGCCCCGCTACCCGTAAACTTGCCTTGGAAAACCCCATCCGTTCGCTTCAGTTAACCACATAATTTTCCATGGCTAAACCCAAACCCGCCCGCACCGGACCCAGCCTCGGCCAAGAGGTCATTGCCCTTGCCATCCTCGGCTCCGGCATCCTTCTGCTTCTCGCCCTCTTTTCCTTTGATCCGCGCGACCTCTCGTTCTACTCGCAGCCCGCCCAGAACCCCAAAGCCAACCTTGTCGGCCCCGCGGGCGCCTACCTCGGCGGAATTCTGTTTCTCCTCTTTGGGCTCGGTTCCTACCTCTTTCCGGTGGTCTTTATCGCCGGCGGACTCCTCCTCTTTTTCGCCAAGGAGGTCCGCTACTCACAGAAATTTCTCCTTTTGGGAATTCTTCTCGTCACCGGGGCCTGCCTCCTCCAGCTCGCCGCCCCGGTCTTTGGCCCCGCCCTCGCCAACCCCCTCTTCTCCGGCGCCCAAGGCCTCGAAGGCGCTCCTTCCCCTGCCGGCAAAATGCCGGGCGGCTACATCGGCTACTTCCTCAACGACAAGTTCCTCGCCCCCATCCTCGGCACGGTCGGCGCGGTCCTGGTTTTCGGCCTCTCCTACCTTGTCGTGCTTGTCCTGTTATTCGAATTCCGCCCCGCGGAACTTGCCCGCGCCTTCGGCGAGGCCGGCCGCGCTGTCGTCGACCAGTATTGGGACTACCGGATCCGTAAGGCCGCCCCTGACCAGAGGCTGGAACTTGAACAGAAGAAGCTGGAGATCGAACAAAAACGCCTTCACCGCCAGCTGGCCAGGGAAAAAGCCCAAGCCGCCAAAAAAATCCCCGCAGCCACTCCCGCCGCCAACCGCCCCTCGCCCAAGATCGTCGACACCACCATCAATCCGTTCCCCTCCGCCCTCCCGGGAGCCACCGCCCCCAAACCCAAGGCAACTGCCACCAAACCTGAAAAAACGGAAACCAAAATCAAAGACCTCGGAAAACCCGTTTCCCCCCTCCCCGTCCTCTCTGCCGAAACCCCTTCCACTCCTCCCACCACCCCCCGCCCCACGCCCCCCAAAGCTCCGACGCCCGCCGCCACCCGCCCTTCCTACACGGCCTACAAACTTCCCTCGATTGAACTCCTCCAGAAATCCGAGAAGGAGACCCGCCCCACCTACACCGAGGAAGAACTCAAGGCCAACCAACAAAGAATCGTGGAGGCCCTCGCCCACTTCGATATTGAGGTCAGCCCCGGCGACATCACTCGCGGCTCCACCATCACCCGTTACGAGCTCTATCCCGCCCCGGGCGTTCGCGTCGAGCGCATCGTCAATCTCGAACGCGATCTCTCCCGCACGATGAAAGCAGAGCGCATCAACATCCTCGCCCCCGTTCCGGGTCGCGACACCGTCGCCATCGAGGTCGCCAACTCCTCCAAGATCAAAATTCTCCTCCGCGACCTGCTCGAGTCCGGCGAATGGTCCAGTTCCCGTGCTCATCTTCCGATCTCGCTCGGCAAGGACGTCTACGGAGCCACCTTGGTCGACGATCTTGCCGATCTTCCCCACGTGCTCATCGCGGGCACGACCGGCTCCGGAAAGTCCGTCTGCATCAATACCCTGCTCCTCAGCCTCCTCTACCGGTTCGGCCCGGACGACCTTCGCCTGATCCTCATCGATCCAAAGGTGGTCGAGCTTCAGGTCTACAACCGCCTTCCTCACCTAGTTGTTCCTGTCGTCACCGAACCCAAAAAAGTTCTCCTCGCCCTGAAGTGGACGATCAACGAGATGGAAAAGCGTTACCGCTATATGGCCAAGGCCGGCGTCCGCAACATCGGCACCTACAACTCCCGTTCCCGCTCCCCCAAGAACGTCGAGGAACTGGACTTGGCCCCGCGCCTCGAAGGCGAGGAGCCCCCCCCGCCGGCCAGTGAGGAGCCATTGCCCGACCGGCTCCCTTTCATCGTCGTGATTATCGACGAGTTGGCCAACCTTATGCAGGTCGCCCCGGCGGAAGTCGAAAACGCCATCGCCCTCCTCTCCGCCAAGGCCCGGGCCGCCGGCATCCACCTGGTCATCGCCACCCAGACTCCCCGCGCGGCCGTCATCACCGGTGTGATCAAAACCAATGTACCCGCCCGCATCGCCTTTCAGGTCCCGTCCGGGGTCGACTCCCGCGTCATCCTCGACGAGTCCGGCGCCGAGAACCTTCTCGGCAAGGGCGACCTTCTCTATCTTCGACCTGGCGCCAGTAAGCTGATCCGGGCTCAAGGCGCCTTTGTCAGCGAGGAGGAGGTGGGCCGGGTGATCGACTTCATTGCTGCCCAGGCCAAGCCCTACTACGAGCAGGAAATCCACGCCAAAATGACCAAACCCTCCATGGGCGACTCCGAACTATCGGAAAAAGATGAGGAGTTAATGTCCCGGTCACTCGAGGTCCTTAAACAGGAGAAAAGAGCCTCTACCTCGTTGCTCCAGAGGAGGTTAGGACTGGGCTACGGCCGCGCGGCATGGGTGATTGATCAATTTGAAGCAAGGGGTATTATTGGGCCAAAGGACGGCGCTAAGGATCGGGAGATCCTCGTCGACCTTGATACGGTCCAATTATGAAAACCAAGGAAGCCCCGAAACCCGAAAAAAGCGAAAACGCGACCGTCGGCTCCCAGTTGAGCGTCGCTCGCCTGCGCCATGGGTGGACCGTGGAGGAAGCCGCCGCCCGGACCCGCCTCCACGTCAACGTCATCCGCAACCTCGAGGCCGACCGTTTCGACAAGTTGCCCAGCCTGGCTTACATCCGCGGCTTCCTGCGGATTTACGCCCGCGAGCTGGGTCTCGATCCCAAGACCATTCTCCGTGAGTTCCAACCAGGATCTTCAGACATGGAGGACTCCATCCTCGACCTGCGTCCGGAGATGCTTGAGTCCCTCCCCACCCGCGCTGCCGAACCGGTCGTGACGAGTCGCAAACTCGGCTTCGGCGTTCTCTCCGCCGCCGCCGTCTTCGTCTTCGCCGTCCTCGGGATCCAAATGTACCGGGTGTGGCCGGTCAAATCTCCCAAGGATCCCTCCACCCTGGCCCCCATCGGCGTGGACCAGAAAACCGATGCCTCGGCCCAGCCTCAGGAAACCAAGGCGAAACCGGCCGGGGAGGAAGCGTTTGTGAAGACGGCGATTCCCGTAAAGCCAGCCGATGCCACGGCCTCCACGACAACCCCACCGGCTCCCGCCACCACCCTCCCCCCCGTCCAATCTTCAGATCAGGCCCCGCCCAAACCCGCCGTCCCCCATCAGCTCCGGATTTTCGCCAAGAAGGATACGTGGGTCCGGATCGTCGCGGTACGCGATGGCAAGGAAGAGGTCCTCTTTGAGGACACCATCGACGAGGATGACATGATGCCCCGCAAGCGGGATGACGCCTGGACCGGCGACTCCTTTGTCGTCACCACCCGCGAGGCCGCCGATGCCGAAATCATTTTTAACGACTCCAACTTCGGCACCTACGAAAAGCCCGGTCCCCAGACCTTCCGTCTGCCCGCCCGCTGACCGCGGCGGCAGTCCCTGTTTCCCATGGCGGCCAAAGTCGGCCTGATTTCGCTCGGTTGCGCCAAGAATCTGGTGGATTCCGAGATCATGCTCGGCCATCTCCGCTCGGCCGGCATGGATCTCACCGCCGATTCCGCCGAGGCCGACGTCCTCATCGTCAACACCTGCGCCTTCATCGACTCCGCCAAGACGGAAAGCATCCAGGCCATTTTGGAGGCTCACCGCGACCGGGGTCTCCAGCGGCGCCGGACGGGACAGCGGCTGATCGTGGCTGGCTGCATGTCCCAACGCTTCTCCTCCGAACTTTCCGGGGAGATGCCTGAGGTGGACGCCTTCATCGGCCTCGATCAACTGGAGGAGGTCGCTCCCGTGGTGCGCCGCGTCCTCGCGCGCGCTCCCGACGCCCCACCCGAGGATTTGGTCCCTGACAACCTGCCCGTCTATATCCCGGACTACGACACACCCCGCTGGCGCCTCACTCCCAAACACTACGCCTACGTGAAAATTGCCGAGGGCTGCAACCACCCCTGCTCCTTCTGCGTGATCCCGCAGATGCGGGGGAAACACCGCAGCCGCACAGTGGAGTCCGTCCGGCGGGAAGCCGAACAGCTTGTGGCCGAGGGCGTGAAGGAACTGCTCCTGATTTCCCAGGACACCACCTACTTTGGCATGGATCGCTGGACCGAAGGCCGGAGTCCACGCGCCAAGGTCACTTCGGCTCGAGGTGAGGGCCTCATCGATCTGCTTGAGGCTCTTCACTCGATCAAGGGGGAATTCTGGATCCGGCTTCTCTACACCCATCCCGCCCACTGGTCGGACGAGCTCATCGCGGCGATCGCCCGTATGCCCAAGGTCGCCCGCTACGTGGATATGCCCCTCCAGCATGTGGAGGAGGGAATGCTGCGCGACATGCGACGGGAGACTTCCGAAGCCCACATCCGGGAACTGGTCGCCAAACTCCGTGCCGGCATCCCCGGACTGGCCATCCGCACTACCTTCATCGCCGGCTTCCCGGGCGAAACCGAAGCCCAATTTGAGACGCTCCTCGGGTTCATCCGCGATGCCAAGTTCGACCGGCTGGGCGTGTTCACCTACTCGCAGGAGTCGGGCAGCCGGGCTGCCAAAATGCCGGACCAGATACCCCCCGCTGTGAAAAAGGCCCGTTACCGAAAAGCCATGGCCGCCCAGCAGGAAGTGGCCAAGGAACGGGCCGCCGCCCAGGTTGGAAAAACTCTCCGGGTCCTGGTGGACACGCCCGAGACCGCCCGAACCGAGGCC
Organism: Methylacidiphilales bacterium; assembly: GCA_040397305.1. Classification (GTDB taxonomy): domain Bacteria; phylum Verrucomicrobiota; class Verrucomicrobiia; order Methylacidiphilales; family Verrucolacustridaceae; genus Verrucolacustris. The sequence continues at coordinate 5,439 of JBBAWG010000043.1, read as the reverse complement.
GATGCCCCGGAGGTGGACGGCAAAGTCCTCCTCTCCCGCCCCCTCACCCCCGGCCAATTCGCCGATGTCGCCATCACCGGCCACAAAATCTACGACCTGCTGGCCT
>JBBAWG010000043.1:0-5233 GCA_040397305.1 Methylacidiphilales bacterium | reverse complement strand
GTGACGATTCCTGACTGGCTTACCCTTGCCCGAGTGGCCGCCACCTTCGTCCTGCTGATTCTTCTCCAGGCCTGCGCTCATCCCCCCGTCCCTGGTTGGACCGCCTGGCTGGCCTTGATTCTTTTTGTGGCGGCCGCCCTGACCGACTGGCTGGACGGCCACCTCGCCCGAAAATGGAGGATCGAGTCCGACTTCGGTCGCCTCTTCGATCCCCTCGCCGACAAACTGTTGGTCGTGGTGACCTTTGTCGGCCTTCTCGGCGCCGGGCTGTTGCCCGTCTGGTTCGTCTCCCTGGTCGTCGCCCGCGAATTTCTCATCACCGGCATCCGGCTGCTCGCCGGCCAAAAAGGAGTGGTCCTCGCCGCGGAAAAAGTTGGCAAGCACAAGACTTTCACCCAGATGGTCACCGCGATCGTTGGACTTCTTTTGCTGGCCTTGGACCCGGGCCACCAAACCGGACGGATCGTGCTGGAAGTGGCCATCTGGATCACCGCCCTGATCACCGCCGGCTCCGGACTCTACTACCTCAAAGCCAACTATCCCTTGTTGGCGAAACAAACCCTCCGGGTAAAGCGGGCCAAGCAATGAGCGTCGGCTTCAAGGAGCTGGCCTCGGTCTGTGACGCGATTGGCGCTGGAAAACAGGCCATACTTCTCCGCAAGGCCGGCTTGCGGGAATCCACCGCCGAGAGCGTTTTTGAAAGCCGGTCCTTTTATCTCCTGCCCACCCAGTACCATGACAAAAAACCGGGAGGATCCTCGGGCGGGTTTGCCATCTCTCTCCATGTCCACGTGATTCAGTCCGGGGATCTGCTGGAGTGGACCAACATCGAAAAGCTCCTGCCCTTGACCGCTTACGACCCGAAAACCATCCGGGAACATTTCGATTCACGGGACGAGAAACTCCTGCACTTTGCCCATATCCGGGCCTCACTCCTCGAACCGGTCTGGCATCTGCCCGCCTCTCCCGCCTTGTCCGGTTGCCGCTCGTGGTTTGATCTTCCCAACCCACCGGCGGCTCTTCGGGAGACGCCGGTTCCGGAAACCGAGATCACCCGCCAGACCGCCAAGCTGCTTTCATGAATCTGGAAGACAGCATCCTCGACATCCTTGGGAAGGCCCAAAAGGGCCAAGGCATTACCGACCGCGACCTTTGCAAAACGGCCCAGATTGGCGTCCCGGAGCTCAACTCCATCCGCTCGGGTCGTCGCGAGCCTGCGGCTTTGGACCGGATCTCGCGGGCCCTTGGACTCAAAGCCGATCAGATTGCCGAGATGGCCAACGAAAACTGGCACGCTCCCACCGTGGCCCTCCCGGCTGGGGTGATGATGTTCACTACTCCTTTCGCTGATATGACGGTGAACCACTACCTGATTTGGGATCCGACCAGCCTCAAGGCCATCGCCGTCGATGCCGGCACCAATGCCGACGCCCTCTTGGCCGCCTTGGAACGCCACAAGCTCAGCCTGGTCAAAATCCTCCTCACGCATGCCCACGGCGACCACGTGTTGGAACTCGATCGGATCCGCGAAAAAACCAAGGCACCCGCCTTTGCTCCCGAAGTCGAACCCGTGGCGGACTGTAAGCCGGTCAAAAATGGTCAACACTTCAAGGTCGGCGCCCTCACGATCACCGCCCACACCATTCCGGGCCACTCTTCCGGAGGAACCGTCTATGAGTTCCGGGGCCTGGAGACTCCGGTGGCGGCCGTGGGGGATGTGATCTTCGCTGGCTCCATCGGGGGCGTCCGAGCCCGCTGGAAGCCTTCCCTCGAATCGATTCGCGCCGGGGTCCTCACCCTGCCTCCGGAAACCATCCTCCTGCCCGGGCACGGCCCCGTCACCACCGTGGCCCACGAGAAGGCTCACAACCCCTTCTTCCCATGAAGGTGGTCGTCCTGCTTTCGGGCGGGCTCGACTCCGTCACCGTCCTCCACCATATGGCCGCCACCGAGCAGGTGGTCGCCGCCCTGAGTTTTGACTACGGGGCCAAACACAATGCGCGGGAGCTTCCCTGCGCCGCCGACCAGTGCCGCTCCCTCCGCATTCCGAATCGGATCGTACCTCTCACCTTTCTTGCGGAGGCCTTCAAATCAGACCTCCTCAAAAGCGGCGGAAAAATCCCCGATGGTCACTACGAGGAACAGACGATGAAAAAGACCGTCGTCCCTTTCCGGAACGGCGTATTTCTCTCCCTTGGCACCGGCTATGCGGAGAGCCTGGGAGCCGAGGCTGTGGCCATCGCTGCCCACGCCGGGGATCACACCATCTACCCGGACTGCCGGGAGGAGTTCCTCGGCCCCATGGCCCAGGCCATGGAAAAAGGAACCTATGCCGGCATCCGCCTGCTGCGGCCCTTTGTTTCGATGGACAAGGCCGCCATTGTCCGCCGTGGTACGGAACTGAGGGTGGACTACGCCCGTACTTGGTCCTGCTACAAAGGCGGGCTGCTCCACTGCGGAACCTGTGGAACCTGCATTGAGCGGCGGGAGGCTTTCCTCAAGGCCGGCGTGCCCGACCCCACGCCCTACGTCCAGACTCCGGCCCTTCCACCCAAACCCTCCCCTGGGTCCTGATGCGAATCGCGGAAATTTTCCACTCCATCCAAGGAGAGGGACTGTTGGCCGGCGTGCCCTCGGTGTTCATCCGGACCTCCGGATGCAACCTGCGCTGTCACTGGTGCGATACCCCCTACGCCTCCTGGAAACCGGAAGGCCCGGAAATGACGGTGGAACAGATCCTCCGGAAAGTGGAGGAATGGAACTGCTCGCATGTGGTTTTAACCGGTGGCGAGCCGATGATCGCGCCTGATCTCCCTGCCTTGGCCGCTGGCCTGAAAAAGGCCGGCAAACACATCACCATCGAGACTGCCGCCACGATCCCGCCGGGAGGCATCGCCTGTGACCTCGCCTCCCTCAGCCCCAAGCTTTCCAACTCTACTCCTCCCATAGAACGCGATCCCGCTTGGGCCAAAAAACATGAATCCACCCGCCTGCAACCCGGCGTGATTGCAGAATGGATCCAAAAATACGAATTTCAGCTCAAGTTCGTTGTCGCCACGGAAAAGGACTTGGCCGAGATAAAAACCCTCCTCTCCCGCCTTGAAACCTTCGACTTGTCCTCCGAAGCCTTGGCGAAGGAGGAAGCACCTCCGCACCGGCGGGTTCGGGGCGAAGAAGGTCCACCTGCCCCCTTCCCCCAAATCCTCCTCATGCCCGAGGGTATCGATAACCAAACTTTATCCTCCCGGGCCCATTGGCTGGTCGAAATCTGTAAGCGCGAAGGCTTCCGCTACTGCCCTCGGCTGCATATCGAACTATTCGGCCACACCCGCGGAACCTAGGTAGGCCACTTTCGATGAAAGTGGCGCCGCTTTAGGCAATTTTTACGACGCGCCCGCTCTGGCTCCCCGATTCACACGCCGCCAGCTCGAGGATTTGCGCCACCACCTCCTCCGGCTTCTTTCCGCCCTTGTGCATCTCGGTGTCCAGGAAAGGGGGTTCCACCGCGTTGACCAGAACGTCCGTTCCCTTCACCTCATAGGAAACCGCTTTGGTCAGGGAATCCAGCGCACACTTGGAGGCACAGTACGCAGAGGCCTTCGGCAGATGCTTGATGGGGGCGCTGATGTTCACGATCCGTCCGAAACCTCGCTGGATCATTCCCGGTAGGATCGCCCGGATGAGGAGGTAGGGACCGCGCACGTTGGTGGCCATAATCTTGTCCCACTCCTCAATGGGAAGATCCTGGACCGGCTTCAGTCCGGTGATGATTCCGGCGTTGTTGATCAAAATCTCAATCGGCCCAGCTTTCTCCGCCTGCTTCAGGCCTTTCTCCACAGACTTGGGATCCGTCACATCCATCTCCACCGCCGTGCCCACACCTCCGGCTTTGGTCACCTCCTCGGCGGTTTGCTGGATCCGGTCCTTCCTTCTTCCCGCACAAATCACCTTTGCACCCGCTTGCCCGGCCGCCACGGCCAGCGCCTTCCCCAACCCCGACCCCGCCCCGGTGATTAGGATGACTTTATTTTTTAGGTTTTCCATAAGGTAGGGCGCGATCGACGCATCGCGCCTCTTTGAAGATTACTCACTTTTCAGGCCCCCACCACCCTCGGGTACGACCACATTCGTATTGGTAACTTCCGGAGCAGCCGGAACCGCCGGCCTTGGATACGGCCAAAGAATGAACTCGCTGCGGTCGAACCAGGTTCCTGAAGGCACGATCAGGGTTGATCCCGCCCACTCCTGACCGGGCCGTGAGCGGACCGGAAAATAGCCGGTCGCGCCTAATAAGGCGGCCTGCTGCGAAGGCGCGAGCAGAAACTCTGCGAAACGCACCGCCATTTCCATTCGTGGGGAATCCTGCCGGACTGCCATCAACTCAAAATCCACGATCGTTCCGGAAGGCAGGACGGCCCAACGGACCAGCCCCCCGCCAGCCTGGGGATCCAGCACCAGTCTCCACGCCGGCAAAAAGGTCAGCTGAACCTGTCCATCCTTGAGGCCACGCCAGCATTCCTCCTCCGTGGCCATTTTTCCAGCGAGGGCGGCCTCCACCTGTTGCCGTGCCACTGCGTGGACTTCCTCCCCACCCAGGTTGATCGGTTTGCCCTGGGACTTGATCCACAGCGCGGCCAAAAGGTCGGGATCCGTTGGGTAAAGAGCGCCATTCTCCTGCGTCCATCGGGCTGGGGCGGCAAAGGCCACCTTATGGGGCGTCCCCGGAGCGACCCTTTTCATGAAAAACCAAGGGCTCACCCGCCAGGGTCGACTTTTAATGTTATTGGGATCGAAAGACTGGGCCTGAAACACCGGATTGATCCCATCCAGGGGGATTCGGCCGTTGAGATCGGCCCAAGATATCGTTTGGCCAACCTCGGCAAACGAGCGGGCCTTCAGCAAATAGACGTCACCATCCCCCGGCCAGCTTCCGTCCTCTGAACGGGATAGCGGGCGCACCTCCACCTTGGGATGCCCCGGTGCGGAGGCGAAGGTATCCAGCCAAAGCTGGGGAATGGCCGGCCCTTCCTGATAAACAACCAGCTTGGGAGCCTGAAAGACCGAGGGAACGGACGGAGCCGGCAGCCGTTCCGCTTCCGGGCCGGCCGGCCGAAACCAATGCCCGGCGGCAAACCCCAGTAGGGCGGCCGCCAGCAGGCCCAACCCGATCAACCCCGGCCGGCGGGAGTCAGTGGGCTTGGATGAATTCGGGGAATCCGGACTTTCGGACATC
>JBBAWG010000042.1:0-11891 GCA_040397305.1 Methylacidiphilales bacterium | reverse complement strand
CGCAAGGGAACCAGCCACGTTCGCCGGACGGACGGGACCATGGCCAAAACCTCAGCCCCCACGGCGGTCGTCATCACATCCACCTTAAGGCCGGTTTCAGCCAAGGCCTGCAGGGCGGGGACGGAGTGCACCGTGTCCCCGAGAAAACCGAGGTCGACCACGAGAACTTTTTTCCAGTCCGGCAACGGCATGCCCAAGTCTCGTCAGAAGCCCCCCGGAGGCCAACCCGGAAACAGAGCCTTGGCCAAAGCTTTCGATTCGAACAAGATGCCGCCATGGCCAAAGCCCCGTTGCCGCATGTCTTCGAACACGCCACGAATCTTAAGGCGGAGCCGCGGGGGGTTTTTGAGTTTCACCTCTTTCCGAAAAACATCGGCAAGGTAAGTCCGCCTTGGATCAAACTGATCTCCCTGGAGGGGCCCGAGAAGCTGACGCCGGGATCGGTTTTAAAACTGCGGGTGGCCTCGTTTGGCTTCCCGCAGTCGTGGGAGGTGAGGGTGGTCTCCGTTGAAGATTTCTCCGGCACCCCCGCCAAAGCGTCCATCCAGGATGAAGCCGTCCGGGGGCCGTTTCCATTTTGGCGGCACCTGCACGAATTCTGGGCCGCACCGGATGGTTCCACCGGGTTGGTGGACCGAATTGAGTTTCTACCTCCCGGCGGTCCCGCCGGGGTGATTCTCGTGCCCGCAATCAAGGCGATGCTGCGAAAGATGTTCGAAGCCCGGCACGCGGCAACAAAACGGATATTCGAAAAAGCCTAGTTCTCAGGCCGCGGCGGCGAGGGGGGCAGAGGTCAAATGCTGCACGGGCCCGACGGAAGCCCAGTCAACTTTCACAAACTGCTTTAACATTGTCTTGTGGCTAACGTAGGCGACGCGCCCATTCCGAACGCCGTATTCGTGAACCATCCGCGTGGCCTTCACGTCGTAGCAGCAGTACTCCGCCACCTTGGCCCGCTGGCCATCCCGCCACCACTGGATCGCCTCCATGCCAGAAGAGGTTTTTTTCACGCCACAGGTCGCATCGGCCACGGCATCGAGACCCACCCGGTGCCCGATTTTTTCCTCCAGGCTCACCATCAGGTCCAGCGTGGGGACGGTGGAAAAGTCGAAAACCGAATAGGCGGAAAGGACGGTGTAATCAAAACGGAGAACATTGAACCCGACAACCAGATCAGCCCGGCGGAGGTCCTGAATCAGCTTTTCGGCATCTTTTTCCAAATAGACCCCGTACTCCCCGCGGTCGGTGTGATAAAGCACGGCCACCGCAAGGCCCATTTTGTCGATATGGGCCCATCCCCCGACCTCCGAGGCGACTTTTTGGGTTTCCAAATCGAAGTAAACGACCTTGGCCATACAAATTCCTGAAATCGCAGGTGCCGGCCGAAAGGCAATCGCCCTCTGCGGGGGTGCGGGTTTGTCTTGTGAATTTCTCTCCCACAGGATATAACGGCAGGCTATGACTGACTCCAGATTAGCCCGGCAAACAGCGGAGAGACTGATCGGTTCCCGCGCCCAACTCCTCAAATTCACCTGTCTTCTCGGTTTCGACGGGTTTCTTGACACCATCCTGCAGGTCGTCGAGCAGCGCCAAACCGCGACCAAATACCTTCCCTACACCTCCGTCAAGCCCTTCGCCAAAAAGGTAGGCGAGGCGGCGGGCCGAAGCGCCAATTTCGAGGTGGTTCCGACCATGGAAAAAATCGGCGGCAACGGACCCTTGATGGCCTTCGCGATGTCCACCTTGGGCGCCCCCGTGGAGTACATGGGCATGTGCGGTTACCCCAAAGTCCACCCAGTCTTTGAAGAGTTCGCCAAGCGGGCCAAAGTTCACTCGTTTGCCGAACCTGCCCTGACCTCCGCCCTGGAGTTCAACGACGGCAAAATCATGCTCGGCCAGCACGCCTCCGTGCAGGACGCGAATTGGGAAACGATCATCAAGCGGCTTGGGGACAAGCTGGTCCAGAAGCTTTGGACCTCGGCCGACTTCGTCGGAATGGTGAACTGGACGATGCTCCCGCACATGTCGGCGATCTGGAAGAAGCTGCTGACCGAGTACAAGCCCGTGAAGGCCGGCAAACGGAAGCACATGTTTTTTGATCTGGCCGACCCCGCCAAGCGGATCGAGGCCGATCTGCTGGCCGCCCTCAAAATCATCGCCGAGTTCCAGACGGACAGCGATGTGACCCTCGGCCTGAACGAGAGCGAAGCCCTCCACGTTGCCAAAGTGCTCCGGCTGAAGGGCGCCGCCAAGAACCCCAAAGGCTACGCCTCCCTCGCCGGAGCGATCCGCGAGAAAATGGGCGTCTCTGTCGTGGTCATCCACCCTGTCCAGTACGCCTGTGCGGCCAATGCCGAGGAAGAGGTGTTCGTCAACGGACCCTACACCTCCAAGCCGAAGATCAGCACCGGCGCCGGCGACCATTTCAACGCCGGCTTTGCGATCGGCAGACTGCTCGGACTGGGCCTGGCCCACTCGCTGCAGCTGGCCGTGGCGGCTTCCGGCTTCTACGTGCGCCACGCCAACAGCCCGAACCGCGAGCAGCTGGTCAGATTTTTACAGACTCTCTAAGCACCGCCTTTGGCGGTGCGATGAGGATTAAGATTAAGAAGGCCCGAAACGGCCTTTGCACAAACTGGGGCGGCCATGCGCCGCTTGGTCATCCTTAGCCTCGAGCTTTCTTATACATTTCCAGCGCACGGATGCGTTGGCGGGCGTGATCCACAATGGGCGCGGAGGATTTCAAAGAGTCCACCTCGGGGACGTACTGGGCGATAAACTTGCCCTCCGGATCAAACCTCTCCGCCTGGCTGGTCGGGTTGAAGATCCGGAAGTAAGGCTGGGCATCGGTGCCCGTCCCCGCCGCCCACTGCCATCCTCCGTTGTTGGCGGCAAGATCCCCATCAAAAAGCTTCTGCATGAAGTAGCGCTCACCCCACTGCCAAGAGACCAAGAGGTCCTTGGTCAGAAAGGAGGCGACGATCATCCGCAGCCGGTTGTGCATCCACCCGGTCTGGTTGAGCTGCCGCATGGCTGCATCCACGATCGGAAAGCCGGTCTGCCCTTGGCACCACGCCTCAAAGAGGTCCTTCCGGTTTTCCCACTCCACCGAGTCGTATTCCCGGCGGAACGCGCCCCCGGCCACGTGGGGGAACTCCCAGAGGATCTGCTTGTAGAAATCCCTCCAGAGCAGCTCGGAGATAAAGACATCGATCTGTTTCTTGGCTGAAGGGTCCTCTGCCCGGGCCCGGCGGGCGGCGGCCAGAACGGTCCGGATGGAAATAGTCCCGAAACGGAGATGGGGGGAGAGCCGGGAGGTGGCATCGGCATGGGGAAAGTTCCGCACGGAGTCATACTTCCGGAGGTGTTGGGAGACAAAGTCGCGCAACAGCCTTTGAGCGGCTTTTTCCCCCGCCTCCGGCAAGGAAATGTCGCAAGGCTCCAGTCCCAGTTGACGAAGATCAGGCAGAGGGATGCCCTTGGCTTTGGCTGCCCCTGGAAGTTTCGCCGGCCTCGGCAAGGGGTCGTGCGGGGGAATGGCCAGAGCCGCGCGGGAATAAGGAGTAAAGACGGTGTACGGTCCGCCGGCGGCTCTTTGAACCATGCCCGGCGGGTGAATCATCAGATCGTCGCAGGCCTCGACTTCCAGACCTTCCGCTTTTGCCATGACACCAACCTTTTCATCCCTTTTGCGTGAATACGGTTCCACGTCCTTGTTGAAGAATATCTTTTTTGCCCCGGTCGCTTTGGCCAAAAATCTCAACTCCTGCTCTGGTTGGCCATTTCGGAAACAAAGTTTAGCCCCCAGATGATCCAGATTCGCCTCAAGGCTTCGGAGGCACTCCAACAGGAAGGCCGTGCGGCGTGAGCCTGTGTCCTTGGCCGCCAAAATTGCCGGATCGAACACGAAAACGGGCACGATCGGAGCCCCGGAGGAGACTGCCCGGTGCAACGCGGTGTGGTCGGAAACACGCAAATCCCGGCGGAACCAAACGATCGCGGGCGCGACGGACATAAAACTGGGTCTAGCGCGGCGGAAGTCGCGGGCACGCGCAAAGATTTTGTTTCTCGGTTTTCAGAGGGAAAAGCGGGTTTTTTATGCCGAAAAAATTTGTCAAGCGTTGTCCCGAAAAAAATTTTTAAGAAAAAACCAAATTCCTCTTGCAGGATTTTTTGCAAACGAGAATGATCACCCTCCCCCTCGAAAAAATAAATGGAGACGTTAAACAAATGAACAATCCCCCCGAAGTCTGGGTCAAGGTATGCCGTGAGCTTGAAAAGGTCATATCCCCCGACGCCCTGAACCGCTGGTTTTCCTCAATCCTCCCCCTCAGCTACGACTCTGGGCGCCTTGTCCTCGGGGTGGAAAACGCCATTTACCAGTACTGGATCGAAGAGAACTACCTGAACCAACTCCGGGAATGTGCCACTTTGGCCATGGGCCGTGAGGTTAAGATCAGCTTTGAGATCGTGGGCTCCAAGGACCGCCCGGTCCCGACGGCCGAGGACCAACTCCTCCAGGCCGAGGGGAAAGAGAAGTCGAAGCCCTTCTCCGGGGAGCTTGTCAGCCGCTATACCTTTGACTCGTTTGTCGCGGGGGTGAACAGCCAGTTCGCCCATGCCGCCTCCCAGGCCGTGGCCGACGCACCGGCCCGGACCTACAACCCTCTCTTCATCCACGGCTCAGTGGGCTTGGGCAAGACCCACCTCCTCCATGCCATCGGGCATCGGATCATGCAGAAGAAGAAGGGTGCCAAGATCGTCTATGTGACCTCCGAGCAGTTCACCAACGAGTTCATTTCCGCGATCCAACACGGGGAGCTGGTGAAGTTCCGCCGCCGCTTCCGGCAGGCCGACTGCCTCCTCATCGACGACGTCCAGTTCTTTTCCGGAAAGGACCGCTCCCAGGAGGAGTTCTTCCACACCTTCAACGCGCTGTTCGACGGCAACCGGCAGATCGTTCTTTCCAGCGACAGCCCTCCCGGCGAGGTGACGAATCTGCAGAAGCGCCTGGTCTCCCGATTTGAGTGGGGTCTGAGCGCCGAGCTCCAGTCTCCCGACATGGAGACCCGCATGGCCATCCTGCGCAAGAAGACCTCCGGAATGCAGGTGCGTCTGGGAGAGTCCGTCCTCCATTTTATTGCCGAGCGGGTGAAGACCAACGTCCGCCGCCTGGAAGGCGCACTCAATCGCGTGGCCGCCTGGGCCGCCTTGCACGACCGTCACATCACCCCGGCGCAAGTTGAGGAGCTTCTCAAGGACTTCATTCAGCAGGAGACCAAGCCGATCGTCACCATCGAGCTGATCCAGCGCCGCGTGGCCGAGGGCTTCGACCTACGCGTAGCCGACATGACCAGCAAGCGCCGCCCGGCTCACATCGCCCTGCCGCGGATGGTGGCCATGTACCTCAGCCGCAAAATGACCGGAAAGAGCCTGCAGGAGATTGGCGAGTCTTTCGGCGGCCGGGACCACGGCACCGTGCTCCACGCCTGCAAGACGATCACCTCGCGAATGCAGAGCGACGATCGTTTGCAGCAGATGGTCGGCATGCTGACCCACAAGCTCGAAGAGCCGGTGGATCGGTAGACAGTTCTCCGGCCCCATCCTCGTAGCCAAACCGCTCGTGAACGTTCCATGTGAACGTGAACGAAGACCTTGCCTTGGGCAGACCGCTTTTTATGAAAGTGGATGCCCTTCTTTCAGAGAGGACCCAACAAACACCAGCAGCTCCTTGTGCCAGGCTTTTCATTCCCATGCACCATTCACGTTCACCAACTATAAAAATCCAAAAGGCTTGTTGGTCGTTGTCTTCCGAGTTGCCACGGCTTGTTCCGGTGGAAATCACCAGATGCTCCCACCTTGCCAACCGCTACAGAGATCAATTCGAACGGCCTGTGAACATGCGAATAAACTCGCGGGGATTGTCGTGAGGATTTCACGCCGCCGCCAACAAGAGGGGCCCGGAGCCCGACCTATCCACGTGTTATCCAGCTCGCAAGAAACTCAGGCTGCGGGAGTTGTGCCGAATCTCTTCACTTATCCACGTGCTTATGATTAAGGTGTACTTGATTCTTTTTCCCCCTATCTCAATCTCCTGATTCCAAACCATCCATGAAACTCGTCCTCCAAAAGCAGAAATTCCTCAACGCCCTTTCCTCCGTGCAAAACGTCGTGAGCACGCGGACGCCGATTGGAATCCTCAACAACCTTTTGTTGCGCGGCTCTGGATCCAGCCTGACCGTCGCGGCCACGGATCTCGACATCGGCATTCGCACATCCTGTGAAGCCGGCGTGGAGAAACCCGGGGCCGTCACGCTACCCGCACGGCGCCTGTTCAGCATCATCCGCGAGCTTCCGTCCGAGGAGCTGACCCTCGACGTGGACAGCAAGCTCGGGGCCACGATCCGCTGCGGAGCCGCCTTCTTTCGCATCATGGGGATGCCGGAGGAGGAGTTTCCCGCGATTCCAGATTTTCCTGCCAAGGGAGGCGACAAAAACCCCATTTACAAAATTGAGCAGAAGCTTCTCAAGGAGCTGATCAAACGGGTTTCTTACGCGATGTCGGCCGATGAAAAGCGATACGTGCTGAATGGCCTGCTGGTTTGTCTCAAGGATGGAAAGCTGACCCTGGTGGCGACGGATGGCCGGCGCCTGGCCTTGGCCGACCAAGAGCTTGATTTCCCCAAGTCCGGCGAACGGGAGTTCATTCTGCCCGCCAAGGCCGTGCTCGAACTGCAGCGCCAACTTGGCGACAAGGACGAGGTATCCTTTGTGGTCCTGGAAAACCAGATCCTGTTCCATTTTGGACAGACCTTCATCGCCGCCAAAATGGTGGAGGGCAACTATCCGAACTACCGGCAGGTGATCCCGGCCGAAGCGAAGGAGCGGGTGACCTTGGAGCGGGAACTTTTCCTCAACTCCGTCCGACGGGTGGCTCTTCTTTCGAGCGAGAAGTCCAACTCGGTCAAACTGACTTTTACCAAGAATAACCTGGAGATCGCCGCCAACACGCCGGATGTCGGCGAGGCGCGGGAGGCCATTCCGGTGCAGTATAAGGGCAAGGATTTCAGCATGGCCTTTAACCCGGAATTTTTGGCCGACCCCCTGAAGAACATCGAGGGCGACACGGTTCATTTTGATTTCATCGACGAGCTCAGCCCCGGCGTGATCCGTTACAGCAAGCCGTTCCTTTACGTGATCATGCCCATGCGCACGGCCTGAGCCGGCCGGCGTGCTCCGCCGCCTTCGCCTCACTTCGTTTCGCTGTCACCCGTCCCTGGATTTGGAGGGACTGGGCCCCCGAGTGCTCCTCACCGGGCCCAACGGGCGCGGGAAAACCAGCCTGCTGGAATCCGTCGCCGTTCTAAGCCGGCTTCGCTCTTTTCGAACCGGAGCCTTGCGGGAGCTGACGCGGCATGGCGCGCCGGGTTGGCGGGTGGAGGGGGCCTGGGCGGATGAGGCAGGACCCGTCCGGCTTGCGGTCGTCTGGCGCGGGGAAGGGCGCGAGCTGGAAATTGACGGGCGTACCGGCGCCACGACCGACGAGTTTTGGGGGCGGGCACTGGCGGTGGTGGCCCACGGGGCGGACACGATCATGCTGGATGGGGGCGCCGGGGAGCGGCGTGCCGGCTTTGATCTGCTCCTGGCGGAGCTCGAACCGCACCGAATGGCCGACTTGCGCAGGCTGAAAGAAATCACGCGGCAACGCGGCGCGCTCCTGCGCCACCCGAAACCGTCCCGTGAGGAGTGGGAAGCCTGGACCACCCAGCTTGCGGAAGCGGGGGAAATTTTAAGACCCGCCCGGCAAGGGTTGGCGGAACTCCTCCGGCCCCATCTCACCAAGGCGCATCGGGAGTTGGCAGGCGGAGCAGAAAAAATGGCCGTGCGCTATCAGCCGGCCGACCCGATGCCGCCCCCCGGACCCGAGCGGGACCGACTTTGGGAGCGGGAGCGGGAGCGGGGAATCAATCTGGCCGGGCCGCAAAGGGACGACTGGGAGTTCAGTCTTGCGGGCAAGAGTCTGGCGAAGTTTGGTTCGGAAGGGCAAAGGCGAACAGGGTGCCTGTCGGTACGGCTGGCAGAGCTCGAGCTGATTCAGGAAAAGCGAAAACGCACGCCGGCACTTTTGCTGGACGACGCCCTCAAGGAGCTGGATCCGACCCGGAGGGAGGCCTTTTGGAAGGCCGTGCCGGAACCGACGCAGGTGTTATACGCCACGGCCCACGACCGCCCGCCGGGGGGGGATTCATGGGTTATTCTTGAGATCTCCCCCGGTTCCGCCCGTTTGGCCGACTCCTGAGCCTTGCCAAAGCGGCGGCCAAACCGATACGCTCCTCGTCCCTTTTCAACCAAGAAAAATTAAGGAGCAATCGTATGGCCACTGAAGTCGGACCCGTGAAAACCGTAGAGGTTCCCCCGCTGCGCCCCCTGCAGCTGCCCAATCGGCTGGCTCCCACGCCCGCCCAAGGGCCGAAGTATCCGGTGAAGGTCAAAAATGCGGCCGGACAAGAGGTGACGCTGGCAGATCCGGTCATGACCCGTGCCTTGGTCGCGCTGATGGACACCCACGCGGTGATCGGCGGGGCGGCCTGCCACTGGGGCGGCCCGGCCGCGTTGGCCGAGACGATGTCGGCGATCCACGGGATCATGTTCGCAGCCCAAGGCAGGCCCTGGCACGAGGCCTTTAACTTTGTCAACGATGCGGGCCACACGGAGAACGGGGTCTACGCGCTCCGCGCCCAATACGGATTCGGCGGAATGACTTTCGAGGACCTGAAAAAATTCCGCGGGATCCAAAGCAAGCTGACCGGTCACGGGGAAAGCCATCTCAACCCGGAAGGCGTTTTCATCAGCAACGGGCCGCTCGGGTCCGGACTCCCGGTGGCCCAGGGGTTGGCGCTTGGTGATCAGCTGGCCAAGCGGGACCGCCTGACTTTTTGCGTGATTTCCGATGGGGCGTGCATGGAGGGTGAAGCCAAGGAGTCCTTGGCGGCGATTCCCGGACTGGCGGGACGTAAAGAGCTCAACCCCTTTGTGCTCGTTGTCTCGGATAACGACACCAAACTTTCCGGCCGAATCTCCAAGGACAGCTTCGCGATGGAGCCGTCGTTCGCCTCCTTGGCGCCCCTCGGCTGGAACGTGCGCCACGTGCATGAAGGCCAGGATTTGCAAAAAGTTTATTTGGCGGTGGAGCAGGCGGTGGCCGAGGCCAAAGGGGACCCGCGCCGGCCCGTTTGCCTCTGGGTAAAGACGGTGAAGGGATTCGGGGTGAAGGAGACGGAGCAGAGCTCCTCCGGTGGTCACGGCTTCCCGCTCAAGGACGGGGAAAAAATCGTGGAATTCGTCAACGAAATCACCGGCGGCAAAACTCCGGCCGACCTCGCCTCCTGGGCGCAGTCGTTGCGTAAGGCATGGGAGGAAAAACAGGCCACCAAGAAAAACTCTCCTGCCGCGTCCCCCGCGGCGAAAAAAGAAAAGGTCCAAGCCGGGTTTGCCCGGGCGATGACCACGGCCGCGCAAGAGGGTCTGCCGGTGGTTTCGGTCAGCGCCGACCTGGCGGGATCAACCGGCGTGGCGGCATTCCAGAAAGCGGTGCCCGGGCGCTCCTTTGATATTGGCGTTGCCGAAGCGAACATGATCAGCACCTGCACGGGTTTGGCCAAAACAGGTTTTCTCCCCGTGGCCGACACGTTTTCCCAGTTTGGCATCACCAAAGGAAACCTGCCGATCATCATGGCAGCCCTTTCGCAGGGGCCGGTGGTGGCGGCGTTTACCCACGCGGGCTTTCAGGACGCGGCAGACGGAGCTTCTCACGAGGCCACGACATATTTTGCGGCGGTCTCGTCGATTCCGCACACGCTGGCGATTGCGGTCAGCTGCTCCGAGCAGGCGGACGCGCTGATGTTGGAGTCGTTTCGTCGGCTGGCCCGGGAGCGGCAGGGGGGTAAGGACGGGGAAAGCGCGCTTTTCTTCGCCGGGCGGGAGGATTTTCCGGCACGGATTGGGGACCGTCCGAACGGCTATCCGTGGGGCAAAGCCGAGGTCTTGCGAAAGGGGAAGGATGTAGTGATCGTCGCGTCTGGACCGATGGTGCCGTTGGCGCTGGAGGCGGCGGAGCTGTTGGCGAAAGACGGAAAACAGGCGACCGTGATCGACAACCCGTTCGTGAATCGGCCGGATCTTGCCACGATCACACCGGCCCTGGCTGAGGCCGGGGGGCGGCTGGTCACGGTGGAGGACCATCAGATTGTTGGCGGCATGGGGGCGATGCTCGTGCATGCGCTGAATCTTTCCGGTGTCGGGGTGAAATCTGCAGCCATCGGCATGAAGGGAGAGTTTGGGCGATCCGCTTACAGCGCGCGGGAGCTGTACGAGCATTTCGGAATGGGTCCCAAGGATATTGTCGAGGCAGCACGGAAACTTTGCCGTTGAGTCGCATCGGCTGGCGCAGGGGCGCGGCGTGGACGGCGGCACTTTGGTTCTTTGCGGCGGTGTCCTGCCTGGGGGGCGTGCAGGTCTATGTGCTGGAGCCAACCAAGCCTGACGAAGCCCACGATCTGGTTTTGGTTGAAAAAGAATCTGCCAAGGACGGCACGGTGGTCCTGGTGGAGCCAGGCGGCACGGAAAAGAAAGTTTCCAAAGACCGAATTGTGGCGCGGTTGACGCCCGCGCCCGGGCGTGGCCAGAAAGTGGATCGTGCCACGGCTGTGGGGGCGATTCATGCCTTGCTGGAGGCCAAGGCCAAGGCCGCCGCTCTGGAGCGCACTCTGCAGGAGGAGGTTGAGAAATGGAAAAAAATCCTCGACCAGATGCCGAGTGAGGAGGATCCGGAGGCGTTGGCGAAAGCTGAGGCCGCCTTTTCCGCGGCGATGACCAAGGCCTTGCCAAAGTCCTATGACCCTGCCGCGGCTTACAGCAAGGAGGATCTAGCGACCCAAGTCCAGGCTTTGGAAGAGTTAAAAAGGGAATTTCCCTCCCGGGTGGCCGAGATTGAAAAGCAGGCCGAGCCGTGGAAAGTCGAGCAGTCGGAAATGGCGGCGGGAAAACGAAAACTGGAGGGGCGGTGGCTGGAGCCGCAAGAATGGGAGAAGGAAAAGGGGGCACGCCAAAAGGCAGCACGAGGGGCGTTTCTCGCCAAACTGGAAATCCCGGAAGTTCCGGCGGTGCTGATCAGCCAGGGAATTCTTTTGGCTGCGGCGGGCGTGGCCCTGCTCGGGGCGTTTTTAGGGGCCAGCTTCCTGTTTCATGGAATTCTGGAGTTTATCCGGCATAAAGCCTGGTGGAAGGGAACGGCCTGGACCCTGGCGGGCGCAGCGATCGTGGCCGTTTTGGGCCGGGCCGCAGGCCTTGGGCTAAGCGCGCCGGAGCCGCTTGCTTCGGGCGGAGCTGGCGACGCGGAGGCGCTTGAGGAGCTGTTTTGGAAATACGGAGGGGAAAAGGAGAAGCTTCCCCCGGAGATCAAGGTAGCGGATGCGGATTTAAACGCCTGGTTCGGCAAGCGACTGCGCTTCGCCCCCCTGAAAGTATCCGAGATCGTGGTTCTGGCGGCCGAGGACTGGAAGGTCGAGATGCAGGACGGAACCCTTCGCCTAGACCGGGTTGGTCGGCTTTTAGGAAAAAGCTTTGTTCTTCGGCATGAGATGACCTTTAACCGCTCGGAGCAGGGAGAGGACGTGTATCGGATTGAGGCCGCCTTGGGGAAACTGCCCCTGCCGCCGGCCTTGGTGCTACGGTCCTGGAACCAGTGGACGGCGGCCCTGGCCAAGATGACCGCTTCCATTCATGCCGCAGAGCACCTGACGCTGGAGCGGATTGAAAAAGGGGCGGTGGTTTTTTCGGGAGAGTAAAAGGGCCGACGACCTAGCCCCGCCGGGGCCCTGCGGACCCAAATT
>JBBAWG010000041.1:0-12373 GCA_040397305.1 Methylacidiphilales bacterium | reverse complement strand
AGCGCCGTGAGCAACACCCGGCGGATGCGGCCGGTACGGGCGGCTTCGCTCATGGTCGGCGGTCGGCAATGCCTCCCGCCTGGGGGGCGAGATAGGAGGCCAGACCGGCAGACAGAGGACCAGGGTGGAAGCTGAGAATTTCAGCGGCGGGCCGGGAATCCCCAAACTGGCCCTCCTCCAACATGGCCACTTGGTCTGTGGTGAGCGGCGGATTCGACAGGAGTCGCTCCGCCACGGCGGCAGCGATCCGGCAGAGCGGTAAGGGGACGGGGTGAAGAACCGGTTTGGAGGCCCGCAGCCAGAGCCAGGGAGCCATGCCCAAAAGCACGTCAGGGGGTTGTTCGACCCAAGTTGGCTGAAGACCCATCGCCCGCGCGATTTCCAGGGAAAGATCTTTGAGGGACACGGCCGGCCCGGCGAGGTCGAAGGCTTGGCCCAAGGCCCGGTCCTGGCCGAGGGAGCGGATCACGGCCTCGGCGACTTCGCCCACGGAAGCGGGACAGAGTTGGACCGAGGCGCCTCCGGGAATGCCGAGAAAACCGCCGGTGAGCCAGGAAAGGGGCGGGCGCATCCAAGCCGCGAGAAAGTTGGTGAACTGGTCCCCCGGGCCATAGACGAGAGAGGGACGCAGAATGGTGTAGGCCAGACCGCTCTGCCGGAGGATCTCCTCCGCGGCCCATTTGGTGCGGTGGTATCGGGAGGAGGCGGTCGGGCGGGTGCCGAGAGCCGTAAGAAGAAGGAAGCGCGGCACGCGGGCGCGGTGGGCGGCGGCGACCGTTTCCGCCGTGGCGTGCCGATGGATCCGGTCAAAAGTGGCGTCTCCCTTCTCCCGGATGATGCCGACGCAGTGAATGACGGCTTGGGCTCCCTCCATCGCCTCGCGGAGGGAAATGGCGCGGGTGACGTCGGCGGGGAAGAAGGAGACGCCCGCGGGCAGGGGGTCGGCGGGGGCATGCCGGGCGACGGCGCGAACGGGCACGCCTTGGGCGGCCAGCTGGCGGCAGATTTCGCGACCGACAAAACCCGTGCCACCTGTTACCACGATCATATGGCCGGTCCTTGGGAAGAAATCGTCATGGGCACACGGAGCCATACCGAATTTGTGCCGATGACACAACTACTGGAGGAGGCCGCCGCCCGGCGCGGTTGGCGGGACGGGCTCCTGCACGTCTTCGTCCCGCACACCACGGCGGCGGTCACGATCCAGGAAGGGGCGGATCCGGACGTGCGGCGGGATCTGGCGGCGGCGCTGGAGCGGGCGGTTCCGTGGGAGAGCCGGGAGTATCGGCATGCAGAAGGCAACTCGGCCGCGCACCTCAAGGCGGCGATGTTGGGAAACCATCTCGCGTGGCCGGTGGAGAAAGGGAAGCTCAAGTTCGGAACCTGGCAGACGGTGTATTTTGCAGAATTTGACGGCCCGCGGTCGCGGAAAATCTGGGTGGGATTCCAGCCGGTGGCCGGTTAACGCAGAATTTCGTGGAGGGCTTTGCCCGGGAAAAGCCGTCCCGGGCACTCCGTGGGGCGGGTGTTGATTTCGCGGTGGAGCCGGAACTTGAGGCGGTTTTCCGGGACCAGCTTCCGCAGGTACTGGACCAGCTCGATGAGAGAGGCGGTTTGGCGCGGGCCGAGGCGGTTGCGGCTGAAGTCGCCCACCAGGCAGATCCCGATGGAAATCTCGTTCAGGGTCTCGCTGGCGAGGTGCCCGCCTTGCAGTTGTTGCAGCCAACGGCGTCCCACCTCGATCTGGCCATCGCCGGAATCTGTGCCGTTACCGATGACAAAGTGGTAGGCCATGCCGTTCTCCATGCCGCGCTCCTCCGAGTGGTAGTAGTCGAAGATCTTGGCGTTGCCGCCGCTGGTGCCGCTGTGGTGCACAACGATGTATTCCCAGTCGCGCAGGCGGTTCTTGGGCGCATCAATCTGGCGGCGGACGGGGGCGATAAAGCGGTCGTCCGGCTCGGCCGGTTGGCGGGGTGACGGAGCTTTGGGCAGGTCCGTCTTTGGGGGTTTGGCGTGGGTGGCGGAGGTGATGGTGTTGGTGGACGCCGCGCGGAGGCGGAGCAGATCCCCTGGGCGGATGGTGTTCCCGTCGATCCGGTTCCATTTCCGCAAATCCTGCAAAGGGATTCCCTCTTGCCGGGCGATTTTGGAAAGCGTGTCTCCTTTTTGGACCCGGACCCATTCCCGGGGCTTGGCCGTCGAGGTGACGGAAGGATTGGTGCTGACGGCTGGGTTCGCCGCGGAGGCGGGAGGGGACGGAGGCTTGGCGTTGGGTAGCCGGATTTTGTCCCCCGCATGGATCCGGGAGGGGTTGAGGTCCGGGTTGGTTTTGAGAATGGCGTCCGTGGTAGTGCCGTATTGTTTGGCGATGGCATACACGGTTTCCCCTTTTTGGACCGTGTGGGTGGCCGGGGTTTGGGCACCGAGGGAGGCCAGACCCAGAAAAACCAGAAATCCAAAACACCAGGATCGCACAGGAAAACTCAGCTACGGGGGGCGCGAAGGGTCCGGACCAAATCCCTTTCCTGGGGTTTCAGCCGATCCCAATTGATGGAGGCGGCCAGCCGGCGGGCCTCTTCTTCCCGGCCGTTGGCGGCCAGCACCGCGGCCCGGACCGCTTGCCACCCGGGGAGCGCGGCCGACCAGTCGATCTTCGTCTCATCATACGCGGCGAGAGCCTTGGCGGATTCGTTTTTCCGCAAATAGGCGAGTGCCAGGGTGGTGCGGTAGGCGGTCCGGTCGGGCAGCGCCGAGACGAGCTCCCGGGAAATCTGGAGGGAGTCGTCCACCTTTTCCTCAAAGAGAAGGTTCAGGTAGGCGAGATCGTTTTTGGGCGCCGGATCCTCCGGGAGTTGGCGGGAGAGCTCGCCGAGGACGTCCCGCAGCTGACGCATATCGGCGCGCTTTTCGGCCACGCGAATGAGGCCGAGATATCCGGGCACGGCCGCCGCCGGAAACTTCACCATGGAACGGTAGGCTTCGGCGGCCATGGGAAGGTTGCCGGACTTTTCCGCAAAGTTGGCCAGAAACTCCAGCTTCTGCGGGTTTCCCGCCGCCTTGCTCATGGCCTGTTTCCACCGCACGTCTGCCATGGAGATTTCACGCATTTCCTGGGCCACGCGGGCCTGAAACACCTCGATAAAAAATGGATCCAGGGTGTTTTTTTCCGAGGAGGCGAGAACCAGCTCTTCGCGGATCGTTGGCCAGCGCCCCAGCCGGGCGAGGGCGTCCAAGCGCAACAGGAAAGCCCGGCCCTGGCGGGTGACGGGAAGATCCAAAACTCCCTGGGCATCTCCATGGCGCAACAGAAACTCGGCCAGCGCGGTCCGCTGCTCCTCGGTGCCTCCCGACCAAAGTTTGCGCGCCTCCTCGAGCACCGCACCCCGCCAATCCGGCCGGAGCTCGAGAGTCAGGGTCTTGGCCAGAAAGAAGTCAGCGGCGGGATTGAGGGGGTTGGCCTCCAAAAGGCGGATCATTTCCCGGGTCTCTTTTTCTGTCCGGTCCGGAGCCACGGCGAGAATCCGGAGGGCATCCCGCGCTTCCGGGGCCTTGCTGCCACCGATCCGCAGAAGAGTGGCCCGGGCTTGGGCACGCTCCGCGGGGTCCGGGGATTCCAGACGGCCACGGGCCTGGATCAGTTCCGCCGTCGTTTTTTCTCCCAGCACGCTGCTGGCGGCGGCGAGATCCTCGGCCGCCCGTGCCTCCTCGGGTTGGCCGCGCATGCGCAAAAGGTCCGCAATCAGGGCGGCCACGACCGGATCGGCTCGGCTGCCGATTCCCATCTTCCGCACAAAGTCGTCCGCCAGATCGAGCCGCCCGGCACGGATCAGGACACGGAGGTAGGCGGCCCGATCCTGCCCGGTGGCCCCGGCGCTTTCTGCGACCGAGCGTCGATAGGCCAAGGCTTCCCGTGCGCCCGAGCCCTCGTACATTTCGGCAAGCATTCGCAGGGCCCGCAGGTTGTTCGGGTCCAAGCCATAGGCGGAGCGGGCCGCTTGGTACGCATCGACGAGAGCCCCCCGCTCCACGGATTTTTCCGCGCCGTTCATCAACTGATCGGCCCGCCAGGATTTCAGGGCGCGGTAGGCGGGCAGGGCGCCCAAGCCGAGAAACATCAGAATGACCAGAAGCCCAAGACCCAAGGCCAGCCGTCCTTTCAGACGGGCGCGCCGGGCCTCCTGTTCGCGCATGCTCACGGAAAAATCGTAGCCTCCTTGGGTTGTGATCCCAAGCCCTGTGGGGGCTTGGCGGGGAAAAGTCCCGTCGCTAGAACAATCATTTCCGGCAGTGTAGCTCAGCCTGGTAGAGCAAGGGACTCATAAGCCTTGGGTCGGGGGTTCAAATCCCTCCACTGCCATCGCCCTCCCCTAAGTGCGACTTTCCGCAGGCTCGTAACGGGCGGATTGAATCCCTAGAAGAGAAGAATGTTCGCAAGCCTCTTGCTGGTGCTCTTTGTCGCCGGAATGGTGGGGGGGCTTTCTGCCCTGATTCTGAAGCGGCGGGGAGCCAAGACGTCTTGGCTCTGTCTGGGAGGGACTTTTGCGGGAGGAGCTTTTCTCTCTTCGGCCTTCTTTGAGCTGATCCCAGAGGCGATTTGCGATTTGGGTTGGTTGAAAACAACCCTGCTGGGCGGAGGGTTGATTCTGGGTCTGGCCTGGCTGGATCGTCGGGCTCACCACGCCCACGCCGAGATTCATGGGCATCATCCCCACGGCGGCTCTGCCTCCTCCGCCTATGTGCTGGGCGGAATGCTGGGCCTGCACTCGCTGCTGGAAGGGTTGGCCCTGGGATCGATCCAGTCCGGCGTGGTGCAGCAGGCCCTCGCGGTGGCCATTTTGATGCACAAGGCGACCGACACCTTTGCCCTCGCGGTGACCATGGGTCGCAACGGCAACTCCACCGGCCTGATCGTGGGGGCCACCCTGCTCCTCAGTCTGGCGACCCCGGGCGGGGCGTGGTTGGCCTCCTTGGCGGATCTTTCCGGCGCCCACCGGCTCCACGGCATCCTCTCCGCCGCCACGGCGGGAACCTTCCTCTATCTTGCTTACTCCGACCTGCTCGTGCCGGAGCTGAAGGAGAAAGAGGGGAGGCTTTGGAAAATTGGGGCGGCCGTGGCGGGATTTGTGCTGATCGCCTTGGTGGCGCAGCACCACTCCCATTGACCCAATCGCGGTAGCGCCGAGGTTTTTGTGTCCGGGAACGGAAAGTTCCCAGACTAAGGCGTGGGGCGGGTGAAGAGCTTCCGGATGACCTCTTCGACGGGCACGGCTTCGATCCGGATATCCTCAAGGCCGGGCAGTTCGAGCGCGCGGCGGCTGACTTCGGTCACGCGTCCCGGAGCCACCCGGAGGCGGATCGCGGCCTCGTCGCGGCCGGCAACCTCTCCCCACTCCGCGCCCCGCAGCTCCGGCGCGCGCCCGGAAAAGCGCAACTCAATCTGCTTGTGGTTGGCAAACTCGCGGCCGACCTCGGCGAGGGAGCCGTCGTGGATGATCCGGCCGTGGTCGATGATCACCACCCGCCGGCAGAGGGCCTCAATATCCTGCAGATAGTGGCTCGTCAGAATCGTGGTGATTTTTTTCTCCGCGACCACGCGCCGGAGAAAATCCCGGATCCGATGCTGGGAAACGATGTCGAGCCCCAGGGTCGGTTCGTCGAGAAACAGGACCTTCGGCTGGTGCAGCAGGGCGGCAATCAGCTCCATCTTGGTCCGCTCCCCCAGGGAAAGCTCCCGGACCGGCTTGCCCATCAGTTCGGTGACCTCGAGCAGGGAGGCGAGTTCGTGGATGGTCCGCCAAGCGGTGGCCCGGTCGATGCCGTAGATGGCGCGGTTGAGCTCGAAACTTTCGCGCGCCGGCAGATCCCAGGTCAGCTGGTTTTTCTGGCCGAGCAACAGGGAGATCTGGCGGCGGAACTCGGTTTCCCGCTCCCACGGTACGAAGCCCAGCACCCGCGCCGAGCCGGCACTGGGGTGAAGCAGGCCGGAAAGCATCTTGAGGGTTGTCGTTTTGCCGGCCCCGTTGGGCCCGAGAAAGCCCACCAACTCCCCGGCCCCGATCTCCAGATCCACGCCGTCCACCGCCACGACCTCGCGGGACCGGCGGGAAAACAGCGCGCGCATGGCCCCCGCGAGTCCGGGTTCCTTTTCAAAAACTCGGTAGACCTTGCGCAGCCCGCGCGTGGCAATGACCGGCTCCATCCCTAAGTCAGGATCGCGGCCACTTCATCGGCGCGGAGGCGGCCCCGGGCGGTGAGGAGAAAGCGCCCGTCCTCGCGGCGGGCCCAGCCTTTTCGCACCAACGCCTCCAACCACTCTTCGCGGCCGGGGAGACCCTGCTCCGCCAATCCCGCCCGGGTGCGCAGCCCAAGAAGGATCCGCTCGGTACGGATCTGGGAAGGATTCCTCTCTTCTTCCTCCTGGCGACGCGGGCCGGAACCCAGGAGCCAGCTCTGCGCATAGGAGCCGGTGTCGCGCAAGTTGCGCCAGCGGCGGCCGGCTACGGTGGAAACGGCGCCCGGCCCGAGGCCGAGGTAGTCCTCGCCGGACCAGACCGACTGGTGGTGACGGCATTCGTGGCCGGGGCGGGAGAAGTTGGAAACTTCGTAGCTCGCGTAGCCCCGGGCCTCGAGAAAGCGGCAGGTGAGAAGAAAAAGCACGGCTTCGCGGTCCTCGTCGGGACTCCACTCCCCGCGAGCGATCCGCTGGGCCAATTCGGTGCCCTCTTCCGGCGTGATGGCGTAGGCGGAAATACTGTCCGGCTGCAGGGCGCAGGCCTCGGCCATCGTCTCCTGCCACTCCGCTGGGCCTTGGTCGGGCAGCCCGTAGATCAGGTCGAGGTTCAGGCTGCGAATGCCGGCGGCGCGGGCGCTTTGCACCGCGTGGCGAATGTCGGCCCGGTCATGTTTGCGGCCCAGCCAGGCCAGGTCCTGGGGACGAAAGGCCTGCACGCCGAGGCTGAGCCGGGTGATGCCGGCCTCGGCCAGTTGGCGCGCTTTGGTTTCGCCGAAACCATCCGGGTTGGCCTCCACGCTCCACTCTTCGGCCTCGCCCCAGGGAGCCACGGCCAGAAGTTGCTCCATCAGTGCAGGGGAGAGAGCGGTGGGCGTGCCCCCGCCGAAAAACACGTGCCGAGGCCGGAGGTCGAACTCCTCGCGCGCGGCGGACCATTCGGCGCGGAGACCAGCGAGGAAATCCCGCATCCGGTTGCCGGCGAGCCTCTCCTTCGGAAAGTCGCAGTAGGGACAGAGGTGCGTGCAGAACGGGACGTGCACATAGAGATTTTCGACGACGGGCTTCACGGTTCAGGAAAAGAGGTCGGGCTGTTTCGGTTTCTGGGCGGCGAGCCGCGCCTCCGCCTCGCGGGCAAAGCGCTTGAACTCGAGACGGCGGAAAAGGTCGACCTGCTTTTGCGGGTCGGGCGCGATCTGGAGTTCGTTGAGGGGAACAGGCAAGGCCAGCCCGGTGCGGAGCTCGACCATCTTGCGGTTTCGCCGAACGATCTCGCTGGAGTCCCGGAGAATGGGGCGGAACCGCTCCGGCTTGATTTTGTCGGCGGCGGCCAGGACGCCTTCTGCCGTGCTGAATTCGGTGATCCACTTGGCCGCGGTCTTGGGACCCACCCCGGCGATACCCGGAAAGTTATCCGAGGCGTCGCCGGTGAGGGCGAGGAGCTCCGGGACTTTGTCGGGGGGCACGCCCCATTTCGCTTCCACTTCCTTGGGGCCGAGCAGTTCGAAACCCTCGGACTTGGGTTGGTAGATTTTTGCGCCGCCGGCGGCGAGCACCATCAGATCCTTGTCATTGGTTGCGACGATGCACGGGTTTCCGTGGCTGGCCCGGCAGTAGGAGGCGATGACGTCATCCGCTTCCTCGGCTTCGATCGAAATGGTTTTCCAGCCGAGGGCCTGGGCGACCTCGTACAGGATGGGGATCTGTTTTTCGAGGGCTTCGGGAGTCTCCTTCCGGTTGGCCTTGTACTCGGGATGCGTTTCCAGCCGCTCTTGCGGCACGCCTCCGTCAAAGATCACGGCTCCGCGGCCGGGTTTGAGGTCCTCAGCCATCCGGAGCAGGGCCGAGGTGAAGCCAAAGGCGGCGTTGGTGGGTTCTCCCTTGGAGTTGGTCAGGTGAGCGATGGCGTAGAAGGAGCGGTAGGCGTAGTAGTGCCCGTCCACTAGAACGAGGCTCATGGTTTGGCCGGCTGGGCTTTGGGAGCCGGCGCCGTGGTTGGCGTCAGCCGCCACTCCATCCGGGGACCTTTCGCCACCTCGGCCACGATGCGAACCCGGGAAAATTGCTCTTTTAGTGAACGCTCCGCCGCGTTGGCCAGCCGCTTGGCGCGGTCTTGGGCCGCATCGAGGGCATCGGGACCGGGTTCGGCTCTGGCTCTGAGTTCCATGACCATTTCCGGATCCGCCTCGGCCAAGGTGCGGGCCAGCCCTCCGAACGCGGCATAGCCTTCATTGCCCGCGGGGGCGGCGACCCCGGGAAGGATGCGGACCATTCCTTCCCCCTTCTGCACCGCGGTCCAAGAGGGAAGCTTGAGGGAGGTGATGGTTTGAAAAAGCGGGGCCGGATCGGACCCATGTTTTGCCGGGGCTTCCTCCTTATTTTTCTTTCCGCTTGGTTCGGACGACTCCCGCTTGCGATCTTCCTGACGCTGGGCGAGCTGGTCGATTTTTTTGCGGGCGACCTCGAGCTCGGAGCGGCGCTGCAGGTACGCGGTGCGGATCTGGTCGGTGGAGGCGGTCAGGGTCTGAAGACGGTGCATGGCCTGGCGGAGATCTTCCCGGGATTCGGCCAAGTCAGTGGCCCACTGACGCTCGCGGGTGATCCAGCCGGCCGCCAAGAGGGCGGCGAGCCCGACGGCCGCCAGGGCGATCCAGCGATCCCGGGTGGGTCCGGCGGAGGAGTTCGTCGGAGAATCCATCATCAAAGGGTAAGGTTCAGGCTTGTTCATCTCAAGCTGTCCGAAACCTTGCCTCCCGGTTTTTGCCGTTCATGATTCAGATTCGAATGCGCCGTCTTTTCTTTCCCTGTTTGGTTCTGGGGGGCTTGTTGGCCGGGTTTCGTGCGGTCGGGGAGGAGGCCCTGCTTTTTTCCCCTGTTTCCGAGGTGCCGGAGTGGCGGCTGCTCGATGGCGGACAGGGGAAGCTCACCCGGGAGGAGTTTGAGGCGCGTCTTTCGCGGACGTTTGATCCCAGCGGGGCGTTGCGCCCTTATCTGCTTTGGGACGAGGGCGGCGTCACCCTGTTTCGGGATCTGGCCCGGACGCAGCCGCTTTACCGGCTGACTTTTGCGGCGAAGGGGGCAACCCCGATGCCGCCGGCGGCCGCACTGGGAGCGGGGGATCCGGCCCGGCCCCTGGCGGGGAAAGTAATCTGTTTGGATCCCGGACACATTGGAGGGGACTGGGCGGATATTGAGGAGCGGACGTTCCGGATTGGCCGGGATCAGCCGGTGGTGGAGGGAGAACTGAATCTCAAGGTGTGTCGCGTTTTGGAGCGGCGCCTCCAAGAGGCCGGTGCCCGGGTGGTTTGGACGCATGATGGTTTCGAGCCGACCACGCCCTTGCGGCCGGCCGACCTCTATCCCGAGGCCATCTCCTATCTTTTGCAGGGTTCCCGGGGCGCGCGGCTGCCCCGCTATTCCGCCAACCGCCTGATTCGCTGGAATGCGGAGCTGCTCTTTTACCGCTCGGCGGAAATCCAGGCCCGGGCGCGACGGCTCAACGAGGAGTTGCAGCCGGATCTCACCCTTTGCATCCATTTCAACGCCGCTCCCTGGCCCGGGGGCAGGGTGCGGCTGACTTCCGTCAACCGGTTGGTGCTTTTTGCCCACGGTTCCTACACTCCCGATGAACTGGCCTTCGATGACCAGAAATTCCATCTCATGCGCAAGCTGCTTGAGGGATCGACGCCCACGGAGCTGGGGGTTGGGGCGGCGATTGGGGAGCGGTTCCGCGAGGGCTGGGGTTTCCGGCCGGAAAGTTACGCGGGCTCGGGCTACTCCCATGCCACCGGGGCGAGTTCTTATGTCTGGTACCGCAACCTGATCGCCAACCGAATGTTTGACGGGCCGGTGGTTTTTGTGGAGGGCCCCTACATGAACGACCGGGAAATGTACCGGTGGATCCAGGCGGGGGAGTACGAGGGGGCCAAGCCGGTCGCCGGAAAAAATCGCGGAAACGTCTTCCGGGAATATGCGGATTTGGTGGCGGATGGGGTGATCGGCTATTTCCGGCGTCAGGCCGAATTCCCGACGGCATTCACAAATTATTCTCCCTAGGTCCCGGCCCTCCCTTGCCACCGGGGGGAGCGCTGTCAGAAATAGAGTATGAAAAGATTCCTTCTGCTAAGTCTCATTCTCAGTGTGCCCGCCTTGTCCTGGGCAGACCTGCGTCTTCCTCCCAAGCCCACCATGATGGAGAAGCTGGGGCGGGGAGTCGCCAATGTGACGCTGGCCGTCTCCGAGCTTTTGGACTCCAACTACGAAACATTGCAGGAAAAGGGCCCGACCTACGCCTACACGGTGGGAATTGCCCAAGGGGTTTCCCGCGTGATTATGGATACCGGGGTCGGGGCGATTGAAATCGGCACCTTCTTTATTCCGACCAAGTCGATGAAGATGCCGGCGCACGACACCGGCCAGGTGGAACCCGTTCCGCCTTCCGACCTGAAGGACAACTGGTACTGAAACGTCCGGCCCCGGCCGGCTCCGGGCCGATCGAACTCACCATCACCGAGGTCGCCTACGGGGGCGACGGCGTGGCCCGCCACGAGGGGCAGGTGGTGTTCGTGCCTTTCACCGCCCCGGGGGAGCAGGTGCGGGCGGTTCTGACGGAAACCCACAAGACCTTTGCGCGGGCCAAACTTCTGGAGGTCCTGACACCTTCGCCAGACCGGGTCACCCCGCCTTGCCCGCTGTTTGCAACCTGCGGGGGTTGCGCCACCCAGCACCTGAACTACCCGGCCGAGGCGCGGGTGAAGACGGCGCAAATTGAGGCGGCCCTGCGGAGGATTGGAAAAATCGCCGAGCCGGTCCTCCGGCCCATTCTGACCGGGCCCGACTACGGATACCGGAACCGGATCACCGTGCATAATCACGACGGCAAGGTGGGTTTTTTGGCGACCGACGGACGTACCCTTGTGGACGTGCCGAAATGTCTGTTGGCGGCCGAGGATGTGAACGCAAAATTGACCCATCTCCGCTCGCGCGCACGGCCCCGGCCACACTATTCGGTACGGGCGGACGAGGTGAGAGGGGAGGCGTTTTACCAGTCCAACCGGCCGCTGGCCGAGCCGTTGAAGAAGCTGGTGGTGGGGGCGGTACCCGCCGAAGTGAAAACGATTTTGGAAGGATATGCTGGCACGGGTTTTTTCTCGGGGGCCTTGGTGGCGGCGGGAAAAAAGGTGGTCGCCGTGGAATCCCATCCGGCGGCGGTGGAAGTGTTTCGGAAAGAGGTGCCGGGGGCGGACCTTCTGGAAGGAAGGTTTGAAGATGAGATGGAAAATGCCTTGGGCCGTCTGGGGAGCGGTCCGGCGGTTTGTCTGATCAATCCTCCCCGGGGCGGGCTGAGTCCCGATGCCCGGAAGCTGTTGGCCCAGGCGCGTCCTTGGCTGGGGATTCTGTATCTCTCCTGCGATCCGCCGGCCTTGGCCCGCGACATCGCCGCCTTGGGAGAGTTCTGGAAACCAGAATGGTTTCAACCGGTGGATCTTTTTCCGCGCACGGCCCACGTCGAGTGCCTGGCTTGGATTTCTTCCCGCTTGTCCCCAGACGGTTCACGGGCCGCTCCCCGGAATCGTTGACCCCGGATTTCAGGCCCAACACCCTTAGAGCGATGAAACACGGTTTGTGTCTGATGCTTCTCATCGGAATAGTCTCCTGGGGCCGAGCCATGCCGCCCTCGGACTACTTTGAGCCGGACATGACCATGTACTCGTTTGCCGATCTTTTCTTTGTTCGGCCGATGAGCTTGGGAATGCTTCCGATTACCGGAACGACCTTCGCCGCCAGCCTCCCTTTCACCGCGGGCGCCGGCCAGGAATCCGCCGCCCGTTCCTTCGATATTCTCGTGGGGGAGCCGACGGAGTACCTTGCCGCCCGGCCTTTGGGATCCTTTTTCGATTGGGAAAACCGGGACAAAACCAAACCGGTGGTGATCAAGTTTCCGGAAGGCTACACGGTGGCGGAGCTCTCCCCTCAGCAGGAGCGACGTTATCGCGTGGCCTTGCGGGAGCATCAGCAGCGGATTCTGGCGATTGAAAGAGAAACCGAATTGCCGGAAAAGGACCGCCAATCCCTGGCAGCTGCCGAGCAGCGCCGCTGGGAGAATGTGTTGAGGTTGTTGCTGTCGCTGTAAAAATTTTTGGG
>JBBAWG010000040.1:0-12477 GCA_040397305.1 Methylacidiphilales bacterium | reverse complement strand
AAGTGGCCTACCTAGGGGCAGATGGGAGATGGCAGATGGGTGGTTTTCCGCTACCAAAGAGTCATGAACGAGTGGGTGGGGACGATTTTGTTGGGGGTGATCGAGGGGGTGACAGAGTTTCTCCCCATTTCCTCTACGGGGCATCTGCTTCTGGTGGAGCACCTTATGGGGCTGAAGCGGCCAGAGCTTTTTACCGTGGGCATCCAGTCTGGGGCCCTCCTGGCGGTGTTGCTCATCTATGGGCCTCGGTTGCGGGCTATGATCACGGGGGAGGAGGGAAGAAAAGGTAAGGAATATCTCTGGAAGCTAGGGGCCGCTTTTGTGCTGACGGCGGTGCTGGGCTTGGTCGCCTCGGCGATGGGGTTGGAATTGCCGGAAAGCCCCACCCCGATCGCCTGGACGTTGCTGGTGGGCGGGGTGCTGATCTGGGGGGCGGAGTGGTGGTTGCGGCATCACCAGGGAAAAGAGGATCCCGGTTGGATCGTGGCGCTGGTGATCGGTGCCTCACAAATGCTGGCGGCGATTTTCCCGGGAACTTCCCGATCCGGTGCAACGATTCTGGCGGGCATGTTTTGCGGCTTGTCCAGAACCGCAGCGACGGACTTTTCCTTTTTGCTGGGGATCCCGACGTTGTTTGCGGCCTGCGGGCTGAGTTTTTACCGGCAGCTCAAGTCGGCCGGTGTGCCGGGGCAAGAGGAGTGGCTTCATTTGGGCCTGGGATTCGCCGTGTCCGCCGTCACCGCTTATTTCGTGGTGAGGTGGCTGATCGGCTATGTCCGGACCAACACTTTCATTCCCTTTGCGTGGTACCGGATCGGGCTGGGGTTGGTGTGGCTCTTTTTCGTTAGCTGACGGGCGAACCGGCCGGCGCCCAGGCTCCAGTTTTCGGTGGTTTGAAAATCCCCTTCGGAGCAGGATCAATCCTGTGGGTGCGGCGTTAAATCCCCAGCGGGTGATTGAGGATCTCAAGGAGCTCCGCCGGCTGACCGGCGATGCCAATGGTGCGCAACGGGTGGCTTTTACCCCCACCTGGGTCAAGGCACGGGATTTCCTGAAGAGCCGATTTGAGGGGCTGCCAGTGGAGATTCACAACGATGCGGCCGGGAATTTCTGGGCGACGCTGCGGGGCGAAAAGCCGCAGGCGCTGCTTATGGGCGGGCATATCGACTCCGTGCCCAACGGCGGCTGGCTGGACGGCTGCCTCAACGTCCTCGCGGCCGTGGAGGTTATGCGGCGAATCTGCATGGAAACCAACGGTAAGCCGCCGGTGACGGTCCGGGTGGTGGACTGGGCGGATGAGGAGGGCGCGAGGTTTGGTAAGAGCCTGTTCGGTTCCGCTGCCTGCTCAGGGAATCTGAACATGGACGAGGCTCGCTCTTTGACGGACAAGGAAGGGATCAAGTTGCCGGATGCCCTCAAGAAGGTGGGAATCGACTTTGAGCGCGTAAAAGACTCGGGAAAGGAGTTAAAGAACGCATCCGCCTACCTGGAGCTGCACATCGAGCAGGGGCCGGTGTTGCTCGACAAGAATCTACCCTTGGGGGCAGTGCTGGGGACGTTTGGCGTCGAGCGCCACGCCATCACCTTCCGGGGTCAGGCGGCCCATTCCGGAAGCACTCCCATGAACCGACGGAAGGATGCGTTCCTGGCGGCAGCAAAAATGAGCTCAGAGGTGTACAAGATCGCGGAACGGAGTGGTATGGGGGTCAGCACGATTGGTTCATGCGTAACGAAACCTGGAATCGTCACCAGTGTGGTGGAGGAGTGCCGGATCACCCTGGATCAGAGGCATCTCGATGCGGACAAGCTCGCGCGGATGCACGCCGAGGCCAAGGAGGCGAGTGAGCGGTTTGCCAAGGAAGGCGGCTGCACGGTGAGCTGGGAGCGGATCTGGCAAATCCCGCCGGCGCCTTTCCATCCGGATCTGATCAACTTCTGCGACGAGGCGATCCGGGAGACCTGTGAAACTTCGCACCGCCTGCCTTCCGGGCCATTGCATGACGCGGCCGAGGTGTGCATGGCCGGAGTGCCGACGGTGATGATGTTTGTGCAGAGCCTGCACGGGATCAGTCACAACAAGATCGAGGACACCAAAGAAGCGCACCTGGCCATGAGTGTGCAGGCCTTCGACAAGTTGGCCGAAAAAACCATGACTTGGATCCGGTCCAAGTCCTAAGCCGTTTACTCCTTCATCCCTTGACCAATCGGCGTGGCCCTACTTCGCTCAGTCTCGACTGGCTCGCTGAGCTTCGAAGGGCTTAATCGCACACTCTCTCATTCTTTCATTCCTTGTCCGATCGGTGTCGCGTAGCCGGTGAGTTCGGTATAGCCGCGTCCGCCGATGGGTTTGCCGTTGCGCTTGCCCTGAAAGGTGCAGGCACCTTCCCAGTAGCGGAGGTTTCCGATCCGGCGCAGGCGCAGTTCCTGGTCCTGCACCAGAGGTTTGACTTCGCCCTCGAGACTCAGCGAGGGGACGGAGATTCTCCAACCGGAGGGGTAAACTTTTCCTCCGGGGGCTTTCCATCGGCCGAGGGCCTCGATGGCGAAATCGCTGCTCTTCAGTGGTGAGGCAGATCCGGATTTGGGAATCCAGGTTCCGGAAGAGGAGGAGTCGGTGCGGTCGCCGGGATTTCGCATCCGGTAGAGCATCAGCTCTTCGCCGGAATCGAACTGCAGGCAGAACCAGTCCCAGCCCTCCTGATTCTGCCCGAGGGCGCTGGTGGAGAACTCACGGTCGAACCAGGTCAGTCCGGTGACGGGGATCCGACGATCGCCGATCCGCAGGTCGCCCTTGGTCTCCATCCGCGTGTAGGAGTAGTAGTGGCTGGCGTTGCCGGGGGTGGCCGATTTCTGGCTGAGACCGGAGTTCCCATGGAAGGCGGCGGATTTGATCGGACGGGCCGACAATTCCAGCCCGATTTCCTCATGCGGGGCCCAAGCTTTCATCTGGAACACCGATTCCCGGTTTCTCATCAGGGACCAGTCCCCGAGGCGGACCGAGCAGTCGTTCGTGGCGAATTCCACTTCCCGAAGAGCCCCGCGGCTTAATTTCTCTGCAAAGTAAAATTTGTTGGCGCGGCCATCGGTGACGGCCAGGTGGCCGAAGTAGACGTCCCGGACGGCCCAGGCCGAGCCGGTCTGGGTGGCCACGGGCTGAAGTCCGTGCCGGAAGAAGGTGATCTGATAGCCGTAGGGATTTCCGGAGGCGTCCTGCAGGTTGCCGGTGAGGTACCACCACTCGGTTTTGAACTCCGGATGAGCCCCATGGTCGCGGGGGAACTGCCAGCTCCAGGGTTGGAGGGCGCGGGACCAGGGCTCGGCGGCTAATGTGGGGAAACTGGAGCCCAACAGCAGGGCGAGTCCGAGCCCCACGAAGATGGGAGATGGGAGATGGAAGTTGGAAAAAGCTGGAAACTTGGGCCTTAAAAGCTTGAGGGCAAACCCATCTCCCATCTGCGATCTCCGATCTTCCTTGGGCCGCGTCTTCATTCTGATCGGAGGGCCTCGGAGGGGGAGAGTTGGGAGGCCCGGAGGGCCGGAGGCAGGCCGGCGAGAAGGCAGACGATGAAGACGAGGGAGAGGATGAAACCGAGCAGGGGCCAAGGGGTGTGCCAGTCGATCGTCCAGCCGAAGAAGGCGCGGTTGATGACCTGCATAAGGACCAAGGCCACCACGAAACCGGTGATCACACCCAGGGAAACCCCGGTGGCGCCGAGGTAGCCCGCTTCCGTCATGATGGTGCGCAGGACCTGTCCTCGGCGGGCGCCGGTGGCGCGGAGAACGCCGATCTCCCGGGTGCGCTCGGCCACCAGGGCGGTCAGGGAAAGAGTGACGCCCAAGGCGGCGACCCCGATGGCGAGGGTGCGGAGAAGTTCGGTGACGGCGAAGGAGCGATCAAAGATCCGCAGAGCCTCATCACGTAGGGCAGTTTGCGAGTAGATTAGAAACTCTCCCCGCGGGCGGAGTTGGGCGCGCAGCGAGTCGATTAACGGTTGCACCGGAGTGCCGGGCTCCAGATGCAGGGCGAGGCTGGTGAGATTCATGTCTCCGGTGATTTTCTGGTAGATGGTGCGGTCGAGAAGGATGAGGCCGGACTCGGTGGTGTAGTCGCGGAAGACGGCGGCGACCTGGATGGGGCGCAGGCCGTTGGGGGTGGGAAGGGAAACAGTGTCGCCGGGCTTGAGCTGGCGGCGCCGAGCAAAGTTTTCAGAAACAAACGCGTATTCACCATTCCGACAGATTTCATAGGGGTCGCCGGGGAGGGAGGAGAGGATCGGGAGAGGATTGTGGGCCTTGAGGACGTCGAGTTTACAGGCCGCGAGTTTGGCGGGGGCGCCGTCGAGAAAGAGACGGATCTCCCGGTAGCTGCCCACGGCGCGGATGCCGGGAATCTGCAAGGCAATAACCTCGGCCTCGGGGTCAAGGGGTTCGAGAGAGCCGGCGACAAGGTTGGTGGAGGGAGCGATAAAAAGATCTGCCCGGATGCTGTCGCCGATCCAGCGGTCGACCGTGGCGCGGAAACTGTGGACCATGATGGCGACGCCGAGGGCCATGCCGACGGAGACCGCCAGAGCAGCGGCGGCGAGGCCGTGACGGTGGAGTCCGCGCAGGAAAAAGGAGCGGGCGAGGATCCATGCCGGAATCTGCGCCGGGGGAATTCGGGTCAGGAGCTTGGCGACCATCGGTGCAGCGAAGGCGGCAGTGAGGAGAACCCCGAGGGCGGCAAGGAAGCCGGTCTTGGGGAACCCACGAAGGGCGGTGAGTGAAAACAGGCCGGCGGCGGCAAGACTGATGAGTGCGGGAAACAGAAACCGGCGTGAGCGGGTGACGGACCGGTCGGAGATGTTGCCGAGTTGCAGGGCGTCGACGGGCGGAACCCGGGCGGCCTCGCGGGCGGGCCACCAGGCGGCCAGGGCCGCGGCGATCAGTCCGGCCACCACGGCTCCGACCAGGCTTGCGGGGCTGACCATGACTTCCCGCATGCTCAGCAAGACGTAGTGGGAGGTGACGGTGGAGGCCACGGTGCCAAGCAGGTGCCGGGCCACCTCCAACCCCGCCCAGACCCCAAGGGCCGAGCCGGCCAAGGCCAGCAGCAGGGATTCCCCGACGATCAGAATGGTGAGGGCACGGCGGCCTAGGCCGAGGGCGCGGAGCAGGCCGAACTCCGAGCGGCGGCGGGCAACATTGGCGGCGACGGTATTGGTGACCAGAAACATCCCGACGACCAAGGCGATGAGGGAAAGGGCGGTAAGATTCAGTTGGAAGGCGCCGAGCATCCGTTCGACTTCACGGCCGCGACGCTCGGGCGAGCCGGCCCGGGCGTGGGCGGGCAGATGAGGTTGGAGTCGGGCGGTGAGTTCCGTGCGGGCTGCGTCCTTGGCCGCGGCGGAGTCGGCGCGCAGAAGGGTTTCGATGCGGTCGATTTGGCCGCCGAGTTGGAAGCGGGACTGCACAGTGGCGATGTCGGCGAGGGCGAGATGATCGTCGGCCCCGACGAGGTCATCGGAAGGTTCGAGGAGAAAGCGAACGCGGAGGGTGGTCTCGCGCCCGCCGTGGACGGCGCGGAGGGTGTCGCCGATTTTTAAGCCCAGGCGGTCAGCGAGGGGGCGGGTGACGGCGATGGTGTCGGCCTCGGAGACAAAGGCGATGGCGTCGGCGGGATTTTTGAGGGCGTCCTCCAGACGATAGGTGACGAGTTCGCCGTTGGAGAAAGGATCGACCCCGATGAGATGGAGAAATTCACCGGGATGGGCGGGCAGGGAGGCAACGACCTGGATCACCGGGGTGGCTTCACGCACGGCGGGATCGGCGCGGAGAATGGGCAGGAGGGCTTCGGGCAGGCGGAAACCCTGACCTTCCACGGTGAAGTCAGGCCGGCCGGCCACGAGATCGAGTGAGGCGCGGAAGGAGCGGAGGGCGGTTTCGTTGACCGTTTGAATGGCGACGATGGCTCCGACGCCGACGGCAAGGGCGGCGATGTTGAGGAGGGTAAGCGTTTTGTGGGCGAAGAAATCGCGACCACCGTGGGTAAGGAAAACTTGGAGAGAGGATGACCAGTTCAAAGCGGTCAGGACTGGATTCGGCCGTCGACGAGGCGGATGCGCCGGTCGGCGGCTTGGGCCACTTCTTCGCTGTGGGTGACGAGAATGACCGTTGTCTTTTCCCGTCGGGCGAGAGAGGTGAGCAGCTCGACGACAGCAGCGCTTGAAGCGGAGTCGAGATTGCCGGTGGGTTCGTCAGCCAAAAGAATGGAGGGGCGGTGGATGAGGGCACGGGCGAGGGCGGCTCGTTGGAGTTGGCCTCCGGAGAGCTGGTGGGGCCGGTGGCGGGTGCGGTCGGCCAGACCCACGGAGTCAAGGAGGGCCCGGGCCCGGGTTTTGCCTGCAGAATCAGCCCGACCGGAGAGGAGGAGGGGGAGAAGGACATTTTCCTCCACCGTGAGGGTGGGGAGGAGGTGGAAAAACTGGAAGACAAAGCCGATCTTGAGCTGGCGGAGGGAGGTGAGCTTGTCGTCGTTGAGGGAGTGAAGGGGATGGCCCTCGAGATAGACTTGGCCGGAGGTGGGAGTGTCGAGGGCGCCGAGAATGTGGAGGAGGGTGCTTTTGCCGCAACCGCTGGGCCCAGTGATGGCAACGATCTCGCCCGGGAGGATCTTCAGGCTGACGGAGCGGAGGGCATCCACTTTGGCATCGCCGGCTTGGTAGGTTTTATGGAGATCGCGTGTTTCGAGCATAAAAAAGCAGGACTACGTGATAAGTGAACAAGTTAGGGAAAAAGCCATAAAAGAAGATCCTAAGTGTAATCTATATTCTTGACCATCAGGGGGTTTAGGACGCCTAGGCAATATGTGAATAAGTTGGGGAGAAGCGTTACGATTAGGATTAAGATGAAGATTAAGAGACGGGCTACGGACGGGCTTAAAACGCCCAACTGACCGACGCCGTAGGGCCGATGGAGTCGAGGCCGACGTTTTCCGTTTCGGGCTCGGAGAGGCCGCCGTTGGAGATGTGTTGGTAGAGGACTCCAAGATTCACGGAAAGGCGATCCATGACCGGAATGCGGATACCAGCTCCGATCGTGAAGCTGAAACAGAAGTCCTGTCCCTGGGAGTCGGTTGCGCCCGTCGCGTCGGTAAACATGAAGCCGACGCGGGATTCCAGGTAAGGGATGACCGGCCATCCTTCCTGGATGAAGTTGTAGCGGGGCCCGAAGAGGCCGCCAGTGAACCAGGGATTGGGGCCGTGGATGACGGGGGCATACATGCCGCTGAAGAGGAATTCCGTGTTGCCGCGGGTCCAACCGTCGTTGCCGATCTGATCCAACTGCCAGCCCACCGTGATCAGTTGGGGTAGGTAGCGGTAGTCGTTGGAGTTCGCGATCGAGAAAAGACCGGCGGTTTCGGCTGAGAGGGTCACCACATCCTCCCCAAACATGGGTGCCCCCGGATCGGAGGACTTATCCTGAGACCAACAAGTTGTGAAGAAGGACCAAGAAGTGGTCAAAACAAAGGCCTTCCAGAGGGAGATTTTGAGTCCCTTGGTCGGTCTTAAGTCTCTGTTGGGCATAGTCATCGGATCATCATCCCTTAGCGGGATGTTCTTATCTAGAGATGTTTTTTTTATTTGGGAATAACTTTTTATCTATATAACCTTAAAAAGATGAAGTCTATTTGGGTCACAGGAGGGGCCGGATTTATCGGCTCTAATCTGGTTCATCGCCTTCAGGAGGAGTTTCCAGGGGCTGCTTTGACCGTGATCGACGATTTTCGGAGCGGTTCCTTCCCCAACCTGGAGGGCTTTAGGGGAGATTTTGTGGCGGCGGACATCTCCCGGATGGATTGGGAGGCGGAGTTCCGTGGGCGGCGTCCTGACGCCATGTTCCACCTCGCCTCGATCACCGACACCACTCTTCAGGATCAGAAAATCCAAACGCACGATAATGTGGAGGGGTTTCGCCGCCTGCTCGACTATCTTCGGCCCGAAAAAACCCCGATCATGTACGCGTCTAGTGCGGCCACCTACGGCATTCGTGCCGGGGTGAACCGGATCGGTGATCCGCTGGCGCCGGCCAACGCCTACGCCTTTTCCAAGGTGCAGCTGGAAAATCTGGCACGGGCAGTCAAGGAAGAGGAACCAGCCTGGCAGATTGTGGCTCTGCGGTATTTCAACGTGTACGGTCCGCGGGAGGGGCACAAGGGCGTGCCGGCGAGCATGGCGTGGCATCTGGCGGGGCAGATGCTGGCGGGAAAACGGCCGCGGATCTTCAAAAACGGGGAGCAGAAGCGGGACTTCGTCTACGTGAAGGATATCGTGGCCATGACCATTGCGGCGCTGAAGTCCGGCAAGAGCGGGGTGTGGAATGCGGGTTCCGGCCGGCCGCGGAGTTTTAACGAAATGATTGAAGGCCTGAACCGGGTCCTAAAGACAAAATTCAAGCCGGAGTATTTTGACTGTCCGTATCCTTTCTACCAGCCCCACACGGAAGCTGATATGTCGGCGACCCAGCGCGATCTGAAGATCGAGCCGAAATACAGCCTTGAGGACGGGCTGGAGGATTATTTCAGGTCGGGATGGCTGACGAGGGAACGTTCGAAGGCTTCCATGAAGAAGAAAAAATAAACCGCGGCTAGATTAGGATTAAGATTAAGATTAAGAAAAATTCGGCGAGTTTAAGAGGGTGCGTGGGGGAGGATGGGAGGCGGTGTCGTCCCTTGGGTCTGAAATTAGTCTAAACTTTTGGTTCTGAGGTTTGGTAGGGCGGGCTGTTTGGCCCCCTAAAACCTGCCCCCGCCCATTCTGGTTTCTGCCGCCGGCAGGATTAACTTTGCGCTTCGCGCGGGAATTCAGCCCGCCTCGTCGAATCCCCAAAACTCAACTTATAACGAGGCGGCGTGCGGAGGCGCCGCCCTACCTAAGTTAGGACTTACGGGGCGTGGGGGAGGATGGAGACCTCTGCCCCGGGAACAGCCGCACCGATGGATTGGCGAAGGTGTTGAATCCTTACCTGGGCCTCGCCCATGCGAAGTCCGGCGGGAAACTCGAGAAAGATCTCCACAAAAATCCGGGAGCCGGAGCGGCGGCTGCGCACCTTGTGGAGACGTTCATAGTCGTCGATGTGGCGAACCAGCTGGTTGAGGATCTGGAGCTGGAAGGTCTCCTCGAGAGTGGCGTCCATGAGATCCTGGACTGAAGAAGAGGCGATCGCGTAGGCGGCATGGATCATGAAGCCGACGCCGAGCAGCGAAGCGAGGGGGTCGAGGTAAAAACTCCAGGGCTGATGGCGAAACCACAGTTCCAGAGTCAGGGCCGTGGCCATCAGTGAGTCGAAACAGGCCTTGGAGAACCAGAGTCGTGCCTGGGATGCGATGATCGGGGAGTGCTGGTGGCTTAGGATCCAGCGGTTGCGGGTCCAGATGGCAAAGCCGATAGCCGCGTAGACCGTAAAGATCATGATGCCCGGCAGGGTCCCGCTGGTGGGGACGGGATGATGGAAGTGGCTGACCACCTTGGTGAGCAGGAAAAAGGAGCAGCCCACCATGATCAGGCTGATGGCGAGGCTGACGAGGTTCTCCAGCTTGCCGATGCCGTAGGCAAAACGTTGGCCGGGTGCCTTGCGCAGGGCCAGGACGGTGAGGTAGGAGGCGAGGACGGCGAGAAAATCGGTGCTCTCCTTGAGCAGGTCGCTGAGGATGGCGAGAGAATCGGAAAACCAGGCTGCGCCGGTCATGAGCAAGACATCCGTGGCGCAGAAGGCCACGCCAAGGAGGAGATTCTTTTCACGGGTGCCGGCGG
Organism: Methylacidiphilales bacterium; assembly: GCA_040397305.1. Lineage (GTDB taxonomy): Bacteria > Verrucomicrobiota > Verrucomicrobiia > Methylacidiphilales > Verrucolacustridaceae > Verrucolacustris. The sequence goes on along the minus strand of JBBAWG010000040.1, from coordinate 2,686 downwards.
CGGGGGTGTTCATGGGCGGGGCTGGAATGGCGAGCTCAAGTCGGGGTAGAGTGTTGGGATGGCATCCGGAGCGGGCAAATGGAAAAGCATCTTTCCTTCGGGCAAAGGCAGGCTTTTTGCGAAAGGGGAAATCATGGTGGCGGAAGGGGATCGGGCCCGTGAGCTGCTGATCATGATTTCCGGCCGGGCACGGGTGGAGAAGAGGATCCGAGGGCGGGAGCCGTTGTGGTTGGCCCGGCTCGGCCCGGGGCAGTTAATCGGAGAGCTTTCCATCCTTACCGGTCACCCCCGATCCGCTACCGTGGTGGCGGAGAGTTCGGTTAAAGCCTGGAGCGTGCCGGCCGGCAAGGTGCGGGCACTCCTCGGAGGCGGGGCCGGTCCGCGGGGTCGCTTTCAAAAGAAGATGCTGGAGTCGTTGGCCCATCGGCTGGTTGGGCTGTTGGGTAAGTTACCGGTCCTGCAGGGAGTCAGTGCAGAACCTCAGACGGAGGCTGCCGTACGCAAGGCACTGGAGGAGATGTACGGCGATTGGGCGGTTTAGACAGTCGTTTAGCTGTTTAGTCCTTAGCCACGCAGGAGCCTGAAAAGCTCATCCCTCCCTCCACCACTAAAGACTAAAAGACTAAACCCCTTCAGTTTTTATACAGCGCCAGCATGCTTAAAACTGACCGCTCACAGGCTTGGCGGGGAGGGGGAGGGAGGTAAATTCGGGGGATGGCCAACCGATCGGCTGGGACGCTGGCGCGTTCGATCTCCCCCCAGAAGCAGGATCCCACGGAAAAACTGGGACGGAGCATGCTCCGCGCCCGTTTGGTGGAGGATAAGCTCGCCAGCCTTTACCGGGCCGGCCGGATCGTCGGCGGCGTCTATCTGGGCCGCGGACAGGAAGCCTTCAGCGCCGCCGGCGGTGTGAATTTGCGAAAAGGAGATGTCTACGCCCCGTTGATTCGCGATATGGCAGGGCGACTGGCCTTCGGGGAGCCGGTGGTGGACGCGGTCAGAACCTACCTGGGATCCCGGCTGGGTCCGATGCGCGGCCGCGACGGCAATATTCATCGGGGTGACTTGGAACTCGGCATCCTTCCCATGATCAGCCATCTCGGCGCGATGATCTCGGCCACGGCCGGCGCACTTTTGGCGAAGCGGATGCGAGGGGAAAAACAGCGCGTGGGCTTGGCCTGCACCGGGGATGGAGCCACCTCGACCGGATCGTTTCACGAAGGCCTCAATCTGGCGGCGGTGGAAAAACTGCCGCTCGTGGTGATGGTGGCCGACAACGCCTACGCCTACTCCACGCCCAACTCGCGTCAGTTCGCCTGCACGGATCTACTGGACCGGGCCCGGGGGTACGGAGTGGAGGGGCACGGACTGGATGCCACCGATCCCGAGGCCTGTCTGGAGATGGTGGGCCGGGCGATTCAGCGGGCGAGGGAAGGCGCCGGCCCGCAGTTGGTGGTGGGTCGGTTGCTGCGCCTGTGCGGCCACGGGGAGCATGACGACGCGTTTTACGTGGATGCGCAGACGAAAGGATCGAATCGGGGGCGGGACTGTCTGCAGGTGATGGAGGAGTTGATGAAGAAGCGAGGCCGGACCAAGGAGTGGAACGAGTGGCGGGAGGAGGCCAGGACCGAGGTCGAGGAGGCGGTGACGCAAGTTTCCAAGGAGCCGGTACCGGATCCGTTCGAGGAGCAGTGGCGGGCGACGGTCACGCCGGGGTCGGTCGAGGAAGTGGCGGAGGAATGAGCGTCACCTATCTCGAGGCCATCCGCGCGGCCCAGGAAAAGGCGTTGGCGGATGATCCGAACGTTTTCCTCTACGGCCAGGACATCGGAAAGTTCGGAGGTGCTTTCAAGGCAACGAAGAACTTGGCGGAGAAATTTCCAGGTCGGGTCATCGACTCGCCGATTTCCGAAGATGCGATGATCGGACTAGCGGTCGGGGCGGCGTTGGAGGGAATGAAGCCGGTGGTGGAGATGCAGTTCGCCGACTTCTCCACGGTGGGGCTGAACCAGATGCTGAACCATGCGGCCACGACCTACTGGCGGACGGGCAAGCCGTGTCCGATGGTGCTGCGGTTGCCGTCGGGAGGAACGCCGGGGAGCGGTCCGTTTCACAGTCAGTCGATGGAGACGATCTACTCCCACTATCCGGGCTTGGTGGTGATGACGCCCGCGACAGTCGAGGATGCCTACAGCATGCTATTGGAGGCGATCGGGATGCAGGACCCGGTGGTCTTTTGCGAGCACAAGCTGCTTTACTATCATTTGAAGGCTGAGGCCTTGCCGGGCGAAGCGTTGCCGGCATTCCGGGCGCGGATCGCGCGACCGGGCCGGGATGTCACCTGCGTGGCCTACAGCGCGATGGTTCATGAGGCGCTGGTGGCGGCGGAGGAGCTGGTGGAGGAAGGTTATGAGGTGGAGGTGGTGGATTTGCGGACGGTGAAGCCCCTCGACACGGACACGTTGCTGGGAAGCGTGGCGCGAACGGGAAGATTGTTGGTGGTGGGGGAGTCGTGGCCGTGGGGCGGGGCTTCGGCCGAGGTGGTGGCGCGGGTGGCGGCGGAGGGATTTGAACTGCTGGACGCTCCGCCGAAGCGGCTTAACGCCAAGGACACTCCGATTCCCTATCATCCGAATTTGTGGGCCGCGCATCGGCCGACCGCGGTGCGGATTGCGGCGGGGCTACG
>JBBAWG010000039.1:0-12531 GCA_040397305.1 Methylacidiphilales bacterium | reverse complement strand
AAAGAGCCGCGACTTCCCGGGTTTTCCAGCCGGGTTCGTAGCCTTCGAGGAGGGCGTCGTAGGGCTGGTCGGGGTAGCCCCAGAGGTCGGCCATGCGTCGGGCGAGGGACAGGAGTTTTTCGAGGTGGGGGGCAAACGAGGGGAAGTCGGATTTTTTACGGGCCTCGACCCAGGCGGAACGGGCGAGGCCGCTGGTGCGTTCGTTTTCTTCTACGAGGTCGGCGGGGATTTTGGTGGCGCGGTCGTAGTCGTGGCGCCAGCGGGCGAGGCAAGCGGCTGCGGGGCTGGCGGGGTCGGGCCGAGAGGACTCGCAAGCGGAGAGCCAGTCGCCGACTTCCGGAGCGGTGGCTAGGCGGTGACCCATTCCGGCGATTTGGGCCGACTGTTCCGCGCGGAAGGAATGGGATTTGGGCGGGAGGAGGGTTTCCTGGTCCCAGCCGAGGAGCCCGCCGGTGGCACCGAGCAGGGCCAGCTCCCGTCCCCGGGTGCGGAGCTTTTGGTAGGCCTCAGGTAGGGCGGGCATTCGTGGATGATGGGACAAACCGGGGTTTCTTGAAATCCTGATCCTGCTTCAGATATTTCGACATTCTGCAGAATGTCGAAATGTCATGCTTGGGACGGAGGACCCTGCTTCCGTAACGATTTAAGGTGCCTTGAGGGCGTCAGAGGGGAGGAGGCCGCGGGAGATGAGTTTTTGGGCGAATTCGATCTGGCTGGGGGCGAGTTCGGGGCCCGAAGCCTTGGGCAGGGGGCCGTCGAAGAGCTCGTAGTTGAAGAGCTGGTGGCCGACCTGAGGGAATCGGTCGGGGGGCAGGATAGAAACGGCGAAGGCGAGGCGGTTCCGAGGGTTTTCATCCGTTTCCGGAATCACCGGGGGTCGGCCTTGACCCAACTTCACCTGGGCCTGAAAGCTGGTGACACCCAGGTGCTGGGCGAGGCGGAAATTATAAAGGAGGACTTCCTTGAGGGTGCTGTCGGCCGCGGTGGGGCTGTCCTGCCCCCGAAGAACAACTTCATCCAGAACCTCCTCCACGGAAGCTTCCGCATCATAAGCCCGAGCCAGCCAAAAAAGCACCAAGTAGAGCTGCTTTTCCATTTCCACCGGTGCTTTCAACTGGTTCCAGGCGGCCGGGCTCAGGAGTCGCTTAAGATTCCCCACGGCATTTTCCACTCGCTTTAGCTTGCTCATGCCCTCGGCAGCCGTCATGGAGTCGAGAATGAGGTTGTCATCTTCGGTGAGATAATTCCCGCCTCCGAAGAGATCGTAATTCTCGTCATAGGGTTGCTGCAAAAGAAAAGGCAGGGGAGCCGGCGGGGCGGCAGAGACCATGGCGGCGCCTAGGCAAGCCAAGCAGAGGAATAGGCAGTGCACCCCTCGAGATTAATGGAGGCGGGCAGATCGGAAAGCCGTTAAGCTAAGCCCATGGGGTTGGTCCGTTTCTTTCTGGCCGCGGCGGTAGTATTTCATCACTCCACGACACCGTGGGAATTGCCGTTCGTGGACGGGCATCAGGCGGTGCGGCTTTTTTATATCATTTCCGGGTTTTACATGGCCCTCATCCTAGACCGGAAATATCCGGGCACCCGTGAGGGCATCTGGCTGTTTTACGGTAACCGGGCGTTGCGGATCTTTCCCATTTATTGGGTGGTCCTGGCGGCGGCAGGACTTTTCTACGCGGCGGCTTGGATGTGGCTGGGGCGGATCCCAGAAAGGCTTGGCTGGTATTTGCCCCTGATCGAAAGCGGCCATAGCAACTTTTTGGCCGGCTTAGGGATTAGCCAACTGAGCCTGTTTGGCTTGGACTGGTTTAACCTGTTTGATTTTCGAGGAGAAACGCTCGCCTGGGGTGGGACGGTCCCGGAGGGGAGATCGGCCGGGTTTCTCTGCCTGGTGCCGCAGGCTTGGACCTTGGCGGTCGAGCTGAGCTTTTATTTGTTCGCACCATTCATCGTCCGAGCCAAGACAGGCCCCCTGGTTTTTCTTTGTGCGGTTGGCTTTGTTGTGCGGATCGGCCTTTGGATGTGGGAGCCGGTGGAAACGGGCTCCCTTAATTATTTTTGGTTTCCGCTGCAGCTGCCGTTTTTCCTGCTGGGAATCTTGAGCTACCGCTGGATGAGGGTTTGCGGCTTGGCATGGAAATCCTCCGGCGGGATATGGGGATCGCGGGTGCTGATGCTGGGCCTTTTATTTGGATATGGCCTTTTGCCGGATGGATGGGATCAGGCGATTTCCTGTGCCTTACTGGCAGTCCTGATGCCGGGGCTGTTTGCGGGAGAGGGCAGATGGCAGCGATGGGTTGGGGAGCTGAGCTATCCTGTTTATGTGGTGCATATCCTGATGAAATGGATGATCTTGGCGTCGCAGGGGGTCGAGAGGACCGGGCAAGCGGAGGTTTCCGGGCTCTGGCTTTTGGTGGGATCGATGTTGGCGGCGGCACTGATTGAGAAAGCGCTGGGGGGGCCGTTGGAAAGATGGAGACAGGCAAGGGTGGGAGGATTTGAAGGCGCGAAGTTGAAAAAGTAGGATCTGAGAGTGGACTTCACCATTGTCACCCCCAGTTTCCGTCAGCTGGATTGGCTGGCCTGCTGTATCGCGTCCATTGCGGATCAGGATGGGGTGACCATCGAACACATCGTTCAGGATGCTGGAACTGACGGCTTCGCGGAGTTCGCCGAGAAAATGAAAAAGATTTGGCCCGACAGGCAGGGATACCGAAGAGTCATGGCCTCAGAGTCTGATCAAGGAATGTATGATGCCGTCAACAAAGGCTTAAAAAAGGGGGCCGGCACGTTCTGTGCCTATCTCAACTGTGACGAGCAGTATCTCCCCGGCGCCCTTGCCCGAGTAAAAAAGGAATTCGAAAAAAAACCGGCAACGGAAATTTTATACGGAGGCTTCCTGGTTGTGGACGAAAAGGGAGGCCTGGTCACGGCTCAGCGACCGGTCCAAATGTGCTGGCAGCACGTGGCGACTTCCCATCTTCCGAATTTTACCTGCGCCACCTTTTTCCGCCGCACGATGCTGGAGAGGGACCAAGCCTGGTTTGAGACCTCCCTCCGCGCTTGTGGAGACGCGGTTTGGACGGTGAACCGTCTCAAGGCTAAAACCGAGACCCGCAACCTTCCGCTTTGGACCAGCCTGTTCATGGAAAACCAAAATAGCATGGGCCTCGGGGAAGTTGGCCGAAGGGAGGCCCAGCAGCTTCGGTCCCTCCAGTCGGCCCCCACGGGGCTTTTCCGGGCTTTCTGGATGCTGAGACACCGTGCAAAAAAATTTATCGCTGGAGACTATATCCCGAGAAAAATTTCCACACGCGTATTCACCCGGGAAAACCCCGTGCTTCGGCAAGCTCTGGTGGGTCGGCCCTCCCCGTTTTGGAGCCGCCGAATTTGGGCGAGGGTCTAGGATTCTTTGGGAAGCTCGTCAAACACGGTGGCCACCAACTTTCCCGAAGCCGACTGCAGACAGAACAACCTTGCCCTCAGGGCAACCGACGGATTTTTGCGAAGGTGCAAAATCAACCTTTCAATTTTATCTCCGGGCACTTCCGCCAAAATCGAGTATTTTTCGATGGTGTTGCCCTCCGGGGAGGTCAAAAGAGAAAAAAATGAGGAGCCAATCAAATCCTCAACCTTGGCGCCAAGAATTTGGGCGACTTTTTCGTTGGCAAAGGAAATCAGTCCACTTGAGTTGGAAATCAATACCCCGGAAGGAAGGGCGGTCATCACCGCCACCGTCTCGGCGACGGCAGCCTGAAGCCGCTCTCGCTGCAGCCCGAGAAGAGCGCAGAGCCCGCCCGCCAATAAAACGGTCGCGGATCGCACGCCGCCTCTGGCCAGCGAAAAACCGGTCTTCTGGTCCGGGGCCACATAGGGCCCTCCCGGCACAAATGAATAGCGCCAAAAGGTAAGCAGAAGAAAAGAAATCAGAACAAAGCCCAGGGTCCAAACCATAATTTGTTTGGGGGAGAGATAAAAGGTCAGCCCTGCCAGGCAGAGGACCGAAAGAACGGGCGCCAAAGTGATGTCCCCCATCAGGTAGTAGCCCAAGCGATCCAGGGTGAAGACGAGGAAGAAGGCCAAGATCACCAAAGTAAAATTTCCGGGGCTCTTTGAAAATGGGGATTTCAGATTCCTTAGCTTATCCCACTTTTGTCCTAAAACAACGGCGCGGTGGCTGGGCTTTCAATCGCGCCCTCCGGGGAAGTAAGATCTTGCCGTGAGACGCCTTCGGCTTCTGCAAGTCTTTTCCAAATATTTGGAATATGGTGGCGAGGAATATATGGCCGGCCGCATTGAAGATGCCCTCGCCAATCACCACGAAATGTTCCGTTACGTCGGATCCACCCAAAAACTTTTTGTCGAGGGGTTCGGCGCCAAGGCTCTGGTGCCATGGCGCACCTTTTACAACCAGCAGGTTGCCGAAGATCTTCGCCGGGAGCAGGAACGCAACCGCCACGATCTTTGGCTCGTTCACAATGTCTTTCCGGCCCTTTCGCCGGCGGTGTATGCGGTGGCCCGGGAAATGGGAATCCCGATCGTCCATTACCTGCACAATTACCGACTCAGCTGCGCCAACGGGTATTTTCTGAATCATGGCCAGCCCTGCCAGCGATGCGCCCAGGGCAATTTTTTCCCGGCTTGGGCGACCGGCTGCTGGCGCGACAGCCGTTGGATTAGCGGTTGGATGGGCTTGATTCTCCAAAAAATGCGGCAGGACGACATTTTTCACCAAGTCCGCCGCTGGATAGTGCCCAGTGAAAATCAGAAAAACATTCATCTCCGAATGGGGCTTCCTGCGGCTCGGGTGGACGTCGTCCCCCATTTTTTGGAGGCCAAAAATCCTCCCCCCGCCCATCCGCAAGGAGACGTCTTGTACCTCGGGCGCCTGTCGCCGGAAAAAGGAGTGGAGTTTCTCCTTCAGGCCTGGGCAAAAACCGCCCCCCAAGGCCGACAGCTTGTGATTGCCGGAACCGGCCCGGAAGAGGGCCGGCTGCGTCAGTTGGCCGCCAGCTTGAATCTGACAAATGTTCAGTGGCTGGGCTTTGTGCCGCGCTCTAAGCATTTTGATCTTTGGTCAAAAACCGCCTTTTCGGTGATGCCCTCCCAATGGGAGGAGCCTTTTGGGTTGGCGTTTCTTGAGGCCTGGAACCACGGACGTCCTTTCATTGCCACCAGAATCGGCGCTTTGGCTGAAGCACTGTCGGATAGTCGCGGGGGCTTGCTGGCGGAAAGCGGCTCGTCAGAAAGCCTGGCGCGGCAAATCCAAAGGTATCTTCAGAATCCCTCCGAGGTGGTTCAGGCGGGAGCGGAGGGCCATGCCCGGCTGATCCAAGAGAACAACAAACCACTCTGGCTGCAAAGGGTCGAGGAGGTGTTTGAAAAAAGCCTTCATCCAGAACGTGAGCCACGCAGAGTCAATGGCAAGACCATGGAGATGTTCCATGCCTGTACCCTTTTTGATTCCGGATTTCTGGCCAAAGGGTTAGCCCTACACGCTTCCCTCAAGCGCATGGGGAATGCCTTCCGACTCCACGTTTTTGCCATGGACGAACTGACCGCCGAATATCTGGAAAGTCTTCAGGATCCCACGCTCGTGGTGGTTCGAAGAAAAGATTTTGAGGGACCTGAACTCCTGCGGGTCAAGCCCGGCCGGACCCGGTCGGAATACTACTGGACCTGCGGATCCTCCTCCCTTCTGTATTGCCTGGAAAAACTGGGATTGCCGCGATGCACCTATCTGGATGCGGATGTTTGTTTTTACGGGGATCCCCGGCAGGTGGAGGCTATGATGGGAGACCAGTCGATTGGTATCACGCCGCACAATTATTCCGCCCCCTACGATCAAAACCGGACCCATGGGGTTTATTGCGTTCAATATGTGACGATCCGTAACGATGAGCGCGGCTTGCGGGCCTTGCGCTGGTGGCGGGACCAATGCCTGCAATGGTGTTTCGGAAAGGTGGAGGCAGGGCGTTTCGGCGATCAAAAGTATCTGGATGACTGGCCGGAACGATTTCCCGGGGTGCAGGTGTTGGATGCGCCTGGGGTGGGGCTGGCCCCCTGGAACTGTCGTGACTTCGACTTGCGGCGGGATCCGAAGGGAGGTTGGCTTTGTCGCGATCGGTCCGACGGGGCGGAGGGGCCGCTGACTTTTTTTCACTTCCACGAACTCCGTTTTTTTCCGCAGGACCAGATCAAACTAGTTGCCGGTGGCTACGAGATCCCCGCGCCGATCCGGGAACATCTTTACCGGCCCTATCTTCGCGAACTGCTGCAGCATGCCGAAGCGGTCACCCGCAGGTATCCGACCGCCAATCCACTGGCCATCGCTCCGCCGGGTTTTTGGAAACGGTGGGGTGCCAAGACCTATAGCCGACTGAATCCCCGCTTTCATGATCACTATATCTCGCTCCGGGAAGCCTTGGGCGATTAGGATGCGGTTATGGCCAGGCTGATCGAACTGCCCACCTTTGCCGACGAGCGGGGGGAGTTGAACGTTCTGGAAACCGCGGTGCCGTTTCCCGTGCGGCGGGTTTATTTCATCCATCACGCTCAGGGCCTGCGAGGTGGACACCGGCACCGGAGGAACGTCCAGCTTTTGGTGGCCGTGGCCGGCAGCGTGGAGATCCACGTGAATGACGGCCGGGGCAAAACGGATTACCGGCTGGTCACCCCCCGGCAGGGCCTCCTTTTGGAGGCCCCTGACTGGCATACCATGGACAATTTTTCCAAGGACTGTGTCCTGCTGGTGTTGGCTTCCCAGGCCTATGACGTGAACGACTACATCGACGAGCCCTATCCTGAGCCATGATCGAATACGACCAACTGGCACGGGTAAATGCCCCGCAAGCCAAGGAAATGGAGCAGGCGTTTCGACGAGTGCTGAACCAAGGCTGGTTTATTCTGGGGGAAGAGGTGGCTTCCTTCGAAAAGGAGTTTGCGGCTTGGTGTGGTGCAAAATATTGCGTGGGCGTGGCCTCAGGACTGGATGCCATCACTTTGGCGCTGCGAGCCTGCCATCTGCCTGCTGGGAGCGAGGTGCTGGTTCCCGCCAATGCCTACATCGCTTCGGTGCTGGCGGTTCTGGAGACGGATTTAATTCCGATCCTCGTGGAGCCCGATCTGCAGACCTACAACATGGATCCGGCGGCGGCGGCCCGGGCGATCACGCCCAAAACCCGCGCCATCCTGCCCGTGCATCTGTACGGTAAAATTTCCGACATGGAAGGCCTCTCCCAGCTGGCCCGACAACACGGCTTGCTGATCGTGGAGGATTGCGCCCAAGCCCATGGAGCTGCCCAGAACGGTCGCCGCGCGGGGACGTGGGGTGAGGCGGGAGCCTTCAGTTTTTATCCCACCAAAAACCTCGGAGCGCTGGGAGACGCCGGCGCCATCGTCACCCACCGCGAAGATCTCGCTGAAGAGGTGCGGACCCTCCGGAACTACGGATCGAAAAAAAAGTATCACAACGATCTGTTGGGCGTGAATTCACGGCTCGACGAGCTGCAGGCCGCCCTCCTGCGGGTGAAGCTGCCGCATCTGGAGGAAAACAACCGCAAAAAGCGAAACTTAGCGGAAATTTATTTTCAGGACCTCAAGCTCGCGGAGCTGGTCCTTCCCCACCGGGATCCGGCCTTTCAGGATGTTTTTCATATTTTTGCGGTCCGGCACCCCCGCCGAGACGCCCTGCGGGAACATCTGCTGAAAGAGAGTGTGAAAACCGAGATTCACTATCCGGTGCCGCCGGCGCGGCAAAAAGCCATGCAGGGAAAACTGGCCGGTGGCCCGTTTCCCCTGGCTGATCTCATCCACGCCACGGAACTCAGTCTGCCGATTTCCACCTTCCACGAGGTCGAGGAAATCCGGCATGTCTGCCGGGCGATCAACTCCTTCCGGGGCTAGGGCATGGTCGACAACCGTGCGTACCAATATGACTTGGACTCGCGCGCCGAGCGGAAGGAGTACGCGACGATCGAGGATTGGATTCCGGATGGATGCCGGGTGTTGGATTTGGGTTGTGGAGAGGGAAGTCTTCTTCAGGAGATGGTCCAAAAGAAAAAAATCCAGGGCGAAGGAATGGAAATCAGCATGTCCGGGGTGGAGGTTTGCCGAGCCCGCGGACTGGCGGTTCGGCAAGGGCGCATCGATGAAACCCTGCCGTGGGGGGATGACTCGTTTGATTATGCCGTCTGTAATGTGACCCTGCAGATGGTCATGTATCCCGAGCGACTCCTGTCCGAAATGGCCCGAGTGGCGCGCCGACAAATCGTCAGCTTCCCCAACTTTGCCAACTTACGAAACCGGTTGGAGCTTCTCGTGATGGGCCGGATGCCGAAGGCGATGCTTTTTGGAAATTCCTGGTGGAACACTGGCCATATCCACCAGCTTTCCTTGAAGGATTTTGAGGAACTCCTGCCCCGGGTCGGCCTGCGGACATGCCGGCGGGCTTTCATGGGGCGGTTCAGCGTGCCCGGGCTTGTTCAGGTGGCGCCCAATCTTCTAGCGACCCTCGCCGTCTACGAATTAAAGCGGGCTTGAGGCGAGGCAGCGGACGACTCCATCGCAAAAGCGGCGACTCATATTTTCGATGGAGAAGCCCGCCGCCGATCGCCGGCAACCCTGGACCAACAGCCCCCGGGCCGCCTGATCCTGCAGCAGGGTGACCACAGCTTGGGCAAAGGCGTCGGGATTTTTCCAGTCCGCGACGATACGGGCGTTGTGGCCATCCTTCAGGTAGTCGATTTCGGGGCCGTGGAGGTGGGGACAGGCGCTGGTCACCATCGGCACCTCCAAGGCGAAGGAGTCAACCGCGACCACCCCCACGCCTCCGGGCATGAGAAGAAGCTTGGACATGGCCCAGAAGGGAGCTTTTTCCACGTCGCTCATGGGCCCCAAATAATGAATCCAAGGTTCGTTTTTGGAGGCCTTTTTGACATCGGCCGCCTCCGGTCCGAGTCCGATCACCAGCAGCGTGAGATCCGGAACCGTGGCCCTGGCGAGGCGGCAGGACTTCAAAAGAAAGGGGATCCTCTTTCCCGGATAGAGGCCTCCGGTGTAAATCACCACGTTTTCAGAGAAGACGCCTTTGGCCTGTTTCAAGGCCTGAACTTGGGAGGGGGTCACGGCGGCGCGAAGTCGGGTCAAGGTAGCGGTATCCACCGAATTCATGACGGTGGTGATGCGACCGACGGGGAAACCAAGATCCCGCACTACCCGGGCGCTCAGGTCGTTGTAGGCAAACCACCAGTCGGCCCGCCTGGAAAGGAACCTCTTCCACCGCTCAGAAAGGGAAGCGGGATTTCGCGCCTGAAAATTCTTTCCGTGGCCCCAGAAAGCGAATTTCCACCCACCCCAACGCCGCAGGAACAGCAGCCACGGGACAAAAACGTATTTAGATTCCTGCGGGGTGATGATCAGAGAGGCCTCGCGGGCGCGCGAAAGGACACGCTGCCAGACGAAAGGCCCGCATCGCTGAAAGGGGACTGGGTGAGCCCACGGAAGGCGGCCGGGAATCAGGCTGGCCGAAGTTGTTGGGGCATGAGTCACGAGCAGGTCGAGGCCCTGGCTGTCGAGATCGTGGCGCAGCTGCTCAAAGAAAGGCACGCGGTACTCGGGCAGGTGCTCCTGCAGAATCCAAATGACGGGACGTTTGGTCACGGGGGAATTCAGCGGCCCAGAAGAATCCGCAGGGTTGGGCTAAGCCATCGGTACAGGCAAACGGCGCGATGGTTACGCCAGCAGTAAATCCACCATTCGCGGTAGGGGAGACCTTTGGGGGACGCCAACAAACGAAGGCGCTCGCGGCGCGGTAAATTCCGGTCCTGCCAAGCGGGACCGGTTTTGTCGCGGGGACAGGTGCCAACAAAACCCGGGGTTTCCCTAAGTCGGATACCCGCCCGGCGCGCCGCATAGCCGTAGTCGTAATCCCCCATGGCATGGGTGTAGGCCGGATGAAAAATGCCGAGCTTTTGAAAGACGGTCCGCGGGATGAGGACGCAGTTGGCGTTGAAGGTGTCGACGTCCCGGGGAGGGTTGGCGGACAAACGTGCCCCAAAGGTTGGGGGAATGCCCCCGTAGCTCCAAAGACCGGTGGCCGGGTCGGCAATGGCGCCAACGGCAATCACCAAAGTTTCCGGGGTGGGAGCCAGGGCCAACAGCTCGGCCAAGGCATTTTCCTGAAGGCACGTGTCATCATTGAGAAGGAGGTAGTAGTCGGGATCATGCTTGGCGGCTTCCGCCCAAGCGATCCGCATGCCGCCACACCAGAAACGTTTTCCGTCTCCATGGATCAGGCTGACCTCCGGGAATTCCCTTTGGACGGCTTCCTCGGTGCCATCCGTGGAGGCGTCTTCCAAAACCACCGCCTTGAGCTGCCATGACTCCCGTTTTTGACGAAAGAATGAGTGCAAGCAAACGAGTGTTTTGGCTTTGCGATTATGGCAGGCCAAAATTCCGTAAACCACTCCCCCTTTCTTTGGACCGGCCATCCTTATCCCCTCCTCCGGAAGATTATATCTTCATAAGCCTTGATATATTTATCGATCATCTCGTCCTCACGAAAGTGTTTCCAGGCATAGTCCCAGCCTGCCCGAGCCAAATGTTGGCGACGTTGCGAATCAGAAAGCAGATCCCGGAGGGTTTGGGCCACGTGTATTGGGTTGGTTACGTCCGTCAACACTCCGGCACGACCCTGGTTCACGGTGAAGGGGACTCCCCCGCTTTGCTCTCCGCCGACCACGGGCACGCCCAGGGCCATGGCTTCAATCATGGCCATCGGGTGGGACTCTTCCAGAGCGGGATGAAGAAACAGGGTGGCGGAGGACGCCAGCTCTCCGTGCAATTCCGGTTGCGGAAGCCTTCCCCGAAAGCAGACGTTTCGCAAACACCCTTGAGATCTGGCCCAACTCTCGGCGGGTCCGCCGGACTCGAAATCACCCCCATACATGTGCAACTCAGCTTCGGGAAAAACTTTTTGCACCTCCCGAAAGGCACGGAGCGCGACGGTGGCGTTTTTCCGCAAACCGAATCCTTCCAACACGGTGACGATGCGGCATGGCCCGGGTGGGGCGGGCTTCAGGGATCGTACTTTGCCGGCCTCAAAAAGGGAAATAGGCACGCCGTTCGGGATGACCGAAACCTCGGCATGGGAATTCATGTAACGGCGGATATTTTTTTCCACATAGGGTGAGACACAAGTCAGGTGGGTGGCCTGACGACAAACCCGCGAGCCCAGCCAGGAACGAAAAACCCAGTGGGGATAGGCGGTGGTCCAACGGAAAAACCGGGCGATTTGGTTCGGACAGTCATGGGCGGTGACCAAAACATGCTTCCGGCTGACGAGCGCGGCGGCGGCAAATTCGTAGCACCAGTGAGCGTGAATCAGATCCACCCCCGAATCCTCCATAGCGATATTCAACTTTTGTCTTTCGAATCGGTAGAAGTCGTACCCGTTCCGGGCCGCCCGGCGGGGGCAGATGACGATTTCGAGGTTGGTGCCCTGCCATTTCTCCGTCTTTGCAATCTTCTCGGAGCCTGCAAAAACGGTCACGGCATGACCTCTGGATAAAAGGCCGGCGGCCAGCCGGCCAATCAGTGGGAAGGAATAAACGGGGGGAAGGGAAGCGCCAACAGGGAGCCAAGGGAAAAGGGGCTCCAGCGAGACAGGGCCGGCAATGCCGATTTTCAAGAGAGCGGGCCAATCACGCGGCAAGGATTTCCCGCGGCCACCATTCCTGCAGGCACCGAGCGGGTCACCACGCTGCCCGCTCCGATCACGCTGTTGTCGCCAATCTCCACCCCTTTCAGAATGATGGACCGGGCTCCGACAAAAACGTTTTTGCCAATACGAACGGCTTGGGCGGCCAAGGATTCCGGGCTCGCAGAATGGCGGGCCGATGGGCTGATGGGATGAAAATCCGTATCCATGATCAGGACATCGGCTCCCAAAAGTGACTCATCCCCGATCCAAACGCCACGGGCTGCACAGATGGAGCCTCCGCTAATGCCGACCTTGGCCCCAATCTCAATGGTGGCCCCAGTATTTAAAGTACGGAGCACTAGGGGATGGGCAACCCCCAGGGCCGTCGCAAAATTTCTCGAAAGAATCCGGGTTTCACGGCCCATGCGGATGGTGGAGCCGGGAGCCCTCGAGACCACGGGAAATCCTGAAAAAGCACAGCCAGGCGAGAGTTCGATTCCATGGGCGCGCAAATAAAGCGGAACCCAAACCGCGTCCCAGAGAAAGCAGAACCGTCGGACGAGACGCAAGCCCATGGGATCCTTCATGCAGAGAATTTAAGCGCAGGAATCCCGGCCAACAATCCGCGGATTCGGGCAAGCCAACCTCGCCGGTCGAGTTTCGTTGGGTTACAATCATGCCCCTGAAAGAAAAAAGCCTCCATGTGGCCATGGTCCTGCCTGCCCCACAATCCGGGGAAGGTGGCCAAAGCGGTTTTCATCCCGCCATCCAAGGTCTTTTGGAAGGATTCCGAAATTCCCGCAATGTTCGGATCACCGCAGTTTTCCCGG
>JBBAWG010000038.1:0-12577 GCA_040397305.1 Methylacidiphilales bacterium | reverse complement strand
GGAGGCTAAAGAGTGCGGCCCTCCAGGGGCTGGCGGCGTGGTCGCCGTAGGGTTGAAAATCTGACCGTGCCTGCGAGAATGGCATGAAGGAGGATTTTCGATTATGGGTAAACAAGGATCGGAATGGGCGGCGAGAATCAAGGGGGAGGTGCAGAAATCCATCATCGGACAGGATATCGTCATCGAGCGGTTGTTGGTGGCGCTTTTATCGAACGGGCACGTGTTGCTGGAGGGTCTGCCCGGCCTGGCCAAGACCCTGTTGATCAAGAGCCTTGGCGCCGCCATGGGGCTGGATTTTGAGCGGATCCAGTTCACTCCCGACCTTCTTCCCAGCGATGTAGTTGGGACGATGGTGTTCCAGCCCAAGGAGGGCAGCTTCCGCGTCCACCAAGGTCCTGTTTTCGCCAACCTCGTCCTAGCGGACGAAATCAACCGCGCTCCCGCCAAGGTGCAAAGCGCCCTGCTGGAGGCTATGCAAGAGCGGCAGGTCACGATCGGAGGGGAGACTCATCCGCTTCCCCGGCCTTTCCTGGTGATGGCCACGCAGAATCCTTTGGAGCAGGAAGGGACCTATCCGCTCCCCGAGGCCCAGACCGACCGGTTCCTCTTTAAACTGCTGGTCGACTATCCTTCCGAGCAAGAGGAGCGGGCAATGATGGAGCGATGGGGCCAGCTCACGCAGCAACCGAAACTTAAGGCCGTCTCCTCGGGTGAGGAGCTTCTTTCCCTCCGGGATCACGTGGACAACGTGCATCTGAGCCCGCCGCTGCAGGCTTATATGCTCGCGCTGGTACGCGCCACCCGGGAGGCCGCCGCCGGAGGCAACGGGGCCAGTCCAGCCGCTTCCAAGGTTCTGTCTTACGGGGCCAGCCCCCGCGCCTCGCTCGCCTTGGTCCAGGCCACCCGGGCCTTGGCTTGGCTGCACGGCATGGACCACGGAACACCGGAAGTTGTGCAGAATGTGTTCCTGGATGCCCTTCGCCATCGTGTGGGCCTGACCTACGAGGCTGAGGCGGAGGAGACCACGACGGACGAGATTCTGCGGGGCGTGTTGGAGCGCGTGCCGGTACCCGCAGGGTATTAAGGAGGGGGGCGGGGAATTCTTTCGATGACGACCGTGACTGGCTCCGGGGAAGCGGCCCGCAAAGCCCCGCTGGCCATGCTTCGCCGGCTCGAATGGCGCGTCCGCATGGCGGCGGACTCCTTTCTTGGCGGAGAATATCGTTCCGCGTTCCGCGGCCGGGGCCGGGAGTTTGATCAGGTCGTCAAATACGAGTACGGCGATGACATCCGGGACGTGGACTGGAATGTTTCCGCCCGTCTGGGCGAGCTGTATCGGAAAAAATTTATCGAAGAGCGTGAGCTCACGGTGATCCTCCTTTTTGAGGACACGCCGTCCCTGCAGTTCGGGTCCGGTAGCCGGACCAAGCGCGAGGCTTTATTGGAAATCGCCGGACTTTTTGCGCTCACGGCGGCGGGGAACCGGGATCGGGTGGGGTTCTGGCACGCCACCCCCACGGGCCATGACGTGCGGCAGCCGGTACGCGGGCGGGTCAACATTGTGCGGACCGCCGCCACCCTGCTCGGCCAACCCGTTCCGAAGCTGGAGGATGGAGCGGAGGTGGAGGTGGACTGGAAACTTTTTTTCCATGCCTTTCCCCGGCACAGCGTGGTGCTGTGGTGTGGTGATTTTCCACCGAGGAACCCAGGAGCGGGGTGGGCCGCCCTCAAGAAGCGTTATGAAATGATCGGGGTGAGGGTGGACGACCCTTGGGATCTGGAGCTGCCTTCCGCCGGAATTCTTCCGGCGGTGGATCCGGAGACCGGCGAAGTTTTGGCTTTTGACACCGGCACCCATGAAAGCCAGAGCCGGCACGATGCCTGGAAGGCCGAGCGGGAGCAGGCGTGGGAGGAATGGTTTCCCAGCCCGCTGCAGCGTCTTACCGTCAGCACAGAAGGGGACATGCTTGATCCTCTCGTGGCCTTTTTCAAAAGAAGGATGAAGGGGGTGCGGCGGTGACCCCATCCCCGGCGATGTTGCCCGGAGGCTGGACCCTCGCCGAGCCGTTCTGGCTCTTGGCGCTCCTGCTTTTGCCGCTGGCGGCATGGTGGCGGAGCCGTCGGCCGCGACCGGTCCTGGTGATTCCCCGGGTGGCGAAGTGGGCGGGGGCACCGGCCGTTTCGATGGGCCGGATGCCATCCATTTTGGCAGGCTTGGGTTTTGTGGCGCTGGTGGTGGCCTTGGCCCGCCCGCAGCAGCTGGAGGAGAAAAAACAGGTTCGGCAGAAGGGGTACGACATCATGATGGCGATCGACCTTTCGCCCAGCATGTTGGCCGAAGACTACGAGGGACCGCAGGGGCGGATCAACCGGCTCCAAGCCATCCAGCCGATCATCGAGGCGTTTATTTCACGAAGGCCCACGGACCGGATCGGAGTGGTGGTATATGGAGGCCGGGCCTACACGCTTTCTCCGCTGACATTCGATCACGAGTGGCTGGCCCGGCAGATCCAGCGGCTCAAGATTGGCCTGGTGGAGGATGCCACGGCGGTGGGTGACGGACTGGGATTGGCGGTGACCCGACTGGAACAAGCGGAGCGAGACAAGGGGGGCCAGCGCAAGGGTGCGTTCGTGATTCTTCTGACCGACGGATCGAACAACAGCGGGGTGCTGGCGCCCCTGCAGGCTGCGGAGCTGGCGCGGGCCCGGGGGATCCCGGTGTACACGATCGGTGCTGGCCGGCCGGGAATCGTCCCCATGCCGGTCGTGGACAATGCAGGACGAAAACTCGGATACCGCCAGGCAATTTCCGATTTGGACGAGGAGACCCTCCAGCAAATTGCCTCCATCACCGACGGAAAATTTTTCCGGGCCATGGATGTGGGGACCGCGGAGGCGGCCTTTGCAGCCATCGACCGCCGGCAGCGGATCGAGTTTAACGCCAAGGCACAGATCCGCGCCCACGAGTGGTTCGCGGCTTTTGCGGCTCCGGGGTTGGCGGCGTTCTTTTTCGGCATCGCGCTGGCCCGGCCCGGGCGATGGGGGAGGACCGCGTGAATCTCCTTTTCGGCATTCATTGGGAGCAGCCGTGGATTTTGGCGCTGGTGCCGGTGGCCCCGTTTTTGGCGTGGGCGGTTTTCCGCGGCCCGACAGGTAAGGGCGGTGCGCTGAGCCTGCCCAAGGTCATGCGACGCTGGGCGGGGGCCCGTGCGGTGACGGACCGGCCCGCCGCCAAACGGAGGGCCAGCGGGCTATGGCTTGGTCTGGGGTGCGCCTTGGTCCTGGCGGCGCTGGCGCGGCCCCAGTGGGGAAATTTGGAAGAGACGGTGTTCGACCAGTCGCGGGAGGTGCTGATTGCCCTCGATCTCTCCGCCAGCATGTTGGCGGAGGATGTGAAGCCGACGCGGTTGGCGCGGGCCAAGTTGCTGATCGGGGCCTTGTTGGACGAGCTGGAGGGAGAACGGGTGGGGCTGGCGGTATTTGCCGGCACGGCCTTCCTGCAGGTCCCGATGAGTTCGGATTATGAGATTATGAGGGACATCCTGCCCGGACTGGATCCCTCTTATCTTCCGCAGTCGGGAACGGATTACGCTGGGATGTTGAGGGTGGCCAACGAAGCCTTCGGGCAAAGCACGGCGGCGGACCGATTCCTGATCGTGCTGAGCGACGGGGAGGCCCACGACCCTGAATGGAGGAGGGGCTTGGAGGAGTTGAAGAAAAAAGAGGTGAAGATCATTTCCCTGGGAATCGGAACGGCGGCGGGCGGGCTGGTGCCGGATCGACAGGGTGGGGTGGTCAAGGATGGGCGCGGCGCGGCCGTTCTCTCCAAACTCGAGCCGGCCACGCTAGAGGAGATGGCCCAGACCACCGGAGGCACTTACCGCGAGGCATCCAACTGGGTAGACTTGGCGGAACTGATCCGGGAGACGGTGGCGCAGGGGGAAGCCGGGGAGTTTTCCAAAACGCGGGAAGTCAGGATGGCCGAACGGTTCCAATGGTTTTTGGCGCCCGGGATTTTGCTCTTGGCGCTGAGTTTTGCGCTGGAGATTCCCTCGTTACCGACCCGCCGCCGGCTGGCGATGGGGACCACTCGCAGCGGGGAGCCCTTGCCCGTGCCAATGGAGAAAAAGACAACCCGGCTGGTTTCCCGTGAAGGACCGCCGATCTTGGCGAAGAAATCATGAAGATCCTCCCCCTTCTTTTCCTTGTTGGGTTGGCGGGGGCGGACCGTTTTGCGTCCGCGGCCAATCAGCCCGGATCGGCATCGATGGCGCCTGATCTTTCCGGATCCCTACGGGAGACCGTGGCGGCCTTGGCGGAAAAGGAAAAGCGCCGGGCGACGGACTACGCGCAGATGGCCGAGGAGACAATTACCTTTGGATCCAATCCGGAATCAGTTTCCCAGCTGAACGGCAAAATGCCGGATGCGCAAGACCCCCAAGGACCCTGGCGCCACATGGTGAACGACGCGCTGTCCGGGGTGGATGAGGGAGAGCGGCTGGATCCCAAGGCGGCAGATTGGGAGAGCTTGCGCGAAAAGCTGAAACAAATGCAGCCACCACCACCACCGCCGGGCGAAGGCGGATCGAAAAAAGACAAAAAAGACCAGAAGAAGGACAAGAAACAGCAGAAGGGATCCGGGAAAGATAAGCAGCCGCAGTCCGGCGGTGGACAGAAGTCTGAGGAACAGGAGGGAGGGGAAGGAGAGCAGGGCGAAGGGGAGTCCGAGGGCTCCCCTTCCGAGGGTCAGCCAGGGAAGGGAAAGCAGAAGGGCGGCCAGGAAGGGGGCGAGGAAAATGATTCCGGTGAGGGCGGGGGCCAGGGCCAGGAACAGCAGGCCCGGGGAAAGGATCCCAACGAGATACGTGATTTTAGCAACCGCAAGGATGGCGAGGGGGAAATGAAGCAACGCGGCCGGAATGAGGACATGAAAGGAATGGAGGACGAAAAGGCGGGCTTTGGCACCCTGGGAGAGAGAAAAGACCAGGGAAAAGAAAAGCCGGAGTCCGGCGGAGTGGGTGCGGCCAAGGATGGGGAAAAGGGAGAGCCCGCAGCCCCGACCGGCATGCGGGTGGTCGGAGGTGGCACGGGACAGAAGGGGAGCGAGAAAACCAGCGACCCTCTTACCCTCGAAGCGCTTTCTCGGCTGGATCAGGTGAAGCAGTCGGACAGTCCGGCCGTCCTGCAACAGCGGCTGCAACCGCAGGATCAACGCCCCCAGCCATCGTCATTGGGGAAACCGTGGTGATGAATATTTTCGGTCATCTTTGGGTCGCTCTCGGGGTCCTTGGCCTCGGCACAGGGTTGTATGGCCAGTCGGTGAACTGGAACAACCCCGGCCCGGTCGTTCCCAACAGCGTGGCTCAGTTGGAGCTTGTCTTCACGGACTGTCAGCCCCAGGGGAATGTAAGTTTACCGAAGGTCAACGGGCTGCAGTTCCTTGGACAACCGGGCCGGGCCACCAGCTTCTCCATGATCAACTTCCAAACCAGCTCGTCGACCACCCTGAACTATTCCATCCAGGTGAGCCAAGGCGGACGAATCCAGATCCCCGCCTTTGAAGTGCAGACCGACAAGGGCAAGAAAACCGTACCCTCCTTGGCAATTGACTCGACAGCCTCGGCCCCGGCTCGTCAGCAGGCGGCGCCTTCCCCGTTTCCCTTGCCGCCCGGGTTTTTCCAGAACCAGCCGCCGGCCGGAGCGGCGCCGGTGGTGCCTCCCAGCGCAGTTCAGGCGGAAGCTTTCGCGGAGCCGAGGAATCCCTATGCGGGGGAAGTGTTTGATGTGAATTACCGGGTCATGATGGCACCGGGTCGGAGTGGCCGAGTGAAGACCACCCCGTTGTGGGACGTGCAGAACTTTACCGCGGAGGCGTGGGACCGGGGCCAGCAGATTGGACCGGGAGGAAGTCAGGGCCTGCAGTTCCATACCCGGGCCATGATCCCGAAAGCCGGGAAATTTGAACTCCCGGTGATTCGCCAAAAGCTGGATATCGACACGCCCATGGGTGGCCGATCCTTTTTCTTTACGGCGCCGGGGTCGGCGGAGGTGGAGGCTTCGACGGAGCCGGTGCCGGTCGAGGTGCAACCGTTGCCCGCGGGTGCACCGGCCGGTTTCAAAGGGGGGGTGGGACAATTTACTCTTGAGTCGAAGATGGTTCCTGAACAAGTGAATGAGGGGGAGCCGATCACTTGGACCCTCAGCCTGAAGGGAACCGGGAATTGGCCGATGGGGGTGGAGCTCCCGGCGCGAACCGTTCCTTCCAAGATGCGGACGATTCAACCCAAGCTGCGGCGGGAGTTTGACGGGACCCAGATCTTTACGGGGGGCTTGGTGGAGGACTTGGTCCTGATCCCCACGGAGGCGGGGGAGTATGAGCTGCCGGCGGTGAAGTTTGTCTACTTCGACCCCAAGAAAAAGGCGTACGAGACGGTGGAGGCGAAGCCGCCAAAAATTTCCGTGTTGAAAGAAGGCACGTTACGGCCAAACGGCCCGGCACAGGTGACGATCGCCCCCGGCGGAGTGCCGCAGCAGAAACAGGGTGCCGGTCCCGGCTGGGGAGGCTTTGGATCCGGAAAGCAGCCAAAAGGGTTGCAGTACGGGGAGCCAGCTTTGCCGCGGGAGCCACTGCCGGGAACGGGGGTGGGATTTGCACCGCTTCCCGCTGGATGGATCCATTTTCTGGCTGTTCTGCCGTGGCTGGCCCTGGTGGGGGTTTGGTGGAACTGGGCACGCAAGAGGGCGGTGTTGACCGATCCTGAGAGGAGCCGAAAGGAGGCGCTGCAGTCCTGGAAATCGGCTGTCCAGATCCTGCGGGCAGAAGCCGTCCATGCGGAAGTCCGGGAAAAAAGCCTGCTTCTTTGGCAAAAAGCCGTGGCCGCCACGCTCGGGGTTGATGCAGCAACCCCTTCTTGGACGGACATCTCTGGCGCGGCGCCAACCTTGCAGGAAGGGGACCGAGCGGATCTGGAAAAATGTTGGGAGGAGTCGGAGGAGGCGCTCTATGGGCGAAATTCGGTTCTGCATGGGGACTGGTGCGAGCGCGCCGCCGTGTTGGCGAGCCGGATTGACCTGCCCCCGCTTCGATTCTGGGAGCCCTTGAGGGCGCGCAACATCCTTCCTTGGCTTGGGTTGTTTGTTCTTCTGGCGTTGCCGGCCATTCTGGAGGCACAAGAAAAGGCGGAGCCTTCCCCGACGCCCGTGGCAGCCGAGGATCCGATTCGGCTGTATCGTGAGGGAAGTTTTGAGAAAGCGGGACAGATCTGGGGCGAGGCCGTCCGGAAAAGAAGTTCCGACCCGGTTTCCCGCAACAACCTCGGGCTCGCCTGGTTTCAGGTGGGAGACAAGGAGAGGGCCCTGGCGCAGGCCTTATCGGCCTATCTGGTTGCCCCGCGGACGGCGACGGTGGAATGGAACACCGCCATTTTCGCGAACGCATCGGACCAACTGGACCCGGCCATTCGCCGGCTTTTGGATGATACTTGGAGGGCCTGGCTGACCTCCCGTGCCGGCGTGCTGGCTTGGCAGCTTGGCTTGGTGGCCGGCAGCACGGTGGCTGCGCTCGGAGTCGGGCTTTGGCTGGCGGCCGGATATTATGCCTGGAGGCGGAGACTTTTCTTTCGCTTGGGGTCCGGGGTGCTTTTGGCGGGGGCCAGTATGACGTTCGTGGCAGGCTCAGCCCTGGGGGTTTACGGAAAGTTGTCCGACCGCGCGGCGGTCATGATTGTGGACGTGGTCCCGCTCCGCTCTGTTCCCACCGAGGTTCAGCAGACGGAGAAGGCCTATCCTCCAGGCTCGATTGCCCATCGCGAAAAAGAGTTTCTCGGCTGGAGCAAGGTTCGGATGCCGAACCATGATGTAGGATGGATTCGGACGGAAAATCTTGTGCCGTTGTACTGAGCTTTAGAATTTTCAGCAGGGAGGCCACTTGCGATGCATGGGGGGCAAGCTACTTGGCCCCCTCGGACCTTCCCCCGCCCATTCTGGTTTCAGCCTCCGGCAGGATTGTTTTTGCGCTTCGCGCCGGAATTTTATCAAAAGTGGCCTACCTGGGTCTTCTTAGCTCAACCTTTCGGGTCGTCGTCTGCGGTTCCTCCTCTTCCGGTTGGGGGATGTTGGACTCCGGCCCAATGTCCTTGGTGAAAAGCCGCTCCATGAGGGTGCGGTCGCCTTTGGCAGGAAGAACTTTTACCACGAGGTTGGTGGTTTGGGCGGGCAGGACGGTGGCAGGCTCCCAGAGGCGTCGATAGGCGAGCTTGAGATTGAACCGGCCCTCCCGTGGAAAAACCACCTGGAGAATCTGGGTCCCCGGGGCCCCCACGCGCATGTCCGAGGCGCCGGGCTCGTAACTTTCCGAAAGGATTCGACCGCTCTGCAAGGGAGGATCGAGCATCCAGCGGTAACCGGTGGAGGGGTTGGCGGGCAGACGAACTTCGACGGGATGTTCGGCCTTGGCCTCGATATCCGGCCGACCTCCGAAACAGCCTGCCGACCAAAGGCCACCGGCTGCGCCGGCTAGTGCCAGCCCAAGGATAATTGTACGAAAGGCTCCTGAGCCCATGCCCCCCAGCCTACGACTTTTTGCGCAGGGGGGCGAGATCCTCGTCCGACTGGGCGGCCTCGGCCCAGGCGCGATCGATGGCGATGGCGGCTTGGACGTAGGTGCGGGCCTTGTCCAACTCACGTAGAAGGCAGTGGTAGCAACCGAGCTGAAACTTGATATGGGGATTTTGGGGGAATTTTTTCTCCGCCTCTTGGAGGACCGTGCGGCCCTGCTGGATGGAGCCGCTTTGGCGCATGGCATCGGCAAGGGAGACCCAGGCCTCGGGCTCGTTCGGGCAACGATCTTTGAGCCTTTCCGCAGTTTTGCGCATTTCCGCGTAGCGGCCAGCGGCGCGGAGGATGCGCGTGCGGAGGAAAGAGAGGGTGACCTCCTCCTGGCCTTTGATGCGAATGGAGTCGAGGACGTGCAGGGCCTCATCGTACATACCCAGTCCGCAGTACCCCTCCATCTCTTCCTGCAATTTGGCGAGGTTGGCCATTGGCTGACTCAAATTTTCCATGGAGGGCTACGTAAACAAGCCCCAGCCGGGGCTTGTTCACGCCCCGGCTGGGACAATTTGCGAGTGGTTACGCGACCTTGACCTGGATGGTCTTGGGCTTGGCCTCCGCACGCTTGGAAATCTCCAGCGTGAGAATGCCGTCCACGTACCGGGCCTGGATCTTTTCGGGATCCACGTCCTCGGGCACGAGGAGTGACCGCTCAACCCCTACGGCGGTTTCCGCACCGTCGCGGAACAGTCGCCTCTGGCCATTCACGGCCAGGACCCCGTCCGTCAGGGTGACCTTGAGTTCGTCCTTTTTCAGGCCGGGCAGCTCGAGGTCATACCGATAGCCGGTCTCCGTCTCGTGGGCGGAGATGGGGTTCCAGGCGCGGCTGGAAACCGTAGGGGCGGGAAAATCGAAAAGACGGTCGAGTTCGCTGAGAAGGAACCCGAAGCCGCTCCCGTTTTCCGCCCGGGGCGCTACAGCCGCGGATGAATCACAGTTGTTTTTCATAGTTTGGTTCTCCTTTCTTTGACATTTTCACCGACCCTTAAGATGCATAATCCTTGCCAAAAATCTTAATTCTTAAAATGTTGATAGTCAGAACCTTTGTTTGACCAACCCGGCAGAAAAAGAGACAAAAAGACACAAACCAAATTAAGCCCAGAGACCGATGAGAGACATTTTGGCAGTTGCCGCCGTTGGAGTTGTGGTAGGCCACTTTTGATAAAATTCCGGCACGAAGCGCAAAAACAATCATGCCGGAGGCAGAAACCAGAATAGGCGGGGGAAGGTCCGGGGGGGCCAAGTGGCAGCCGCTTCTATCAGAAGCGGCCTACCGATCTTTTCCGCCGCACAAGGCTGGATAGGATTCAAAGAGTGAACGTTCTCGGCATCGATATTGGCGGGACGGGAATCAAGGGCGCGCCGGTGGAGCTTCCTTCCGGGGAAATTTTGGCCGAACACCTCCATCTCCCGACTCCGCAACCAGCCACTCCTGGTGCCGTGACTGCCGCCATCAAAAAAATGATTCAGCACTTCCAGTTTTCAGGTCCGGTCGGCGCCGGGTTTCCCGGAGTCATGCGCCAAGGCGTGGTGGAGACGGCCGCCAATCTCTCCCCCAGTTGGGTGGGTAAAAACGCCGAGAAACTTTTCAAGCAGGCGACCCGCCTTCCCTTCACGGTGATCAACGACGCGGATGCCGCCGGCCTGGCGGAGATGCATCACGGTGCCGGCCGGAAAGAGAAGGGGACCGTGGTGATGATCACGCTCGGCACAGGGATCGGCAGCGCCATTTTCACCGGCGGGGTTCTTGTTCCAAATACGGAGCTCGGCCATCTGACCCTGCGCGGCCAGGACGCAGAGACCATCGCCAGTGCCAAGGCCCGCGAGGTGAACGACTGGAGCTGGAAAAAGTGGTCGAAGCGGGTCCGCGAGTACCTGCACCTGGTGGATCGCCTGATCAACCCAGACCTAATTATTGTCGGCGGAGGAGTCAGCCAACGCGCGGAGAAGTGGCTGCCGAGGGCGGCGAAAGGGGTAAAGGCAAAGGTCGTCCCAGCCAAACTGCACAACGAGGCGGGGATCGTTGGGGCCGCGATGGCGGCGGGGAAAAAATTACCGAGCTAGGTGAGGCGGCCTCGCTAAGGCCGCCTTAATTCCAGTTAGGCGGGATGCGTCGATCCCGCCCCACCTTATTTTTCTTTCAAATCCTGATTCACCCCACGCTCACAACGAACTTTCCGGCTCCGGATCGTCTCCTCGAGACGTGCTTGGCTTTTGGGGACGTGATCGCGGTTTAGGATGGGATGGTGCAGGTGGTAGAGGATTGCGCGACCGTAGACAAATTTGCGGGGTCTGCCCAGGTGGTAGAGGCGAGAGCCGACATCGGAGTCTTCCCCCAAGCCCCAACCTTCATACTCCTCATCCCAGCCGTTGATTTCGAGCAGATCCTTTTTCCACATGGCCATATTGCAACCGATGATTCCGCGCTGACCCGTGTCACGCTTGATGACGGGAAAAGGGAGCCGGAACCCCTTGGCCGCGCCGCTCATTTTGCCGGCCAGAAAAAGGCGAAAACCACAGACCTTCTGCCCCGGGAAAAGTGAAGCCGAGGCTGCCGAATTAAGGTAGCAGCGCCGGCCTTGAACCCAGAAGCCAGGTTCGGCGAGAGCGGCGTGGTCCTCCACATAGATGGGGTGGGGGATGCAGTCGGCGTCCGTGAGGACGAGGTAGTCGCCTTTGGCTTCAGCGAGGGCGCGGTTCAGGATGATGTTTTTGCGAAACCCTTTGTCCTCATGCCAAAGGTGTCGGGCCGGGCAAGGCAGGGTGGGGAGAAGGCGTTCGATCAGGGCGCGGGTTTCGGGTCCGGAGCCATCGTCGGCGATGAGGATTTCACCCGGGGGAGTTGTCTGATGCCGAAATCCGGCGAGGCAAAGTTCCAGTGGGCGGAGGTGGTTATAGGTGCTGATGACGACGGTGATGCGGGATGGGTCGATCATTGGCCGAGATCCTTCACCTTCTGTTCGAGGATGGAAAGATGGTCCTCGGGATCGAGGGGCTTGCCGGTGGCTTGGCGGATGAGTTCGCCGGCAAGGTAACGGCGGCCGTGGGTGTGAACTTTTTGACGCAGCCACTGCAGGAGCGGCTGGTAGTCGCGCTGGTCGAGTTTGGTTTGGAGGTTGGGCAGGTCCCGGTGGGCGGCCTTCCAGAGCTGGGATCCGGTGAGGTTACCCAAGGTGTAGGTGGGGAAGTAGCCGAATCCCCCCAAGGACCAATGGATGTCCTGAAGGCAGCCTTTGGCATCGTTGGGAACCTTGAGGCCGAGAAGTTTTTGGAAAAGTTCGTTCCATGCGGCGGGGAGGTCCTTGACCTTGAGATTTCCGGAGATCAGGAGGGTTTCCAGCTGGAAGCGGAGGAGGATGTGGAGGTCGTAGGTGACTTCGTCGGCTTCAACCCGGATCAAGGAGCGTTCGACGGCGTTGGCGGCGCGCCAACAATGGTCCCAGCTGTGGCCGGTGAGATCGGGAAAGGCCCGGACCAGATCCGGCCACCAGAGTTTCCAGAAGGAGTGGCCACGGCCGATGCGGTTTTCCCAAAGACGGGACTGGGACTCGTGGATGCCGAGGGAGGCGGCCTGACCCAACGGTGTGCCGAGCTCACTTTCGGGCAGGCCCTGGTCGTAGAGGCCGTGGCCGGCTTCGTGCAGCACGCCATAGAGGGAGACCATGAAGTCCGTCTCGTCGTAACGGGTGGTCATGCGGGTGTCGTGGGGGCCGAGGCCTGAGCAAAAGGGATGGGTGCTGGTGTCGAGGCGGCCGGCGGCGGTATCGAAGCCGATTTTGGGCAGGAGGGCTTGAAGAAATCTCTCTTGGTCGGCGCGGGGGTAGTGGCCGGAGAGGTTTTTTCGGCTCGGGTGGGTTGGAAGGGCGAAGGCTTTTTCTGCGATGGTGACGAGGCGGGGCTGCAGTTTTTCAAAAAGAGCCGCGACTTCCCGGGTTTTCCAGCCGGGTTCGTAGCCTTCGAGGAGGGC
>JBBAWG010000037.1:0-12592 GCA_040397305.1 Methylacidiphilales bacterium | reverse complement strand
CGCGAGCGCAGGGCGCGGGCGGCGGAGCCGTGCGGATAGGATGATCCGCTTCGCGCCGCTTCGGCCGGCTTGATTTTCATTAACTCATCTTCAGTCGTGCCGGCCGCCGTCCGGGCCTCCCCGTCCTTAAGATAAAAGTCGCGGGCCTCGTTGAAGACCGGATCTTGGTTGGGAATCAGAACATTGCCAGACGACCAAGCGCCAGCGCCGGCCACGATCATGACGGGCGGCAGAATGAAGCTGATCGCCTTGGTGACATCATCGGGCGGATTGAATTTTTTGTACCAGATCCGGACTGGCAATCCGTCGGAGGGACGAACTCCCACATCGATCCCGCCGCTGCGCTCCTCCCCGTTCACTTTGAGTTTTTCCTCGGCCAAGTAGCGGATGTAGCCCAGCCCCTGGGCCTGGGCTTTCAGGTCCACCGAAGCGGCGGCAGTTCGTTCCTGGGGGCCTTCCACAATCTTGACCTGACGGTAAGTGCCCACCGGCAGCACGACTTCTGCGCCGGCACAGGAAATCGTCTGAGCTTCGAAAATTTGAAGCTGACAGTTTTTGGGTCGATTTGGATCCAACAACGGATCGAGGACCGAACGGGAAGTTGGCGGTGGGGCTGGTTGAATTGCTTGGTTCGTTTGCGGTTTGGATAGGGAGAGCCGGCCGGGCGCGGAAGGTTGGGTCGTCACGGCTTGGGAGGATACCGCCGCTCCGGGGTTTTGACCGCAAACCCAAAAAGGGCAGAGCAGGACGAGCAGCGAGGGTAGAAGGCGGGAACTGGAAGGTGGCAGGTGGGTCATGGACTAAAATCGGTAGATGAGGTTGAGGCCGGTTCCGGCGTTGAGAGCTTCGTACGTGCCGGTTTCCTGAACCTGGGTGCTGTCACTTTTAGTCCAGCTGACAAAACCGCGGAGCGAGACGTATTCCAAGGGAGTCCACGTGACGGAGGCCCCGTAGGTCTGCTGGATATCCAGGCGGTCATAGTTGTCGAACTGCCCGGGTTGCTGAATTCCGGTGTATTTGGCCAAGCGGGCGCTGGCATAAAACATCAGGCTGAGCTCCCGGTTGGGCATGATGGACCAACCCAGCGTCAGGTTGTTGTCGGTGCGCGAGAAGTTGCTGGGGTTGGCCCAAACATAAGAAGCGCGGGCCGTGATGGAGAAGGAATGGATCTCCTCAATAACGTGGGACCAGTTCGCCTGCCAGGCGAGGGGATACTCATCCAGGAAGTTGGTGTAAGCGGAGCGGTCCCGTCCGGATCCCTGGTAGATGTTGGCCTGGACCGAAAAATTGAAGGAGAGATCATCATCCACCTGCCAGCCAAGATTGGCGTAGGGGTTCATGACATCGAAATTCAAGGCCGAAGGTCCGGTGGTGGCGTAGACCTGTTTGGGAGGCTCCGCCTGGGCGTAGGTGAAAAATTGGTAACGAAATCCCGCCTGCGGGGACAACATGGAGTACTGTTCATCCTGGATCGTCGGAGCGAAGGCGATTTCCGGGGTGGTGATGATCTGCCAGGCGCCGAAGGTGTTGCCGATTGAGGAGGCGTAAAGGACGTTGCTGTTGTAGAAGGCCTGCGTATCGACCGAAAGATGGAACCAGGGGTCGGTAGGTTCCACTGCCATAATCCGCACCTCACCCATGTCCTTCGAAAGAGGCTTCGCCAAAAGCCGTTTGGCCTCGGAATCTTCCTGCATCTGCCCCAACTGCTCCGTCTCCCGGACTTGCGTGCGAAGTTGCTGATCTTGCTGGGTTTGGGACGAAACAGCTGCCGATACCCCCGCTTGGGCATGTGCAGAATCGATCGTTCCCCCCAAAAGGAGAAGTGCGGAAATCACTAAAAAGCAGTGTTTTGTAGAATTTTTTTTATAAAATACTTTAAACACAACAAGTTGGTCCTTCAGATATGTACTTCATACCACATATTGTGTCGATTCAAGCAATACCCAACGTCCGGTAATGAAAATTTATCGCTAAGGCTTAAACTGCATCAGGTTGAGGCGCTTCCTTTGCATTATGGCTTGGGTTGCATGGGGTTTTGATCCCAGCAGGGTGGCATTGGCTGCCTCCATGGGATCCGCTCAGATCACGGCCGTCCGGAACGCTGTGGAGAAAGTCGAAAACGAAAAAGGCCGTCCGGCTGTGGTGTCCGACTCGGTGGTCGAAGGCGACATGGTGCGGACGCGTTCCGAATCCCTGGCAGAGCTGACTTTTAGTGACAAAACCATCACGCGGATGGGTTCGAACTCCCAGTTTTCCTACACGTCCCAGGAAAGGTTGGTGAAAATCGAAAAGGGCACGGTGCTC
Organism: Methylacidiphilales bacterium; assembly: GCA_040397305.1. Classification (GTDB taxonomy): domain Bacteria; phylum Verrucomicrobiota; class Verrucomicrobiia; order Methylacidiphilales; family Verrucolacustridaceae; genus Verrucolacustris. The sequence goes on along the minus strand of JBBAWG010000037.1, from coordinate 10,288 downwards.
ATGCACACTCCACCCGGAAACGGCGGGGCTACCATCACCTCGGGCGGCGTCACCGGGGCGATCAGCGGCACTTCCTTTTTGCTCACGGCGAACCCGGCGATGTGCACCAAAAAACCCTGCCAACAACAAATGCGGGAGCGTCCCAACGAACTGGATCCTCTCAAGCGGTTTTATTGCGAAGACCATCCGGACGTGCCGCAGGCACCCTCCACCGGTGGTTTCGCCATCGTGGTCTTGGAGGGCAAGGACGTCACCAAAGTCACCGGACCTAACGGCATGACGGTCGAGTTGCAGCCCGGGCAAATGGCCGTGGTGGGACCGGTCATGGACGGAGCCCCCCGGGTTTTCACCGTGGATCTGGCCACCATCATCCGCACCTGCCCGCTGATCCAGGCCTTTCCCACGCCGTTACCCAGCATCGGGGACATCGTGCAAACCGCGATGGTGCAGCAACAGATGCAGGGAATCAGAAATCTGGACCTGACCAGCATGGCGCTCAGCGAAAACGGCGACGTGCTGGTCTCGCCGTCCGATCCGCCCAGTCCGTTGAAGGAAGACTTTGAAATGGCCTCCAACACGGAAGGTGCCGGCCAAAAACTGACCCCTGATTTTGAGGAGGACATCGACACGGCAGCCGGGGGCCCCCCAGGGACTCCCTTTGTTGGACCAACTCCTCCGACCCCGAATCCTCCCATCCCCCCGGGCCCGCCGATTGCTCCTCCCCCGAATCCCAGTCCTTCGCCCAACATCCTGCCGACTGCCCTCACCGTGACCGGACCAGCCAATCTGTCCGCCGGTCAATTGGCCACTTTTACCGTCAGCATGGATGCTCCCTCGACCACTCCTACGGTGGTGACGCTGAACAATGACTTTCGCCTCGGGGGCGCACCCGCCACCGTCACCATTCCGGCCGGAGCCACCAGCGTCACCTTTGCCGCGCAGATTCCCTCGGCGGGAGTCAACTACAGCTCTGGCAGCGCCAACATCCTTGCCTCCGCCGCGGGGATGACTTCGGGCAACTACTCCAAAAATCTTGCACCCACCACCTTGCCCGACGGCTCTTACGCTGGAGCCATTCCCGGCAGCATCGAATCTCCCACATCCGATCTTCGCGGAGCCAAAATGGATCTGTTTGCCTCCCACGACATCACCCTCAACAACGTCGATGCCAACCGGGTGGGGGGCGGGATGGAGGTAAATTCCTTCTCAGGCAAAATCACCATCCAGAACAGTTCCTTCGACGGCTGGATGCAGAAAAACATCACTCCGTTTTTGGTGCCTGATTTTGGTTATGGTCTGACGACCTTTACGGAGAACACTCCGGGATTGGCGGTTACGGCGCCGGTCCTCGCCATCAAGATGAGTCCGACCACACCCACCGGATCGCTCTTCACGCCGGACGGGACGATGTTCCTCGGCGACTATATCGTCCGGGTGCAACACGACCCCGACGGAATCCCCCTGTCCGGCGACGAAGTGGGCGTCAATTTCCTCGATCACACCGCGATTGGGCCGGATCCGTTCGATTTCGGTTCGGTGGCGAACGGGGCGGATCTGATTCTACACGATGGCGCCACCACCTCGGTCAACACGATCGACTACAACTCCATCGACGTGGCCGCGGGGGAGTATCAGCCTGATTCTCCCGCCTCTGGCCTAAACGGTCCCTCGGCCGAAGGCACTTGGGAAGTGCGAGCCGGCGACAACTCCATCGGGGGCGAGGGGAGAGTGGACGAGGTGAAGCTGAAGTACGGAACCTCCAGGGCCATCCTCCAGGGAGCCAACGGGGTGGAACTGGTCAACGTCCAGTTTGAGGGCATGGACGAGGTGGAAGTCCGCCAGAATTTGAACAACCGCGTACTTCTGAGCGGCACACTCGCAAGGGATCCCAAGATCAGCAAGATGCTCGTGCAGGCCGGCCAGGCTTTGCAGGCCCATTTCGACAGCGATGCCACTGTGAAAACCCTGACCGCCTCCGGGGCCGCCGAGATCCTCGCCGGAGTGCGTCCGAAGGCCGGAGGCGGATACGAATTCATTCCGGGCAGTCCGGACCGGATTTTGGAGATGCAGACGGCCAATCTGGCGGGGCAACTTTCCCTGGCCTCCCACACCGTCGTCTTCAATAACGCCAACATCACCAGTGGCGGCGTGATCCAAGTCCGCACCCGGGACGGCATGGTGAACATGAACTACGGGTCGGTGGTTCCGGGCGCCACCAGCTTCCTCGGGGGTAGTGGTAACCACTTCCACAACACCGCCAACGGGGTTTCCATGACGATTGCCAACTCCGGAAATATTTCGAGCGCCTTCACGGGCGGCAAATTGACCGATGTGAACTCCGGCGGCGCGGGCACGGTCATGAACGTCGGCAAAGTCCAGTAGCTGGATCGTCTTACGTTGGTGCCTCATATTCCTTTTATGAAATTGGCACTTCTTCTCCTCCTCTCCTTGGCGTGGGTCCAGGCGCAGACCCCGCCCCCGCCGCCGGCCGGGGCCCTACAGTGGAAGGAGACCACCGTGAAGCTGGAAACTCTGGGACGGCTCGGGGCCCTGCCCGCATCGTTCGAGTTCAAAAACACCGGGAAGAAACCCGTGACGATCACTTCGATCCAAACCTCCTGTGGCTGCACGGTGGCGGAATCCTCCCAGCGGGTCACCGCTCCGGGAGACACGGGCGAGATCACCCTCCAGTACACTCCCACCGGCGGACCGGGCGTGCGTTACTACCACGTCACCGTCCAGACCGACGAGGCGGGCGTGCCCGCCTACGCCCTGAAACTGCAGGTGGTCCACGAGCCCCGCGTCGCCATGGACAAACGTCTCCTCGTCTGGGAACAGGGCGAGCCCCGCAAGGCCAAGGTGGTGAAGCTGACCCCCAAGCCGGGCGACCCCATCCGCATCGTGGGAGCGAAGGCGGAGAAGGACCTGTTCAAGTTCGAGCTCAAGGATGGTGCCGCCCCCGGGGAAAAACTTCTCACCGTCACGCCCCGGATGTTTGCCGGCACCACCGGAGGGAAAACCCGCATCCACCTGATCACCGAACCCCCGGCGACCGTGCCGACGGAAAACCAGATCTTCGCGATCCTCCGCTAAAATTTCCCGGCGGAGCGGCGTGGCCGGAAAAACCAGAGCCCGACGGCGAGCCCGAGCAGGACCAGATTCCGGAGCGAGGCCCCGCCCGGCGTGCTGAGAATTTTCAGGGAAGGATGCAGCCGAGCCAGGTCGAGACAGCCGCAGTCGATCGCCAGATTCCGTGCCCAGGCCTGGGTCGTCAGACCGAGGAAAAGGACCAGCAGGAGCAACGTCCACGCGAGCGTGACCCCGGACCAGACGCCAAAGAGCAGGGCGGCTCCGAGAAGAATTTCCATCCAGGGCAGGGCCACCGCCACGGCCACCGCAAGGAAGTCGGGCAGGGGAAGTCCGTAGGAGTAGACGGCAGCGAGCGTTTGCTGCGGGAGAAAAAGCTTCTGGATGCCGGCGGCCAAAAAGAAACCGGCCAGCACCACGCGCAGAATCAGGGCCGGCCAAGCTTTCACCGGCGGCTCCGTTTCCATCCCAGCATGCCGCCGTCGAGGATCCGCAGATCCGTCCAACCGGCCTCCTTTTGCAGGCGCCGGGCGAGCTCCACGCTGCGGTCGCACTCCGCGGTGTCGCAGTAAATCACCGCCGTTTTGTCCCGGCTCTGCTCCTCGGAAAAAAAGGTGATCATTTCCGGAAAGGAGTGGCTGGGAAGGGAGACCGCGCCGGGGATATGGGCGGCCGCGTACTCCTCCTCCACCCGGGCGTCGATCAGGAGCCATTCCCCCGAGGCCACCTTGGCAGCTGCCTCCGACCAGGTGACCCGGGCAAAGCCGTCCGCCGGGGCCTTCTTCTGGAAGGACCAAAGGCCCGACGGGTGCACCAGATGCCATCCTGTTCCCAGACAAAGCGCGGCCGTTGGGAAGAAAAAGAAGCGCCAAAGTGTTTTCATGGGTTGGGTGCGATGCCTTAGTTGGCTGGCCCCAACCTAACTAACACCAAAAATTTTTCCCAAACATTTTAAAAAAATATCATAAACATCTACCAATCAGATATTTAAAACAAAATATTCAAAAAAATATATAAATTGTTATATATAAGAGTATTATAAATATTTTATAGAGAAATATACCCATCGCACGGCATAGAAAATCGAAAACCAAAAAACTAGATTTTAATGACTGCTCCGGAATGATTTTTCGATCCTATCCTTATGCCCGCCAAGGATTAAGCTCCTGTCCCATTTTATTTTTCCTCGTTTCCTTTTATCTTTCGCTCGTTCTATCTTCCAGCGGTCTTCAGGCCCAGTCCTCCCTAGACACGGATGGTGATGGCATTCCGGACATCGCGGATGCCGACGCTGACAACGACGGTGTGCTGAACGTCACGGAAGCGCCTACCTGCTTTTTCACCCCCGCAGAGTGGAACACCACGAACAAGTCCGCCGTCGTAACGGTCAGCTCGGATCTGGCCTTGGCCGGCTCCCTCACCAACTTCGCCGGCCTGACCGATGGCGTGGGTGGCACGAACGGGGTTTTCCAGTTCGCGACCAACCAGGTCTCCTCAAACAAGGCGGTGCTGACGTTCACCTTTGTGAACCCGGTGCAACTGGATGCAGTGGTTCTCAGCAAAACCAACGCCACGCAAATCTTTGCCACCAACCTCATTCTGCAGGGGGCCAACAATCCCACTAATTGGATCAACCTGGCGCCAGGGACCAACGTAGCCAACGCCAGCGTGACGATGAGCAACGGGGCAGTGGTGGTGACGAACGGCAATCGTTATCCCGTCACCACCAATGCGGCGGCCTACCGCTACTACCGGCTCTGGAGCACCAACACGAACGCCCCGCTGACCGGCACCCTTTCCGAAATCTACTTCGACGTGAACACGAACACCTACGTGACCTCGCTGTTCCCGAAGACGAACTGCATCACGGATACCGATGGCGATGGGAAACCGAACTATCTGGATGTCGATAGTGACGGGGACGGAACCAGCGATGCCTTTGAGGCCGGAGCCACGACGAACCGCTCCACCAACTACACCTTCCCCGGACCGTACAATTCCAACGGCGTGCCCACCGCCGTGCAGACCAACGTGACCAGCGATGCGGTCACCTACACCTCCACTTACAACATCTATGCGATCAGCGCCTCCCAGAATCTCGGCTTGGACAGCGACGGTGACGGGATCTTCGACCCCTTCGATATGGATGACGACAACGACGGCGTTCCGGACATCAACGAATGCCCGGTGGTCTCCACCTTTATCAACGGCAGTTTTGAAAATCCTGGGGCCGCCGCCGGTGGCAACTCTTTCCCCACCTCCATGCCGGGATGGCAAACCACGGATACCGCCTTCGAGGTTTGGGGAACCGGCTTTTTGGGGGTTCCCGCGTATGAGGGTAATAGCTTCATGGAAATTAATGCCTACATCAGCGGCTCGCTCTTCCAGGATATTCCCACCACGCCGGGCATCACGTTGTCGCTGTCTTTCGCCCACCGCGGGCGTAATGGTGTCGACACCATGCGCCTCGAGGCCGGCCCGGCCGGCGGTCCCTACACGACCTTGGGTACCTACGCCACCGGTAACACCGCCTGGAACAAGTATTCCGTGAGCTATGTTGTGCCCCCCGGACAGACCACTACGCGTTTCCGCCTCACGGCCGTCTCGACTTCAGACGGAAATATTTCCGCCGGCAACCTGGTCGATGCGTTCAGCATCGACACCCCCACGCAGTGTGATTTCGATTCGGACGGGGACGGAATCCCGAACCGGTTGGATCCGGACTCAGACGGCGACGGTTGCGGCGACGCCTACGAGGCGGGGGCCACCACGGATAAGTCTGCCACCTTCAAGTTTACCGGACCCGCGGGCACTAACGGTCTGCCCAATGAGGTGGAGACCGTGGCCGACAACGGCGTGGTCAACTATCTCTCGACCTACCCGTTGATGGCTCTGAACTACGGCCGTAGCGACTGCATCGACACCGATGGGGATGGCGTCTCGGACTATCGCGATGCCGATGCCGACAATGACGGCGTGCTCAACGTGACCGAGGCTTCCACCTGCTTCTTCACCGCCAACGATTGGAATACCGCCAACAAGTCCGGGGGAGTCACGGTCAGCTCTGATCTTACTGCCGTGCCGTCACTTCGTGACTTCAGCCTATTGATGGACGGCATTGGTGGAGTCGTGGGGGCGGTGCAGTTTGTGACAAACCAAGTCGCCTCGAATCGGGCTGTGCTGACCTTCACGTTCGTCAACCCGATCCGGTTGGACGCGGTGGTTTTGTCGAAGACTAGTGCCACGCAGATTTTTGCCACCAACCTGATCCTGCAGGGGGCCAACAGTCCGACGAACTGGATCAACCTGGCCCCGGCCACCAACGTGGCCAACGCCAGCGTGACCATGAGCAACGGGGGAGTCGTGGTGACGAACGGGAACCGTTACCCGGTGACCACCAACGCGGCGGCCTACCGCTACTACCGGCTCTGGAGCACCAACACGAACGCCCCGCTGACCGGCACCCTTTCCGAAATCTACTTCGACGTGAACACCAACACGTATGTGACCTCGCTGTTCCCGAAGACGAACTGCACGACGGATACCGACAACGACGGGAAGCTGAACTATCTGGACACGGACAGCGACGGGGACGGGACCGGGGATGCCTATGAGTCCGGGGCTTCAACCAACCTTTCCCCCACTTTTGCCTTTACCAGCGCGGTCAATGAAAACGGCGTGCCCACTGCCGTGCAGACCAATGCAACCAGTGACTCCGTCATCTATAACTCCACCTACAGCCGCTTCGCTCTGGATTCGACAGAAAATATGCGGTTGGACAGTGACGGCGACGGGGTGGCAGACGTTGTGGACCTTGACGACGATAATGACGGTATTCCCGACACAACCGAAACGGGCTGTGGTCCGAGCGTCATCTTCTACGGAACTGACGGGGGTGTGAAAGCCGAAAACACCGCGCCTCCGGGATGGGCCCTCTCTGTCTCTTCCCCAGATATTGCGGATGCCACCGGTCATGTTTATGGCCTCTGGAACGTTGGCTGCACGGGCACGGCCCCGCTTCCTCCTAACGGACATTTGTCGTGGATGAGCTTCTTCTCCAACACCCAGGAAGCGTTCAAGACGACGCTCAATAATTTGGTGCCCGGTCAGACCTACCGGCTCCAAGTCCATTACGGAAAATTTGCCGCCCTCGGGGTTGGTTTGGGGCAGGTGACCATCAAATTAGGGTCAACCGTGATTGATCAATACACCCCGACGCTGGGTTGTGGGTGGGAAACCAGAACCATCACCTTTACCCCCACGGCCACGAGCCAGGATTTGCAGTTCCAAAACACGGGTCCCACCTCCGCAGCCTGGAACGCAAATATTTCCATCAGTGCGGATGCCCTCACAACGGTATGTCTGGATCCAGATTATGATAATGATGGGATCCCCAATCGTCTGGATCTGGATTCCGATGCCGACAGTTGCGGCGATGCCTTTGAGGCCGGGGCGAGCACGAGCAACTCAGCCACTTTTGCCTTCAGCGGCCCGTATGGAACCAACGGCCTGGACAACTCGGTCGAGACCACCACCGACTCCGGTACGGTCAGCTATCTTTCGAGTTATCATCTGATGGCCCTGAACGAAGGCCGCAGCGAGTGCATCGACAACGACGGGGACGGGGTTCCGACCTATCGCGATGCCGATGCCGACAACGACGGCGTGCTGAATGTGACGGAGTCCCCCGGCTGCTTCTTTACCCCCGCGGAATGGAACACCGCAGCCAAGACCGATATGGTGGCCGTCTCCTCCGATCTGGCGATGACGGTAAACTTTAACCGCCTGTCCGGGCTGGCGGATGGAGTGGGTGGGACCACCGGCGTGGTCCAGTTCTCCACGAACCAGGTCTCCTCAAACAAGGCGGTGCTGACCTTTACGTTTGTGAATCCGGTTCAATTAAACTCGGTGGTTCTTGGTAAGACCAATTCGACGCAAATCTTCCCCACGAGCCTGATCCTGCAAGGGGCCAACAATTCGACGAACTGGATCAACCTTGCCCCCGGCACCAACGTGGCCAATGCCAGCGTGACGATGAGCAACGGAGGCGTGGCGGTGGCGAACGCCAACCGATATCCGGTCACGACCAACGCGGCGGCCTACCGCTACTACCGTCTCTGGAGCACCAACACCAACGCCCCGCTCACCGGGACACTTTCCGAAATTTACTTCGACGTGAACACCAACACCTACGTCACCTCTCTCTATCCCAAGGCCACCTGTTCTTCCGACACGGACGGGGACGGCACCAACAACTATTTGGATCTGGACAGCGACGGGGACGGCACCGGGGATGCTTATGAATCCGGGGCGACCACCAACCTTGCCAACCAGTCGGCCACCTACGCGTTTCCCAACAACGCGGTCAACGCCAACGGTGTGCCGACCGCGGTGCAGACGAACGCGGCCAGCGACACGGTCACTTATAATTCCACCTACAACACCTATGCGATCAAAGCCGGATTAAACCTCGGGCTGGATAGCGACGGGGACGGAATCGTCGACCCCTTTGATATGGATGACGACAACGACGGGGTGCCGGACCTGACCGAGGGCAGTAACTGCAATGTGGAAATGCCGCTTGGGGGCGCAGATGGCCGCTTTGAATCCCTGGTGAGCGTGGCCTCCACCGACGCCTACAATAGCAACGTACGTGGAGGGGGTTGGAGCAACGGGAGTGGCACCGCGGATAGTTGGCTATCCCCGGTACCCTTGACGGGAACTGGGTTTTTTGACGGAATGGCCGACGGCACTCCCCCATCCCCAGATGGGGGGGTCTTTGCCGCTGGCCATTCTCCCGTGACGACGAGTGGACCGACCGGTGCCAACATCGACGGAGAGTCCTTCCACACCACCATCGGTGGTTTGACCATTGGGGAAAAGTACACCCTCGCTTTCTACCAGGCCAACGCCGGCATTGAGGCCAACGGTTTTGTCTACAACAATCCCCTCGGGCACAAAGCGCGCTGGAAAGTGACCTTCGGCAGCCAGACCAACTACACCACAGAAATGCCCTATTTGGGCGAGGGGAACCAGGTGTGGGTGGAGGAAAAAATCGAATTCACCGCTACCGCCACCTCGCAAAAGCTCGAGTTCACCGTGAACAGCGGCAGCGACGGGTCCCAGTATTTCGACTGCATGGCGGTGGACGGAATTCGCCTGATCCAGGGCGACACCATCGTCTCCTGCTCCCGCGATACCGACGGCGACGGCATCCTCGATCATCTGGATCTGGATAGCGATGGCGACGGATGCGGCGATGCCTACGAGGCGGGAGCCACCACCAACAATTCCCCTACCTTTGCCTTTGGAGGTCCTTTCGGAACCAACGGGCTGGCCGATGCGCTCGAAACCACCAACACCTCCCCACTCCCAGTCGTGTACAGGATCACAACCAACAACCTCGCCTTGGCCTCGGCCGGCAGCAGCCTGACCTCCACCAATGCCGGCGCGATGAGTGGCCAGATCATGCTGGGATCCGTGGAGGCAGGCCGGTGGTTCCTGACCGACTTCCGTTACACCCGCAAGGCCACCGGCACCACCAACACGTTAACCGGAACCAACTTCATTACGGCCAACACCAACAACCCGTACGGACAGGCGGGCGTGGGCATGCAGATGATCTTGGGAGCCGAGAGCAACGGGGTCACCGGGTTTTCCTACCAGGTGCGGGTGGAGATGAATCCCGGCTACCGGGCCGACCGGATCCGATTCCTGGGTCGCAACCCCGCCTCCTCGGTTTGGTATGGGCCGGCCGTGGGAACGAACGGCACCGTGGTCAGTCCAGGCGGCTCGATTCGGGTGACCGGGTTTGCGGGAGCCAATGCCGGGGTGGTGAGCGATCCCGACGACAACTTGGTGGCCAACGATGGCCAGACCTTCAGCGCTGGTGTGGATTTGCAGGGCTACAAGGGTGGGGAGAAGACTGAGGCCCAGGTCACCTGGGCCCTGGCCGTGCCGGCCAACGATCCGGTGTCGCTTTCCGTGGATTTCACCGGACAAAGCGTTTCTACGTCAAATGAGGCCACGGCCTTTGCGGTGGAGGTGTTGCCGGATGGAACCGAGTCCGGCACGATTAATTACACCTCCACCTACAACCTGATGGGCCTGAGTGCCAGTCGCAGCGAGTGTGTGGACACGGACGGGGACGGGGTGCCGGACTACCGCGATGCCGACGCCGACAACGACGGCGTGCTCAACG
>JBBAWG010000036.1:2505-12638 GCA_040397305.1 Methylacidiphilales bacterium | reverse complement strand
CGGGCCTCCCGGAATCCACGCCGCCCGTATTTGTCCTGCAGGGTTTCAATGGAGGCCTGCAAGCCATTGACGGAATACACTTCGCCGGCCTGCAAACCGTCGACCTTGATCATCTTCAGATCCACTTGATCAAAAATTTCTTTGAGCTTGGACTTGTTTTGGAGCTCGTTCTGCAAGTCGTCGGTCGAAAAGAAGGTGTTGCCGTCGACCGTAAGGTTGCCTACCCGGTACTGCCGTCCCTCCTCAATGCGGTAGGTCAGGATGAGATCTTCTGCCGGAATACTGTCCGGGTCGAAATCCTCCGGACGGGTTTCGTCGCGCTTGGCTTCGTCCGCCTGGGCTTCCTCGTTGCGAACATTACGGGGGAGAGCGATGGAACCCGTCACGCTGACATCAATATAACCCCGGTTGAGGTAATGGTTTTTGAGTCGGGCGATATCATCTTTCATCGCCAACTCCTCATACCGGTCGGATTTGCTGAAAATCTGCCACCAAGCGCGGGGTTTCAGCTTCACCACTTTCGTCAACTCCTCCGAGGAGGCCGCCTGGTTCCCGATAAAACGGATTTTGGAAATAAAGCCGCGCAGTCCCTCGTCGATTTCAAAGGTGACTTTCGCCTCCCCTCCCTCGACCGCAGTGGTCTGCGCATTGATCTTCACATCCTTGTATCCTTTGTCCCGATAGAAATCCTCCATGGCGACGGCGTCGCGGCGGAGGCGCTCCTCGGAAAGAATGTCTCCTGGCTTGGTCACTGTTTCCTTCTTCTTGAAGGCGTTGGCCAGGGCTTGCGCCCCCTTCTCATCGCTGGCCGTCAGGGCCTTGAGCTTAAGATCCAGCAAGTCCTCCTTATCGACCGACAACTGATCATCCATGCCACCGTCTGCCCGCTTGCGTTTTACTTCCACGTCGGAAACGCGCACTTTGGGATCCACCAAGACCGACAACCGCACACCCCGCTCGCCATCCTCCGACCTCATCTCTGAGGTCACGATCTGCACATTGCTGTAGTCCCCTGTGGCGTAAAGGCTCTCAATATCCCCGTCCACCGTCTGCTGGGCGTAGACTCCTCCTTTGGTGCTCCGCATGTTTTGACGGATCTTGTCCTCGTTGATGGGGACATCCTCTCGGCGGGAGGAAAACTCGATTTCCAGGATCTTGATCTGGCCCGCACCCGCAGTCCGATCCGAAGCCGACGGGGAGGGAACAAAGGTCTTGGCCCGGGTCTGACTGGGTTGGGAAGTAGTTTCCGCCGCTGACGAGGATTCAGTCTCTGCGGGTTGGGCCGAAACCAAGGAACCCGTCAGAACCAGGCCCGCACAGAGAAAAAAGGGTGCCTTTAGGCCAAAAATGGCCTTCTTGAGCACACCCGATGCATAGCCCGATTTTTTCACGGTAAACTGCGTAAATAGCTATCAATAAGCGTTTGTCGATAGCTGCTTAAACAATTTATTACTTATTGATTATTAAATACTTAACGTAACGAAATTAATCGTTTTCTTCTTTCGAAACCTTATCTCCGTCATCCGTGTTTTTTCGGCTTTTTCTAGCCTTGGGCGCCTTCTCGGATCCCTCCTCCGACTTGCCTGAGATTTTTACCTTCACGGTGCTTTTCACCGAATAACCCAAATGCACCACCACTTCGTGTTCCCCGGCCAGGTTCAGCACCTTGGAAAGATCGATATCTCTTTTCTCAACCGCAAAGCCCTTTTCGGCCAAGGCGGCCGCAATTTCCCCGGTGGTGATCGACCCGAACAGCTTGGAGGCACCGTCTTCGGCCTGTTTCAGCTCAAAATTCAGCACCACCCGGGCCAAACGACCCGCCTTTTCCTCCGCCTCTGCCGTCTCGGCCGCCTCCCGCTCCACCCGCCGCTTCTTGAGGGCCTCGAGCTGCTTTTTGCTCGAAGCACTGACCGGGGCGGCCAGACCGTTGGGAAAAAGAAAATTCCGGGCATAGCCTGGACGGACTTTGACTAGATCGGCTTCGGCGCCCAATCCGCGGACCGGGCCTTTGAGGATGACTTCGAGGTTCATAGTTGGACTCCTTGCGTTGGTTTAAAAAGGAACGTCATCGTCGGCGGCTTCCGCCGGCGGGGCTTTCGAGGGAGCCGGAGATTCGCCTCCCCGCTCCCGAGCCGGCCCGCCTTCCGCCCGAGGTCCACGCGCTGCCCCGCCACCGCCTCCACCCCCGCGGGACAAAAACTGCACCCGATCGGCCCGCACCCGCAGGCGGCTCTTCTTTTCGCCCTCCGGACCTTCCCACTGGTCGAGCTGAAGCCGGCCTTCCACAAAAATCGGCGCCCCCTTGGATAGATAGTCCCGGCAGGTTTCCGCCTGACGGCCCCAGACCACCACATCCACGTAGCAGACCTCCTCCTTTTCCGTCCCGTCCTGGGCGCGGTAGGTGAGATTGATCGCCATGGCCAAATCCCCCACCGCCGTTCCCTTGGGCGTATGACGCACCTCCGGATCGCGGGTGAGATTCCCCATCAAAAAAACTTTGTTGAGACTGGCCACGGTCGCTCCCTTTAAGCGGCAGCCTCCGCCGGCGCCTTGGCTTTCGCCTTGCCTTCATTCTCGGCCACGGCCACCAGCAGATGCCGGTACACCGGGGCGCACAGCTCCAGTTTGCCACGAAGCTTGCCGATTTCCTGGGGCGGGAGATGGCACGTCAGATTGGCATAAAATCCGGACTCCAAAGAACCGGCGACGTACTCGAATTTTTTTCGATCCATCTTCTGCGTGCGGATCACCCGCCCACCGATGGATTTCACCTCGTTCTCCACCACGGCCAAAGCCTCGGGGAGGGACTCCTCCTTGCCGGCCAGATCCAAAATCACCAACAGGTCGTATGTTTTCATGCCTCCACTTTCCGGTTGCCCAGCGGGAGGGCAGCTTCCCAGCCGTCCTGCCACCAAGCCTCCGCCGCTTCCGCGGCCGCCGTCACCATTCGGGCGACCACGGGCCGCTCCTCCTGGGTAAAAGTTTCCAACACGTGATCCGCGGCTTCGCGATGTTCCGCCGGACGCCCCACTCCCCCACGCAGGCGAACGAATTCCCGTGTCCCCAAAAGGGTCTCGATGGATTCGAGGCCGCGATGCCCTCCGCTGGAACCCTCCGCCCGGATGCGCAGGCGGCCCAAGGGCAAATCGATGTCGTCGACAATGACCATAAAATTTTTCAAAGGAACCTTCCACCAATCGACGGCCGCCCGGATGGCCTCTCCTGAGGCGTTCATCATCGTGGTCGGCTTGAGCAGGATCCGGTTGCCCGGCAAACGGGCCTCCCATGCCTCGGCATGGCGGCTTTTCTCCCAGGCGACTCCCTGCCCGGCGGCCAGCTGATCGACCACCTCGAAACCGAAATTGTGACGGGTTCCCCGGTAGGCGGAACCCTCGTTTCCCAATCCGGCGACGAGACAGATCTCCATGAAAACTGCCGCCGCTTACTTCTTGGCCGGTTCCTTTTTGGCTCCCTCCTTGGCTTCCGCCTTCGCGGGTTCTTTCGCATCTTTCTTGGCGTCGGCTTTGCCGTCCTTCTTTTCGCCGGCCGCTTCGCCTTCTTCTCCCACCTTCTTTTCCCGGATGACTTCGGGCTCGGTCGCCGCGGCCGCGGCACCGGCCACGGGTTCCTCCTCGACGGTCGGCAAGAGCACCATGAATACCGGAAGTTCCTTGGCATTGAGCACCGAGACACCCGCGGGAAGTTTCACCTCGCTCACGTGAATCGACTGCCCCACTTCGAGAGCGGAGACATCCACGTCGATCCGGTCAGGCAGATCCTTAGGAAGACACTCCACCCGCAACGTACGAAGAGCGTGGTCGAGAATGCCGCCGCCCGTGCGAACCCCGACGGCCTCTCCCACCTCGTGCACCGACACATCCACGCGAAGTTTTTTGCTTTCCTCCACCTGATGAAAATCCACGTGTTCAATCGTGTCTTTGAGGGGGTCGTGCTGAACCTCTCGGATCAGGGCCATTTTTTTGGTGACCGCACCCCCCTCACCTTCAACCGTCAGATCCACGAGCACGCTGTCGGAGGAAGCTCCCAGGAGCGCCTCGGCAATTTCACGGCCGTTCAGTTCCAGTGCTTCGGCCTTGCCGCTTCCATAAAGCACCGCCGGAACACGACCATTCGCCCGGATTCGGTGGGGGCGACGCCCCCCGATTTCCGACCGCAGTTTCGCTTTGATGCCTAACCTTTTAGCCACATGAACCTCCGGATAAGATGAGCTGGAAATTAAACCAGTTTACGCCACGTGGGTCAACGAATTTCCCGATCGGGAATGGCAATTTTTTCAAGCGCCTAGACTTTGCCCGGCAGGGGTTTGGACAAAAAAAGAACCCTTGGAGGTTTTGCCTCCAAGGGTTCATACGGGAGTGGGAGTTCGCCACGCTCTCTTCCCCATCGACTGGCTATTTGGCGCCTGGACCTGTCTTTCGACCGATCCTGCTTCTTCATTCGGCTGCCAGTTCCCCGACGCTATTCACCGCCCCCGCGTCACGGCGGGGGAGACGTTCCGGCCTCATAGCAGGGCCGCCACGACCATCCCTGATCGCAGTCTATTGAGTGAAGCCTCTTTGCTTGGTTCGGTCCGTACCTGCCGGCACGGGCGCGCCAAACACGGCGTTGACTCACCCACGAGAATTACCCTGTGACAGGTTTCTTTGTGAATCACCGCCTATGATCGGAGGGACAGCCAGCGCTTTTGGCGCCGCGTTGGCCCCCCGCCACGGGTCTAGCTTCTTACCTCTCAGGTTGCTTTTTCCTCGTAGTTGGGCGACACCCCTCTCGGTTGCGCCTCCCAAACCCGGAGCCGGGCTTTTGTAGGCCAGACCCGCCGGTCCAGCCACCCGACCCCGCCTATCCGTTTACCAGCCCCTTTCGCTTTCCCCCCGCATCAGGGGGAACCTTGGAGACAGGAGCTTTTTCATACTCCCATACTCAGGCTGACCACGAACACCTGACGTTTCTCACAGCAGCAACCAGCGCCCTTTTCTTGGAGCGTCTGTGTTCGCCAGGAAGGCCGAAACTGCCTTCCCAACGTGACTGGATTAGCGAGCGGTTTCTTTAGTTATCGCCGCCAACCTCTCGAACCCCTAATTCGCATTCTACGGACACCAAGCTCGTCGTGCCTTTCGGCTGCCGACTCGCCCGATGCTTTCCGGGTGCGACCCCGGCCGCGGGATCCGGTGAGACATGCCCAGACTGGACTTGTGATCCAACTTGGGGGCCAGAGCCGTCAAGTCGCTCCGACCTTTCCCCAGTTACCTGGGGCTATCCTGAGAGCCTTCAAGTGAGAGCAAGCTTTCGCCTCCCTCACCAGACTCTGTTCTTTCAATGAACTGGAATCATTTCTAATCCAGCCCCAAAAACAACCAATTCCAATCTGTTCTCGGTCAAAATTAACTGTGAATAACTTGAGGGTATTTCGGCGTTTCTCCTCTGGAAAAACACCTGTGAATTTGTCCACTGAAGCCGGCCAGAAGGGGCGGCCAGAATTTTTTACTTTTTTGTACCGTCGCGAACTGTGCCGGCTTTTTCCAGGGCTTGGGCCTTCTTTTCCATCCAATCCGGGGCCGCTTTTTGCAGGTCGCTTCCCACGTGGCGATGGAGAAACCTCTCCAGAACCAGCATCGCCGCCAAACGGTTATCCGGCCGGGCAAACCCATGCCCCTCATCCCCCGCCACCAGATACTCCACCGCCAAACCCCGTTTCCGGTAGGCCTCCACGATCTGGTCGGACTCCGCTTTTTTCACCCGCGGATCATTTGCCCCCTGGACCACCAGGAGCGGAGCCTTCATTTTCTCCACGGAAAACAGCGGCGATTGCCGTTTCAGCCTCTCCTGATCCTGCGCATCGGACGGATTCCCCACAAAATAATCAAACTGCCGCCGGACGGACTCCCAATACGGGGGAATCGAGTTCAACAAGGTGAACAGGTTGGAGGGCCCGACAAAGGAAGCGCCCGCCGCATAAACCTCCGGGGTGAAGGCCAATCCGGCCAAAGCCGCGTACCCCCCGTAACTGCCACCATAAATCGCCACCCGCTTGGGATCGACCACCCCTTTTTCCACCAGATGCTTAACCCCCCAGGTCAGATCATCCTGCATCTTCTCGCCCCACTGGTGGCGCCCCGCTGCATAAAATTTCTTCCCATACCCGGTCGACTGCCTGAAATTCGGTTGCAAGACCGCCAGCCCCCGGTTGGCAAAAAACTGGGCGTTCCCGTTGTATCCCCAGTAATCCCGCGCCCATGGCCCCCCATGGGGCATCACCAAGAGCGGCAGGTTTTTACCCTCGCGGTGCTGGGGCAGGGTCAAATAAGCGGGAATTTCCAGCCCATCCGAAGAGGCGTAACGAATCGGCATCATGGGAGAAAGCCGCTCCTTGGGGAGATCCGGCCGGAGCTCGCCGAACTTCACGAGATTCCTCCCGTCACGATCAAAGAAATAGTACGTGCCCGGATCGGTATCCGCAGTGACCAACACCATCCACTTCCTGTCGTCCCCCGACATGTCGGCCAGTCCCACTTCCTGTCCCGGGAATTGATCCCGTAAATGCTTGAAATCGGACTCGAAGGCCGCGTCCCGCCAGTAGTTCCGTTTCCGGTCATCCAGGTAAACCGTCCCCACCAGTTCGTCGGTTGCCTCGGAAAAGGCCGCCCGCGATATGTCCACCCGCCCAAGGGGATCCGACTCCAGCTTCTGCAGATCCCCCGTCCGCGGATCCATCTCCGCCAGATAGGAAAGATCATGCTCGGCTCCCACGTTCGTCTCCACATAGGCGGTCTGGTTCCCGGGTCGGAATCGGAAACCTCCCATGCCCTCCTGCCAGGTTGCCTTCAGGATGGGCGGAGAGAGTTTCTTGCCGTCGACCCGAAAAAGCTCCGTCCCCCCGTCGGCCGTCATCCGCGTCGCCAACCGGATCTTTCCATCCAAATCCGCGATGATATCCGCACAACCTTCCCGGTTTTCCCAGACAGGGGTTCTTTCCAGGGTATCGATGTTCAATTTCTCCACATCGAAAAACTTCTCGTCCCTTTCGTTCACCAACAGAAGGGCTTCGCCGGGGCGCCCCCTTGGGAGGGCCATCACCATCGCCCGCGCCCCCTTCTTCAGGGCAACCTCCTGGGCCACCGGCAGCCCCGTGGCGGAATCGGCCGGTGCTGACAACTCCAGCCGGCGGAGCCGGTAATTTTCGTCCCCCCCCGAATCCTGGGAGACCAGCAGGAACCTCGAATCCCTCGTCCACGTAAATCCCGCGGGCGGTCGCTCTTTCTCATCCGTCAAAGGGCGGGCACTCCCCGTCGGTTGCCCCCAGGCCACCAAATGCAGATTCAGGATGCCATGACGCTCCTGGAGAAAGGCCACCCACCGCCCGTCTGGGGAAACCTGGGGACTGGCCAGCGCCGGATTGCCGAAAAAGATTTCCCGGTCGATGAGCGGACTTTTATCCATTCCGCCCTTGCTGCATCCCGCCAGCCACACGGCCGCCAGAATTCCCCCGATGCGCTTCCATGACATCCTAGGTTGCTAGCTGAAAAAACTGGCGCGACCAAACCTTAGGCAGGATCGGAACCCCCTCCCCGGGGCGCCCACTCGTCTCGGCGGGACTTCTTTTCGCGGAACTGCACCAGCTTTTCCTCGAGCATTTTCTTCTCCTCGGGGGTCGGACCCTTGCTCAGGGCCAGCATCACCGTCTCCTGGGCCTTGCGGAAATCCCCCAGCTCCGCGTACCCCGCGGCCAGAATGGCGTAGGTCTGGATGAGCGGCTCATCCTGGATCGCCCTCTTCGCCAGGCTCACCGCCCCGGCTCCGTCCCGGTACTCGAGATAAGGACAGGTCGCCTTCGCCCAGGCCAACATCACCCGATCCGTGGCGGTTTCGGGAATCAATCGAGTGGCCCGACGCAGATCCGCTTTCGCCCCGGCCGGATCCCCCGTCCGCGCCAGACAGTGGGCGCGCCGCACCAGGACCCAGGCCGTATCGGGAGCCTGATCCAGCACCGCCGTGTAACGGTCCAGCGCCTCAAGAAACTTCCCTTCCTTCTCCAATTCCAGTCCCTCCAGTGCGGGGCCGAACTTGCTCTGGCGCCGGAACGTCTCGATCGCCTCTTGGAGCCGCACCTTCTCCTCCGCGCCCTCCACTTCCCGTAACCGCCCCACCAGCAGCTCCTGAGCCCGCATGTACTGGTCCGACTCCGCCAAACAGGCCGCCTCCAATAAAATGTTGTCCGTATTGCGGTCTAGATCCACCAAACGGATCGAAAGAGCGATCGCCGCCTTCGGGTCCCGGAACTCCCCCATCGGCCCCCCCTTCGACCGCAAGGTGATCAGACTCTGCAGATCGTTGCTGGCATCGTTCTTGTCCTTCGAAATCCCCTGCGAAACGGCTTTTTCAAAATCCAGTCGGGCCGCCTCCAGGTCCTCCAGCTTCACCAGACAGAACCCGCGCCGCAACCGGATCCAGGGAATCTCCGGGGCTTTTTCCAGGGCCGCCGTGTACAGATCTTTCGCCGCCCTCCATGCCTCTTGCTGCTCCGCGGTAAAAGCCTGAAAAGCCATCCCCCGCCCTAGTTTCAGGTTCTCCTCCACACTCAACCCCGCGGGCTCAACCTTCTTCTCTTCCTTCGGCTTCTCCTCTGCCCACACCCCACCCGCAGCCAAAGCAAGGAAGCCGGCTACCCAAAAAATCTTCATGTTTTGGATCTTACCTTCTTCCTTCCTCATCTCCAACCCGCCCGCTTCCCGTTTTTCGGGCAACCGAAACGGAATCGTAAACGGTAACGAATGGCCTTAAGAAGGATGATCCATGTCTGAACCCTTGAGCTACTGCGGCGGCCTCGCCGCCACCAACGCCTACCTCCTCGACCTCAGCGGCCACCGCCTTGCCATCGATGCCCCCGAAGGCTTCCTCGACTTCCTGAAGAAAAAAAAGATCAAGCCGCACTCCCTCCTCCTCACCCACGGCCACTGGGACCACATCTGGGACGCGGCCGACCTCGCCGACTGGGCCGGTTGCCCCGTCTACTACCACCCCGACACCGCCTTCCTCTGCCTCGAGCCCGACTCCATGCTCGCCTTCGGCCTGCCCCAGCGCCTTCGCCCGGTCCAAGCCACCCGGCTGCTGGACGAATCCAGCCCCGTCCCGGCTGAATGGACCCAAGCCAAACTCCTCCACGTCCCCGGCCACTGCCCCGGCAGCCTTTGCCTCTATCTTCCCAATTCCGGCCAGCTTTTTGGCGGCGATGTGCTCTTTGCCGATGGGGTCGGCCGCTGGGACCTGCCCGGGGGCGACCGGGACCTGCTCCTGTCCGGTATTCGTAAAAAAATTCTCACTCTCCCCGAAACCACGGCGGTCTACCCCGGCCACGGCCCCACCACCACCGTCGGTCGCGAAAAATCCTCCAACCCTTTTCTGGGGGAAGCTGTTTAGCGGTTTAGCCCTTAGCCAAGGAGGGAACCTGGTAGCCTCGAACTACCCTCCTTCCCTAAAGCCTAAAAAACTAAACCCCTCTCGGGTTCTCCAATCTTCTTATCTTTTTAAACGAGTCTTCCTCGACTCCACGTCTTCCACCTTTCCAACAGCGCCCTCGCCGCGCCTTGGGAGATGGTCTCGTCGGCTTTCTTTCTTCCTTCCGCCCAATCTTTCGCCTGACCCGCCAACCAAAGGATCACCCCGGCATTCCACGCCACGGCATCCCTCACCGCCGGCAGACCCGCCCCTTCCAACACTTCGGTGATTTTGGCGGCGCTTTGCTTGGCGTCCCCCGCTTCCAGGTCTTGGGAAACACCCCGGGCTTCCGCGGATCGTTCCTCCGTCAGATCAAAAGATTTTCCATGCAGACTCCCCCTCAAACGGCTCCTTCCCAGCGGGGATAACTCCCCCAAAGGCGCACCCTTTTCATCCTCCCCAAAAATCACGGCGAAAGCCGGACACCCCAACCTCTCCAGGGCCCCGGCCAGCTTTTCCATATCCTCTTCCCGGAACACCCCGATCATCCGCACCTCGGGGCGAACGGGATTCACCAGCGGCCCCAGCATGTGAAACCCCGTTCGTTTCCCCTGTGCGGCCAGGGTCTTGCGGGCCCCCGCCACGCCGGCAAAGGCCGGATGAAAATTTGGCGCAAAAAG